>NZ_RWKS01000002.1:0-265826 GCF_003985085.1 Sphingomonas sp. TF3 | reverse complement strand
GCGATGCGGAACCGGATGTCGTCATTCCCGTCGTAGCGGCGGACCCGGCGACCGACCTGGCGTTGGCGGACCTGCGCAAGACGCTCGACAAAACCACGGCGGCCTTTGCGCCGGCCGCCGAAACTGCGGAGCGGCTCGCGAGTGCGGCGCAGGGCGACCGAGTCGGGGGAGAACGCTGGATTGCCGCGCAGACCGCCTTGGCCGGGCTGGACGACTATCGTGCGACCACCTCGTCGATGCTGACCGATATCGATTCGCTGGCGATCGCGCGCGCCGCCGACGGCAAACCCGACTATCCCGCCATCGCCAGCCTGCACAATGCCGCGCAAGCCGCGTTCGAAGCGCAGAGCGCGCGAATCGCGGCGATTGCCGCGCGCCTGCCGGACGCCTAACGCCCCGCCTTCAACAGCGGTAAAATGGTCGAATAGTCATCCGTCCAGGGCGCAAAGCCCGCACGCGGCTTGACCAGTCCCCAGGCCGAATCGCGCGCCTTCAAAGATTGGATCACCGCCGGGTCTCGCGACAGCGCAATCCATTGCGACATCGTCGCAGCATCGCGATTGATCGCGCGCGGATGATAGAAAAGCTGCGCGCTATACCACCCACCGCCCTGCGCCGCCGCCGCGACAACGGGTTCAAGATCGAGGAAGCGATTCGAAATGTGGACGAGCAACAATCCGCGTGGAGCGAGGACGCGCGCATAACTGGCGAATGCTTCCCGCGTCATCAGGTGCATCGGCACCGCATCTGACGAAAACGCGTCGAGCGCCAACAGGTCAAGCGACGCCGCGGGCGCAACCGCAAGGTTCAGCCGTGCATCCCCCAACACGATACCAGGGTGCGGAAGACACCGCGAAAGAAAGGTGAACTGGCCGGTATCGCGCGCGATCCGCACCACCGCCGGGTCGATCTCGTAAAAGCGCCAATCCTGCCCCGCCACGGCATAGCAAGCGAGCGTTCCCGACCCCAAACCGACAATCCCGACTCGCGCATGCGCGCCATACAGTATTGGCAGCACCTGCATTGCGCGGCCAACCCCCGACGCTGCGACATAATAGGCAGTCGGGGTCCGCTCGCGAGCGGGCGAACCCAGCAACTGGACACCGTGGACCGTAGTGCCGTGTGCCAATTGCCGCTGGGTCGCCGCGTTATGAACGGTATAAACGCCGAAATAGCTCCGCGTGCGCGCGTGCGGTTCCAATGAGATCATCACCGCCCGGTATCCGCCGAACGCGACCAACACGCCAAGCAGTACAGACACAAACGCCCACCGCGCGCCCATGGATAACAGCCCGATCACGACGATCACCAACAAAGCGGCCTGCGGCAGCGCGCCAAGCCCCGGCCCCGCATCCGCCAGAATCAAACCCACCAGCCCCAGCACGACCAGCGCCACCACGCCGGTGAGAATATGGCGGCGGTGCGCGCTCCCCTCCCACAATCTTCTGATCGGACGCAGCAAGGCATGCTGGGGCACCAATAGCCCGGCCGCGAGCACCAGGATCGGATATTCATAGGTCCAGTCGAACACGAGCGGGGCGATCAAGGCGGCGAACACCCCACCGAGCGCCCCGCCCACCGCCATCGCCAGATAGAATCCGGTCAGCCGGTCCGGCTCGGGTCGAATGCGGTACAAGGCGGTGTTGAGCGCGACCGACACCAGAAACAACAGCGCCAGCGCCATGATCGCGCCGAGATAGGGCATGCCCCCCATACCGGCCACCAGAATGCCGCCAAACAGCAGGATCGCGACCGGTGCGACCCGCGTCTGCATATCCGCCATCGTGCGATCGGTGGCGAACGCGACGGTGAAGCTCAGCAGATAGAGGCCGAGCGGCACCACCCACAGCAGCGGCATCGCGACGATATCAGTGGAGATGTAGGTAGACGTGGCCAGCATCAGCCCTGACGGCACGAATGCCAGCGCGATCCAGTGTGCGACGCGACGGCCGGTGGGTGGCGCAGATTGCGGGGCAGGACTGGCCAGCGCTGCCGCACCCGGTGCGGTTTTCGGCAAAGTGGCCGCGCATAAAGCGACCAGCAGGCCGACCAGGATATACCCGCTGCTCCACAGGATGCGCTGGCCGAGAAGCGCCATGCCGGGCTCCACCACCAACGGATAGGCGATCAGCCCGGCAAAACTGCCGAAATTGGAGGCGGCATACAGCGCATACGGATCCTCCCCCTCGCGCGACAGGCTGAACCAACGCTGCAGCAGCGGTGCCTGCGCCGACACTGCGAAAAACAGCGGCCCGATCGAAAGACACAGCAACCATGGCACCCATAGTGCCGGTTGCGCGGTCGGTCCCGGCTGCAGCGCATTGAGGCCGATCGGCAACCACAGCCCGGCAACCAGCAGCACGGCGAGATGCGTCATGCCTTGGGCGCGGGGCCCAAGCCGCCCCAGCCAATGCGCATAGGCATACCCGCCGAGCAGCAACGCCTGATAGACCAGCATCGCCGAGTTCCACACCGCAGGCGCGCCGCCGAGGCGCGGCAGCGCCATGCGCGCGACCATCGGCTGCACGAGAAACAGCAGGAACGAACTGGCCAGGATCGTGACGACGAAAAGCGGGCGAACCAGGCGTATGGACATCAGGCAGGCCGATCGATGCGATAGAGAATGTGGCGCTTGAGCGGGCTGCCCTCCGGGACAGCGGGATGATCGAAATCGCCGCCTTCGACGCGGGAGAGGCCGAGCCGCTCCATCAGGCCCCAACTGCGCGTGTTGGCGGCGACGGTGATCGCGGTGATGCGCGGTGCATCCAGATGGCCCCAGCCCCAGGCCAGGCTCGCCTCGGCCGCCTCGCGCGCATAGCCCTGCCCCCACGTATCGCGGCGCAAGCGCCAGCCTATCTCGATCTCGCCTTCGAGAAAGTCATATCCCTGCTGCAGGCCGCAAAACCCGAGAAAGGCGGCGTCGCTCTTGCGTTCGATCACCCAGAAGCAGCAGCCCGCTTCGGCCTGCCGCGCGACGCAACGTTCATAGGCCGCGCGCGCCTCGTCGAGCGTCATCAAGGGGCCGAGATAGCGCATGACCTCTTCGTCCTGCCCCATCGCATGGAAGGGTGCGACATCCGCTTCGCGCCAGCCGCGCAAGGTGAGGCGCGGCGTCTCGATCATGGGGCGGGGCGGTCGATCACATAGACGACGCTGTCGCGCAGCCGGTCGCCCTCGGGATAGCTTGGATGCTCATAATCGAGCGTCGGTTCGGCGCGCATGCCGATGCGCTCCATCACCCGCTGGCTCTTGACGTTGACCCGCGCGGTGACCGCGACGATGCGCGAGTCGGGGCGATGCGCCCAGGCCCAGTCGATCACGGCGCGGGCCGCTTCTCCGGCATAGCCCTGCCCCCAATGCGCGGGGCCGAACATCCAGCCGATTTCGAGCTCGCCGGCCAGCGGCCGACCGGGGTCGCTGGGTTTCAGTCCGCAAAACCCAACCGGGACGCCATCGGCGCGGCGCTCGACCATCCAGAAGCCCAGGCCATCGGCACGATAGCCGTCATGTCGCGCCAGCACCTCATCGGAGGTGACCGCATCCCGCACCGGCCCGAGATCGGCCATCACTTGGCGGTCGCCGAACCAGCCGTGCAGCGTCGCGCGGTCGGCGGCACCGGGCACGCGCAGCCGCAGCCGCTCGCTCTCGACGATCGTCTCTATCACGCGCCGAGCAACCGCGCCGCCAGCGCCGCATGATAGGTGAGCACGCCCGAACAGCCCGCGCGCTTGAACGCCATCAACGTTTCCAGCACCATCGGATCGCGTTCGGCGGCACCCGCTGCAACCGCCGCCTCGATCATCGCATATTCGCCACTGACCTGGTACGCGAACACCGGCACTTCGAACGCCGATTTCACCCGTGCGACGATGTCGAGATAGGGCAGGCCGGGCTTGACCATCACGCTATCGGCGCCTTCGGCGAGATCGAGCGCGACTTCGCGCAGCGCTTCCTCGGCATTGGCGGAGTCCATCTGATAGGTCTTCTTGTCGCCCTTCAGCAGCCCGCGACTGCCGACCGCATCGCGGAACGGGCCGTAGAACGCGCTGGCATACTTCGCGGCATAGGACATGATCTGGACATTGTGGTGCCCGCCTTGCTCGAGCGCCTCGCGGATCGCGCCGATGCGGCCGTCCATCATGTCCGAGGGCGCGATGATGTCCGATCCGGCTTCGGCCTGGTTGAGCGCCTGGGCGACCAACGCCTCCGAGGTGATGTCGTTGACGACATAGCCGGCCTCGTCGACCAGACCGTCATGGCCGTGCGTGGTATAAGGGTCGAGCGCGACGTCGGTCAGCACGCCGATTTCGGGCACGGCGTCCTTCAGCGCGCGGATCGCGCGGCACATGAGGTTGTCGGGGTTGAGCGCCTCGCGCCCGTCATCGGTGCGCAAATACCCTGGCGTATTGGGGAACAGTGCGAGACACGGAATGCCGAGATCGCGCGCCTCACGACCGCGCGCGACGATGCCATCGACCGACCAGCGCGACACGCCGGGCAGCGAGGCGATCGGCTCTTCCACGCCCTGCCCTTCGGCAATGAACAGCGGCCAGATCAGATCGGCCGGGGTGAGCACGGTTTCGGCATAGAGCCGACGGCTCCACGCGCTGGCACGGGTACGGCGAAGGCGGAGGGCGGGATAGTGTGCGGTCATGCCCCGCTTTCTGGAACCGCCCGCGCGCATGCGCAAGCGAGTCGGTGATCAGCCGACCGGATGTTGCCCGCCGACGGGTTCGGCGGCAGCAGCTTGCGTGGGGGCGGCAGCGGTGCTGGCGGGGACCACCAGCCGCTGTTTGCGCCAGCCGCCGTAGCGATAATAGACCGACGACATCAGCAAGGTCGCGACCGAGCCGAGCGGGAAGCTCCACCACAGGGAATCGGCACCTAAGCTGCCCTTGAAGGCAAGCGCGAAGCCGAGCCGCACCGGGTACATGGCGATGATCAGCATCACCAAAGGCGCCCATACCGCGCCGTTCGCGCGCACCGCCGAGAACAGCACCATCGTCATGCCGAAGACGATGAAGTTCCAGCTCGCCAGCACCTGGATATGGCGCGCGATCGGCAAGGCCGGGCTGTCGCCGCCGAGGAACACCGCCATCACCGGGCGATCGAACAGGATCACCGCAGCCACCATGGTCGAGGTGAGCAAGGCGCTGAACAGCAGGCCCGACCGGGTAATGCGATCGACCCGATCCCACAGCCCCGCCCCGATATTCTGCGCGACCATGCTGCTGACCGCCGCACCGACGGCGAGCGCGGGCATCTGGATATAACCCCATAATTGCATCGACACGCCGTAGGCCGCGCTGGTGTCGACGCCGTAGCGGTTGACGAGGCCGGTCATGGTCAGCGCGGCGAAGGACACGACCAGCATCTGCGCGCCCATTGGCAGGCCCTTGCCGATGATCGTGCGGATCAAGGCGGGGGACGGGATCAACCAGGTCAGTTCATGCCCGCGCAGCCGGATCGGCAAATCACGCAGATAGATAAAAGCGAGCAGCCCAAATGCTGCGACATGCGCGGAGATGAGCGTCGCGGTGGCGGACCCGGCGATGCCCATGGCCGGCATGCCGAACCAGCCGCGGATGAAAACGGGGTTGAGCCCGCTGTCGAGCACGACACTCAGCACCGTGAACCACAAGGGCGTGATCGAATCGCCGACGCCGCGCAGCGCCATGCCGAGCAGCACCAGCAGCAGCGTCGCGGGGAGCCCGAGGAAGATGACGCGCAGATACTCGAGCGCCAGCGGCATCACGCTGGGCGGGGTGGCGAGCACCTTCAGGATTTCGGGCGTGAAGATCCAGCCGAGCACCGCGATCACCACCGCCGCGCCCATTACCAACCCGATCGACGCGCCGAACGCACGCCGCGCCCCCTCGATGTCGCGGCGGCCGATACTCTGGCCGATCAGGATTGTCGCCGCCATGCCGAAGCCGAAGATGCCGGCAAACATCAGGAACATGATCGTGTTGGCATTGGCAGTCGCCGCCACCGCGCCCTCGCCCAGGAAGCGGCCGACCCAGATCGTGTTGATCGACCCGTTGAGCGACTGGAGGATGTTCGCGCCGAGCGTGGGCAGCGCAAAGGCAAGCAGCGTCCGCCCGATCGGGCCGGAGGTGAGATCGTGCTTGCCGCCCCTGCCCCTTGCCGGAGGCGCTGCCGCTAAGGCTCCCCTCCCGCTTGCGGGAGGGGCTGCCCCTATTACTCCCCTCCCGCTTGCGGGAGGGGCTGGGGGAGGGCTTGTACGATCGCTCACGGTACGCCCATGCCCTCCCCTAACCCCTCCCGCAAGCGGGAGGGGAATTTTAACCCAGCCGCGCCAGTGCGGCAGTCAGCCGCTCGGCTTCGGCGGCCTTTTCGGCGTGGTCGGCGCGGGCCTTTTCGACGGCTTCGGGCTTGGCGCGCTCGACGAAGCTGGGATTGCCCAGCCGCCCGGCGAGCGCGTCACGCTCCTTCGCGGCAGCCTCAATGCCCTTGGTCAGGCGCGCGCGCTCGGCATCGAGGTCGATCACGCCTTCCAGCGGCAGCTTGTAGCTGACGGCATCAACGACGACCGTAACCGCGGGCCCTTCAGAACCAAGCCCACCATCGGGTGTTAATCCAGGGACCGCGCGCGTGAAATGCGTTCGATCCAAGCGCGCCAGACGCATTAATGCATCCGTGTTCCGGTCGAAGCGCGCGCGAAGGCCAGCGTCATCGCTATAGACATGAAGCTGCATTTTTACTCCTGGCGCGATGCCAAGCTCGGTTCGGGCCCCGCGAATGCCGGTGATTAGATCGATTAACCAAGCGATTTCCTTACTCGCCTCCGGATCGATCGACCGCGCATCCGCCATCGGCCATTTGGCGACGATCAGGTCATTCTCGCGCGCGCCCATGGCGTGCCACAGTTCCTCGGTGATGAACGGCATGAACGGGTGCAGCAGCACGAGAATCTGGTCGATCACCCAACCGGCGACGGCGCGGGTTTCGTCGGCCTCCGCGCCGGTCGCGGGGGCGTCCATCTGCCCGAGCACGGGCTTGATCAGCTCCAGATACCAGTCGCAGAAGCGGCTCCACACGAACTGATAGACGGCGTTCGCCGCGCCATCGAAGCGCAGGTCGGCGAGCGCGAGATCGACCGCCTGGACCGTCGAGATCGTCTCGGCGATGATCCATTTGTTGACCGCGAGTGTCGCCTCCGGCGCATCGAGCGTCTTGCTCGCGCCGATGCCGTTGGCTTGCGCGAAGCGGCAGGCGTTCCACAGCTTGGTGGCGAAGTTGCGATAGCCCTCGACCCGCTTCTCATCCATCTTGATGTCGCGGCCCTGGCTTTCCATCGCCGCCATGAAGAAGCGCAAAGCGTCCGCGCCATATGTGTCGATCAGCCCGAGCGGGTTGACGACATTGCCCTTGGACTTGGACATCTTTTGCCCGTCCGCCGCGCGCACGAGGCCGTGCAAATAGAGCTTCTTGAACGGCACATCGCCCATAAAGTGGATGCCCTGCATCATCATGCGGGCGTCCCAGAAGAACAGGATGTCGAAGCCCGAGATGAGCACGTCATTGGGGTAGCGGCCGCCCAAAGTCTCCCTCTCCCCTTCAGGGGAGAGGGTGGCCGAGCGAAGCGAGGTCGGGAGAGGGGCAGTATCGGAGGACGGCGCTTGCGACTGCCCCTCTCCCCGGCCCTCTCCCCGCGAGCGGGGAGAGGGAGAAGAAGAGTCGGGCCAGCCCATCGTTGCGAAGGGCCACAGCGCCGAGGAGAACCAGGTGTCGAGGACGTCTTGATCGCGACGCACGTGTGGCGCGAAAATCGAAACCATGGGATCGAAAGAATTTGTTCTAATTTCATCAGCGGTGACGCCATAATATTCGGCAGCTTGTTCGAACGCCTCGTTCTCGTTCTCAGCCACAAACACCATGGGATAGGTGACTTGCTGGCTAGGTCCGTCACTGCTCATGTGAAATGAGAGGTCGGCCGTCAGATCGCCAGCGTGTGATTTCTCCGGCCCAAACCAAGCCGGGATCCGGTGCCCCCACCAAAGCTGGCGCGAGACACACCACGGCTGGATATTCTCCATCCAATTGAAGAACGTCTTTTCCCACGTCTTGGGCACGATCTCGATCGCGCCCGAGCGCACCGCCTCGATCGCCGGTTTCGCGAGCGTCGCGGCGTCGACATACCATTGGTCGGTGAGCCACGGCTCGATCACCACGCCCGAGCGATCGCCGTACGGCGTCTGGATCGTGCGCGGTTCGGCGTCGTGTTCCACGCCGTCCTTGTCGATGTGCGGGATCAGGAAGCCTTCGGCCTTCAACTGCGCGACCACCGCCTTACGCGCCTCGGCGGTGGTAAGGCCGAGGAACGCATCCGGGATCAGCCCGTCCGCAACCTGCACGACCTGCGCCTTGGCATCGAGCATGTTGAGCATTGCGCCAGCCGCGATACCGGCGCGCTTGCCGACTTCGAAATCGTTGAAATCATGCCCCGGCGTGATCTTCACCGCGCCAGACCCCAACTCGGGATCGGCATGATCATCGGTAATGATCGGGATCAGGCGGCCGGTGATTGGCAGCTTCACATGCTTGCCGACGAGATGGGTATAGCGTTCGTCCGCAGCGTTCACCGCGACCGCCATATCGGCGAGCATCGTTTCGGGCCGCGTGGTCGCGACTTCGATGAAGCCCGAACCGTCCGCCAGCGGATAGCGCAAATGCCAGAAGCTGCCCTTGATCTCGCGCGTCTCGACCTCGAGGTCGCTGATCGCGGTGCCGAGACCCGGATCCCAGTTCACCAGCCGCTTGTCGCGGTAGATCAGGCCCTCTTTGTGCAGGTCGACGAACACCTTGAGGACGGCCTTGGAAAAGCCCTCATCCATGGTGAAGCGCTCGTTCTTCCAATCCATCGAGCAGCCGAGGCGGCGGAGCTGCTGGGTGATTTCCCCGCCGCTCTCTTCCTTCCACGTCCACACTTTTTCGACGAATTGCTCGCGCGTGTAATTGGTGCGCTTGTCCTGCCGCTCATTCAGTTGCCGCTCGACCACCATTTGCGTGGCGATGCCGGCATGGTCGGTGCCGACCACCCACAAGGCATCCTTGCCCTGCAAGCGGGCGTGGCGGGCGAGGATGTCCTGCAGCGTGTTGTCGAGCGCATGGCCGATATGGAGCGAACCCGTCACGTTGGGCGGCGGGTTGACGATCGTCCACGGCTCGGCACCGGGACGATCCGGGCGGAACTGGCCCGTGCTTTCCCAATGCGCATACCAGCGCTGTTCGATTTCGGCGGGGTCGAAGGTTTTTGGAAGCTCGCTCATAGCGTCTGGCTTTAGCCGCGACGCCGCAAAAGAAAAGGGCGGCCCGGCCGGACCGCCTTGCCCAACCTCAAAACTGCCCGTGCAGCCGGATCGCAAAGGCGCTGATCGGCCCGCGATCGCGGTTGTAGCCGGGGTTGCCGATCAACTGATAATCAGCGGTGATCGAAACCGGCTCGATCGGCACCCACGCATAATAGACTTCGCCAATCGCTTCCGCGCCCGGATGCGGCAGTTTGCCGTCACCGACCAGCACCCCCACGCCACCCGCATCGAGATAGCGCTGATGCACAGCGGAGATGCCGTTGACGACGGCGGCGATCCCGACCGTGTCGCCGCCGCGCCCCCACGACGCGCCCTTGATCGAAACGCCAGCAGAGGCGGTGCGATCGACATCGGTGAAATCATAGGGCTCGATCTGCCCGTCCGCGATCCCCGCGCGCGCAAACACGCCGATCGATGCCGTCACCGCTTGCTCCAGATTGAGGGACGCGCCGATCCGCGTCCGCCAATCGCGCACCAGCGCGGTGTCGGGAGCCGTGCCCGTCCTTGCCGCAAGCGCCAGCGCATCGTCGAAGCGACCGAACCGCCCATGATTGCGGAACACGGTGACGCGGACAGCGCCGTCGCGGTCCCCGATCGTGTGGCGATGCTCGATTTCGCCATCGAGTTGAAACTGGCTGAAATCGCGCTCCAGCGTCTCGCCATTGGGGATTTTGGAGAGGTTGAACAGCCCGGCCCGCACCGTCCACGGCCCCCGATACCATTCCACCGCCGCGCCGGTGCTATAGCCCCAGGCGTCGGCGGCATAATCGAAGCTGCCCGCATCGACGAGCGTCCAGTTGAGGAAATCGGCGCGCGGATCGTGCGCATAGCGATTGGTGTCGAACACATCGCCGACACCGAACTTGCCGAGCGTCAGCACCACCCGGTCGGCTGTCCGCCGCGCCGCGAACTGGTTGAGCGTCGCCGTCGCGTCGTCGCGCGCGCCGCCCAGATTGATCGTCTGGCGGAAGAACAGCCGCTGCAGCCGGAAATAGGGATTGCTCTTGCCAACCTTATACGCCTCCGCACTCGGGAAACCCGCGACGCCCAGCGTGTTGGACAGGCCAAAGCCCTGGTCCATTTCCGGGTTGATCCACACCTCGCCTCCTTGCCACGGGCGCACCCCGACATAGAGCGTCGCGTCGGTCGTTTCCTTGATCTGGTGCGGCGTCAGGCTGTTTGGCCCGGCATAAGGCGAGGTGAAGCCCGGCGTACCTTGCGCGGTGAGGGTGAACTGGCCGTGGATGGCGAAAACGTCGGACTGCGACACGGCCGACGTTTCCGTGGTCGAAACCGCAGCGGGCGCGGTCTGCGCCATCGCCGGTGCTGCAATGCCAGCCAGAAGAGCCAGGAGGTAGATGCGCATCGGCGACTCCGAATGTACGCGCCAGTGCCAGTACGCCGAAACGGTGTGCATACACCTATCCCGTACCAGAAGCGGACGATCTGCTTGTTAAGAATGCCCCGCCAACCGCCCGGCTTCGGATTCGGCAGCGCAACATCGCCACGCCCCGTAATCGCCCCTACGCGCCGATGCTAGCCGGAAACCGCGCGGTTCATACGTGATGCGCAAGGTCCGGGTCGACGCCGCACCAGCCCGGCATGAACCGCGCCTCATGCGACCGCGCATAGCCCAATGCCTTGTCGAGCGCCTTGTCGAAATTCTTCTCGACCGCCGTTTTCTTAATCAAACGCCGCAGATAATCCGCCCAGATAAACTCGCTGAACGGCGTGGTTTCCTTCGCATAGCCGCCCGCCTGGCGCACCGCCCCCGCGAGCGAGCGGAACGGATCGTCGGCAAGGTCGCGAATGCGTTTGGGGATATCACCATAGCCGCGACGCTGGCCGTGCTCGTCAAACGGGTGCAGCCAGCCGCGATTGTCGAGGAACACCCAGAAGGCATCCTGGCTGAGCGGCCGCAGATCGGCGACCACGGTGGTCAGCACTTCCTCCTGCCCCTCCTCGACCAGCGCGCGGGCAAGGTGATGATGGTCGATCACATAGGATTTGCCCTTGGGGCCGAGCACCACCGGGATCATGTGCCGCCCAAGATACTTGCCGGCATCGTCGCGCTGTCCGCGCCATTCGGCGCGCTTGCGCTCGACCTCGCGCAGGCCGACCGTCATCTGCGTCGGCCTCAGCGCATCGAGGGGTACGGGAAGAAGCATGGGCTCGCGGCTGGTTCTCATACCGTCATCTCCTTTGAAAATGGGCGTGTTGCCGCATCGACCGCATCGGCGACACTGCGCGCGCTGCGCCCGGCCAGTGCGATCTGCGCGGTGCCGCTCTCATTGAGCAAATCGCGCACCGGATCCTTCAGCCGTGCCAGCACCAAGGCACGCCCGGCCGCGCCCAGCCGGATCGACGCTTCGCCTAGAACGTCCACCGCCGTGCTATCCAAATCGCTGCTTTCCTCCAGGCTGAGGATCACCGTATGCGCATCCTGCGCCACTGCGCGCCGTTCGACCAGCGCCATGATCCGTTCGGCATTGGCGAAGAACAAGGGCTCGCCCGGCCGCAGCACCACCACATCCGGTTGCACCAATGCCTCCGGGTGGCGCGACCGATCGACAAAGTCGCGACCTTCGCCCAGCCGCCCAAGTTCGACCACTTCAGGCGACGCCAGCCGGTGAATGATCGCCAGCACCGAGAGCAGCACCGCCAGCAACATCCCGTACAGGACGCCGAGCACCAGCACGCCCAGCGCCGCTGCGCTCGCCACATATTGGTCGCGGTCGATCCGCCACAGCCGCCGCAAGGGCGACGGGTCAAGCGCATGGAGCAAAGCCGAAACCACCACCGCCGCCAGGACCGGCATCGGCACGCGCGCGACCAGACCCAGGCCAAGCGCCATCAATACCGCCAGCCCGCACCACGCGATCAGGCTCGCCCGCCGCGTCGCCGCGCCGGCGCTGTCATTGGCGGACGCTGCGGAAAACCCCGCCCCCACCACCTGCCCGCCCACCGCTGCCGCGGCGAGATTGGCAACACCAATCGCCACCAGCTCCCGATTGGGGTCGACACTCTCGCCCCGGTTGAGCGCGAGCGAGCGCATCGTGCCCCAGGATTCCACAAAAACGATCAACGCCAGCGGCAAGGCGGCAGAGGCGAGCGCGATCCAATGTGCGCGATCCAGCAACGGCAAGCGCGGCGCGGCAAAGGTGAGGTCGATCGCGCCGACCAAGGGGACATGCCATGCCCGCAAATCAACGATCGACGCGGTAAGCGCGCCCAATGCGAGCAATATCAGCGCCCTGGGAACGGCGGGCCAGCGCCGCAACAGCACCGCCACCGCGAGCGCAACCGCCCCAATCGCAAGGCTTGCACCGTTCCAACCCGGCATATGGGCGAGGGTCACAGCAAGTTGCGACAGCACGTTGCCATCGCCCGGTGCGACCCCGGTGGTGGCGATAAACTGGCGCAGCACGATGCTCGCCGCCAGCCCGATCGCAAAGCCGCGCAGCACGGGCCGCGATACGAACGCCGCGACAAAGCCGAGCCGCAGCGCCCCCGCGACGAGAAACAACAGCCCCACCAGCCCGACCATCACCACCGCCGCCAGCAACCGCTGCGATGGGTCGGCTATGGCAAGCGACGCCGTCGCCGCAGCGAGCGTCGCGGCCGATGCCGATGTCGGCGCAACAATGGCGACGCGACTGCGCCCGACCAGCGCATAAGCGGCAATCCCGGCCAACGCCGCGACCAGCGCCTGGCCCGGTGGAAAACCGGCTAGGCCACCATAAGCGATCGCCTCGGGCAGCAACAGCGCCGCCACCGACACGCCTGCGACGCCGTCCCGTCTCATTCCGTTTCGTTCCATCGCCCGCACGCTTACACGCATGCGCGCTACAGTCGAGATTGGAAGGGTCCGCCGCGCGTCAAATCCACGCAACCACGCTCAGCACGACCCCCAGTACCGCGGACGCGCCTGCGCCCCACAACAGCCAGCGCCGCTGCGTCAACGCGCTGATCGAGGCGAGCGCGATCGCGATCTGGATAAAGGTCATTGCGATCGCGAGCTTGGTATGGGGCGAAAGCGCGCGCCGCGACTCCGCATCCGCCTCTTCGGATTTGCGATCAAGCTCTTCCGCCGTCACGCGCAGTTCCCGGGCACGTTCGGCATATTTGCGCGAATCCGCCGCCGCAGCGCTGGCCGAAGCGGGCGCGATCTTGACGACGGTGTCGGCGAGGTGCCGCTTGATATCCTCCGCCTGATAATAGGCCCAGCTATCCGAGGCCCGCGCCTTCATCAGCACGGCCTCATTCTTGTAATAGAGCGCGTCGTTCTGAGTGTGGCCGCCCAGGAAACTGACGATCGCACCAAGGGTCGCCAACACCGCAGAGAACAGCGCGATCTTCTGGCTCAAGGGCTCACGGTGATGCGCCCGGTCTTCGATCTCTTCCTCATGCGCGCCACGGATTTCAAAACCTTCTTCCGACATCTCCTGCCTCTTCCTGATCGTCATGCGCGGGGCTAGCACACCTCAATCGGCGACAACACCACCGCCGACCGCCTGGTACAGAGCAACGGTGTCGGCCAACCGGGCAGCGCGCGCCTGGATCAACTGTGCACGCGCCTGCGCGTCTGCGGCGGTGGCGTTGAGCAGGGCCAGAGTACCAACATCCCCAAGCGCCAATTGGCGGCGAACGAAGCCGAGCGCGCGACCCGAGGCATCGCTCGCGCGCGCGGCGGCGTCCAGCGCATCGGCATCGGTGCGCAGGCCGCTCAACGCGTCCGAAACGTCCCCAAACGCCTGTAGCACCGCCGCGCGATATTGCGCCTTTGCCCCGTCCAGCGCGGCTTCTGCCGCGCGCTGCTGGTGTCGCAACGCCCCGCCGTGGAAGATCGGCTGCGTGACTCCGCCGAGCAACGCCCAGAACGGATTGCCACTCTGGAACAGGTCGAACAGATGCTGCGCCTCGCCCCCGGCGCTCGCGCTCAACTGCAGGTTGGGCAAACGGGCGGCAATCGCCACGCCGACATCGGCCCCTGCCCCTTCGAGTTGCGCCCGCGCGGCGCGCACATCGGGGCGCCGCGCCACGAGGTCGGACGGCAAGGCAAGCGGCACGTCGTGCGGCAGTGAGATGGCAGAAAGCGCTGGCAGGGTCGGCAGATCGCCCCCCGCCGCGCGGCCGAGCAAGGTGCCGATGACCACGCGCTGATGCGCCTCTGCTCGCACAAGTGCCGGCAGCGCCGCTTCCGCCGTTGCCAAGGCGGTCTGCTGGGTCGCCACATCCGCCTCGCCCACAGCACCAAGTTGCTGGCGTCGCCGCTGGTTCTGCAGAATGTCGCGGTTGACCGCCAAACTTGCCCGCGCCGCGTCGATCTGATCGGCCAGCGACGCGCGCTGGATCACGGCCTGCACCAAATTGGCCGCTACAGTCGCGCGTGCCGCTTCAAGCCGGTGGCGTGCGACATCCGCCGCAGCCCGTGCCGACCGGATCTTGGCGTGCGTTCCACCGAACACGTCGGGCGAATAGCTGACCGTCACCTGCGCGGTGTGCAACGAATACAGATATTGCGTGGCGTCGGTCACTGCGGGAGCAAGCGCCTTGGAAACGCGCGTGCGCTGCGCCTGATAGCTCGCATCGACCTGAGGCAACGCCGCGCCACCCGCCGCCCCGGCAAGCTCGCGCGCCTGACGCAAGGCCGCATCGGCGACGGCGATGTCGGTCGCATGACGTAGCGCCTCGTCCACCAGTGCATCGAGATCGGGCGATCCGAAAGCGCGCCACCAGTCGCTCGCCACCGTGCCGGTCCGCGCCACCTGCGCCTCCCCGGCACGCGGCGCAAAGCTCTGCGGTTTGACAGGCGGCGGTAACGCGACATGCGGATCCAGGTCCCGGGGGCCGACCGCACAAGCCGATACCGACCCGGCGAGCACTGCGAGCAAGAGGCGCTTCATGCCGGCATCTCCCCCGAATCGGCGGTGGGGTGCGGATGGTGCCCGACATCGCGCCCGTGCGCACCGCGATCCCCCGGCGGCACCCGCCGCGAGAAGCGATCGATCAGCACCGGCAACACCAGTAGGATCAGCAACGGGGCAAGCGTCATACCCCCCACCACCACCAGCGCCAGCGGCTTCTGTACCTGGCTGCCGATCCCATTGGAGATGGCGGCCGGCAGCAGGCCGATCGCCGCCACCAGGCAGGTCATCACCACCGGGCGCAAGCTGTGTCGCACCGTCGTCGCCAAAGCGCCTTGCCGCCCCATATATTCGTCGATTGCGTGGTTATAGGTGGTGACGACCAGAATGCCGTCCATCACCGCAATGCCGAACAAGGCGACAAACCCGATCGCCGAGGAAATGCTGAAGGCCGTGCCCGTCAATGCGAGCGCCAGCACGCCGCCGATGATCGCCATCGGGATTGCCGAGAAAGCGAGCAGACTGTCACGGATCGACCCGAAATTGGCGTAGAGCAGCAGCAGGATCAGCAACAGGCTGATCGGCACGACTACCTCCAACCGCGCGACGGCGTTGGTGAGATTGTCGAGCTCGCCCGCCCATTCGAGGTGATAGCCGGGCGGCAAATGCACGGTCCGCGTGATCCGTGCCCGCGCCTCTTCCACCGCGCCGCCGAGATCGCGCCCGCGCACCGAGAATTTGATCGGGATGTAGCGTTCCTGATGCTCGCGGTAGATGAATGACGCACCCGATGTCAGTTTGATATCGGCGACTTCGGACAGCGGCACCTGGATCGTGCCATTGCCATTGGGCGACGGCGCGCCAACGGTGATGCGGCGGATCGCGTCGAGGGAATCGCGCTGCTCTGCCTTCAGGCGCACGACGATCGGGAAGTGCCGGTCCGTGCCCTTTTCATACAGATCCGCCGCCGATTGCCCACCGATTGCCGCCGCCACGGTCGCGTTGATGTCGTCAGGTGTCAGGCCATAACGCGAGGCGCGCGCGCGATCGACATCGATCCGCACCGTCGGTTGGCCGAGCGACTGGAACACGCCCAGATCCTCGATACCCTTGACCTTGGCCATCTCCGCCTTGATCGCATCGGCATATTTTTCGAGCGTCGGCAAATCTGGGCCGAACAGCTTGATCGAATTGGCACCCTTCACCCCGGATGCGGCTTCCTCGACATTGTCCTCGATATATTGCGAGAAGGAGAAATCGACGCCGGGATATTTGGCCTGCAGCTTCTTCGACAATTCGGCGGTCAGCGTTTCCTTGGTCACGCCTGCGGGCCAGCTACCGGTTGGCTTCAACGGCACGAAGAACTCGGCGTTGAAGAAGCCCGTTGAATCGGTGCCGTCATCGGGCCGTCCATGTGCCGACAACACCGATTCCACTTCGGGATATTGGGCGATCATCCGCCGTACGCCGTCTACCACTGGCTGACCCGCCTCCAGGCTGATCGAGGCCGGCAGGCTCGCGCGGATATACATGTTGCCCTCCTCGAGATGGGGCAGGAATTCGATGCCGAGCGAGCGCACGCCGACCATCGCCCCGCCGAGCAGCAGCAACACCCCGCCGATCGCGAGGATGCGGTTGCCGAGCGCAAGGGCGGCGGCGGGCTCGTACAGGCGGCGCAACCGCGCGACGATCCACGTTTCCACCTCGGACAATTTGTCGGGCAGCAGCATCGTCGCCAGCACCGGCGCGACGGTGAAGGTGGCGATCAGGCCGCCGGTAATGGCATAGGCATAGGTCTTCGCCATCGGCCCAAAGATATGGCCTTCGACGCCCGTCAGCGTGAATAGCGGCAGAAAGCTCGCAATGATGATCGCGGCGGCGAAGAAGATGCCCCGGCTGACCTCATGGCTCGCCCCCAACACCGCCGAGAAGCGGCTGGCCAGTGTGTAATGGCCGCGACCGCCTTCGACATGCGCTGAGCGTTCCACCATGTGGCGGAAGATATTCTCGACCATGATGACGCTGGCATCGACCACCAGCCCGAAATCGAGCGCACCGACCGACAACAGGTTCGCACTCTCGCCCTGCAACACCAGGATCAGGATCGCGAAGGCGAGCGCAAAGGGAATGGTCGCGGCAACAATGATCGCGCTGCGCAAATTGCCGAGAAACGCCCATTGCAGCAAGAAGATCAGCGCAATCCCCGCGACCAGATTTTCCAGCACGGTGTGGATCGTCAGGTGGATCAGGTCCGAGCGGTCATAGATGCGATCGAGATGCACGCCCGGCGGCAGGATGCCCGAGGCGTTGATGTCGGCGACTTCCTTCTGCACCGCTTCGATCGTCGGCATCGATTGCGCGCCGCGCTGCATCAGCACGATGCCCTGAACGATGTCGTCCTCATTGTTATACCCCGCGATGCCGAGCCGCGGCGCATTGCCGATCTCGACATGCGCCACGTTTTTCAGCAGGATCGGCTGACCGTTGGCCGTGCCGACCAGTACGTTCTGGATCGCCGATACCGACTGGATCAACCCGACGCCGCGCACGATCGCCGCCTGCGCCCCGAAGTTGATCGTCTGCCCGCCGACATTGCCGTCGCTCTTGCCCAGCGCCGCCAAAACCTGCCCGACCGAAACGCCCTGCGCGGCGAGCCGATCATTGTCGATCACGACATCATAGGTCCGCAGTTTTCCGCCCCAGCCGGTCACATCGATCACGCCGGGAATGCGTTTGAAGCGCCGTTGCAGCACCCAGTCCTGCAGCGTCTTGAGGTCCATCACCGAATAACCGGGCGGGGCGCTGATCTTGTAGCGATAGATTTCGCCGACCGGGCTGGTCGGCGACAAAGTCGGCTGCGCCCCACCCGCGAGCGGGGGCAATTGCGACAGGCGGTTGATCACCTGCTGCTTGGCCGCCTCATTGGTCAGGTCGTAGCTGAACTGGATCTTGATGTCGGACAGGCCGAACAGCGAAATCGCACGGATCGCGGTCAAATGCGGGATGCCCGCCATGCCGACCTCGATCGGGATGGTGACGTTGCGCTCCATCTCCTCGGCCGACAGGCCTTGCGTCTGGGTAATCACCTCGACCATCGGCGGCACGGGATCGGGATAGGCCTCGATATTGAGGTTCCAGAAGCCGACCGCGCCCGCGACCAGCATCGCGGCAAAGATGCCGACGATCAGCAACCGCTGCCGCAGCGAAAATTCGACCAGGCGGTTCATTCGCCGAGACCCGCCTCGTTCACGAACAGCGCCCCTGCGGTGACGATCCGCTCGCCCGGCTTGAGACCGGCGAGCACGGCAATGGTGCCATCCTGCGCGTCACCCGCCGTGATCGTGCGGGCCTGGAGCAGCCCATCGGGGCGCACGACCCACACCCGCGCCGTTTCGCCCTCATGGATCACCGCCTCGGCGGGGATGCGCAGCGCCGTGCCGCGCTGCGGGCGCTGGATCGAGAAGCTCGCGAACATCTGCGGCTTCAACACCCCATCGGGATTGGCGATGGTCGCGCGGACCGGCAAGCGGTGCGTCTGCGGATCCAGCGCCGCGCCGACCAGATCGATCGTCGCGTGGAAACTTCGGCCCGGTAGCGCCTGCGTGGTGACCGTGACCGAATCGCCGACATGCACCGCATTGGCATCGCTTTCGGCGATCTGCGCGATCAGCCAGACGTGCGAGGGATCGGTGATCGTCATCACCGGCTTGTCGCCGCCTTGCGCAACATATTGCCCGGCCGACGCATCGCGCGAGGCGATCAGGCCTCCGATCGGCGCATGGAGCGTCGTGCGGTCGTGAATGCCCGAAACCTCGCTGACGCTTTCCAGCCGCGAGATTTCGCCGGACGTCTTGCCGAGGATCGACAATTTACCGCGCGCCGCGCCCAGCGCTGCCGCTGTGGTGCGCGCGGTCGCCTGCGCTGCGACGAGATCGGTCTGCGCCTGCAGGTAATCCTTCTGCGCGCCGCCCGCCGTCTCGAAAATCTGGCGCTGGCGCTCGGCATTGCGCGTCGCCGTCGCCAGTTGCGCCTGCGCATTCTGGAACGCCGCGTGCGCCGCGAACAGGCCGCTGCGCGCATCGACGAAATCGCTGGTCTTGACCAGCAGCAGCGGCTGGCCCGCGCGGACATATTGCCCGGCATCGGCCAGGACCCGGACGATCTGGCCCGCATAAGGCATCAGCACCGGTGTGCTGCGATCGCCATCGACCGTGATCGCACCGCTCGCCAACGTGCGGTCGTCCGAGGCCGAATAGCCGACGCGCATCGTCTTCAATCCCGCCATCTGGTCGGCGGTCAGGCGTAAGGTTCCCGGCGGCGTCGGTTGCGGGGCGGCGGGCTCGCGGTGCGTCAGGCGCGCGACGGCGAACCACAACAGCGCCGCAGCGATCACACAAACGGCGACGATGACAAGCCAGCGCGTCTGCGTGGCCGGGGCCAGCGTGCGGGTCTCTGGCAGGGATTCGGGTGTCGGAGAAGCGTGCATCGGAAACCCTATTGCGGCAAGGCTGGCACCTCTACGTAAGCCAGCTTACATCTCGCTTACAAATTGCTGCAGTGCAGAAAGTCCGAGAATGCGCGTTTTGTTGGTCGAGGACGACGATGAAGTGGCGGTGCCGCTGGTCGATGCCCTCTCGCGGCGCGGTGTGTCGGTAGAACGCGCACGCGACGTTGGCGAGGCCGAAGCGTATCTCGCCGCGATCGATTATGCGGCCGTATTGCTCGACCTAGGCTTGCCCGACGAAGACGGCATCGCTTTGTTGACGCGGATGCGCGCGCGCGGCGACACGCGGCCCGTGCTGGTGCTGAGCGCGCGTGGCGCGATCGATGCCCGCATTCGCGGCCTGAACGAAGGGGCCGACGAATATATGGTCAAACCCTTTGACGTCGATGAACTGCACGCGCGCCTGCTTGCCATCCTCCGGCGGCGCGACGGCTATACCGGCAAGTCGCTCCGCTGCGGTGCCTTGGAATTCATCGTCGAGACGCGCGTCGCCTATATCGATGCCCAGCCGCTGGCGCTGTCCGTGCGCGAAACACAGTTGCTGGAACTGCTGCTGCGCCGATCGGGCAAGGTCGTGCCCAAGACCGTCGTGGAGGATCAGCTCTTCGGCCTCGACAGCGATCTGGGGTCCAATGCGGTCGAGGTCTATATCCACCGCTTGCGCAAGAAGCTGGAAGACGGATCGAGCTGCGCGCGGATCGAGACGGTGCGCGGCGTCGGCTACATGATGGTCGCCGCCGCGTGAGAGTGCGCGCGCCGCGCTCGCTGCTTGGCCAGTTTATCGCGCTGCATGTCGGCATCGCGCTGGTCGCCGCGATCACTTTGTTGTGGAGCGCGTCTGCCCTGCTGCACCAGACCGCCGACCATTTTCAGCGGAATTTGCTGCGCCGACAGGCAGCGCTTTCCGCGTCGTTCGGGCAGGCCGGTGCCCCCCAACCCGTGGTCTTGTCCAATGGCATGGCAGTCAGCGTGATCGGCCGGAATCGCCGGGTGCTGAATTCCTACGGACCGCCGCGGCCGCAGATCCTCGCCGCAGCTCCGCTCGATGAGACATCGCATTTCTTTCGCAAGGGTGCGATCCAGGCTTTCTGCCTGCCCGCCACGGTTGGCTGGATCGTCGTATCGCAAGACGATGCCGACCCGGAGGTGGTCACCGACGATGTCGTGCGCAATTTCCTCTCGCGCTTCGCGCTGATATCGCTGCCGATTGCATTGCTCGTGCCAGTGATCGGCGCACTGCTCGCCCGCCGTTTGACGCACCGGATGCGCATGGTCTCGCTGGCGGCAGCGCAAATCGGCCCGCAATCGCTCGATGCGCGCTTGCCGCGCGGGCTGCTACCGCTGGAAGCGGAGCCGCTGGCCGAGGCGGCCAATGCCGCGCTCGACCGTCTCGCCGCCGCGATCCGGGTGCAAACCGCCTTTGCCGCCGATGTCGCGCACGAATTGCGGACGCCGTTGGCGGCGATACGGCTGCGCGCCGATGCGATTGCCGACGCGGAGGCGCGCTCGGCCCTGATGGCAGCCGTGGATCGCGCCGGGAGGGTGATTGCCCAATTATTGGCATTGGCGGAGCTGGAGCGACCGTTGGAATCGAGCGGAACAACCGTCGATCTTCACCGCCTGGCCGAACAGGTCGTCGCCGATCGCGCCCCTGCGATACTGGCGTCAGGCCGCAGCATTGCGCTCGATCGTGATTCCGGACCGGCGCAGGTCTACGGCTATAGCGAGGCCCTGACGCTCGCGCTCGAAAACCTGCTCGACAATGCAACCCGCCATACCCCGCCCGGGACGGCGATCCACGTCCGCAGCGGCAGCAGCCACATCATTGTCAGCGATAACGGCCCGCCGCTGCCACAGGATGATCTGGCGCGCTTGACGGAACGGCTCTGGCGCGGGGCCGGGTCCCCCGTCGAAGGTTCGGGCATCGGTCTCTCGATTGTCGACCGGGTCGCCCATGCCCATGGCGGGCGGCTGAACGTGCGGCGCGGCGATGCCGGGCGCGGGCTGGTGTTTGAAATCAAGGTCCGGCGGCCGAAACTCTGCGTCACCGGCGATTGAACCTCACCGATCGTGATCGACCCGGTCATAGGCGGCTTCGATCTCTTTCGGCACGTCGGTGAAGCTGCTCCACGGCAGCGGCTTGTGCAGCGCCATCGACCAGCGCTCGATCCATTCGATCCCCTCTTTTCCGGCATAGGGATCGGGGGTGCGGTATGCCGGGTCCTTCATCGCCTGCGCCAGCGTCACCGGTCGCAAATGCTCGCGCCGGAGGATAGCCGCGAGATCATCGATCGAATCTGCATTCAGCCGGGTCGCGTGCAACAGCATGACATAGGCGATATCGCGCCCGAACAGGGCATGCGCTGCGCTGCGATACCAGCGGATCGTCGTTGCGGTATGAGCGAGATAGAGGTGCCGTATCCGCGCCCGCGTCGCCTCATCCCGCGCGATGGTCGCGGCATCATAGGGCTCGGCAAATTCCCAGTCGTCGGCATCGATCGTGACCGGCGCGATGCGATAGCCATGCGCGGTCAGCCAGGCGTTGATCTCGTGCTTGACCGCCTCCGGCGTGCCGGTTTCGAGATAGGGGTGGCGAAACCAGCCAATCCGACGGTGCCGTTCTTCAAGCAACCCACGCGTAACCGGCTCGCCGCGCGCAATATCGGCAATGTAAGCGGCCGCGCCCAGGCGGTTTGGCGATTCGTGGGAAAAGGTGTGATTCCCCAGGTCCATTCCCGCATCGAGCCAATGCTCCAGAACGGCGATCTGTTGCGGTCGATCCAGCTCGTTGAGCTTCGATTCGTTGACGAACCCCGTCGCCGGAATCCTGTGCTTGCGCAGACCCTCCAGAATGTCGGCGTTCAAGCCGTTCACATAACGCTGGTCCTTCGCGATCGTCAGCGCCGGCAGGTCATCGAAGGTTAGGGCGATTTTGGCGTGCCGAGTTCGCGCGTCAGCCGGGCCGCAGGACAGGGTGGCGGCGGTCAGGCCGAGCAGGATCAGGCGGAGCATCGTCATCGTCGCTGCGTCTTTCAAGCGCGGCTCCGCTTCTGTCGACCGCTAATTTTCTGCCCATGCAGAATCGTGATGAAGAGATTGGCTGGGGCGGCAGGGTTCGAACCTGCGAATGGCGGCATCAAAAGCCGCTGCCTTACCACTTGGCGACGCCCCAATCCGGGAGCGGCGTGCTTTAGGCTGCGAATCCAAGCTTGGAAAGCCCGGATTCGCGCTTTCAGATCACCCGCTCGAGCCAGCCATACGGATCGGGCGCGTGTCCGCGCTGAATATCGATCAATGCCTGGCGCAACCGCAACGTTGTTTGCCCAGGGCCACCGCCGCCAATGTCGAACGCGCCATCGCGCATCTTCATCGTGCCGATCGGGGTGACGACCGCCGCCGTTCCGCAGGCAAACGCTTCCAGCAAACGGCCACTTTGCGCATCGGCGCGGCACTGGTCGATCGCGTAAGGCTCCTCGCGGACGTTCAGGCCCATGTCACGCGCCAGGGTCAGCAGCGAATCGCGGGTGATGCCGGGGAGAATCGTGCCGGTCAGCGGTGGAGTGGCGATACTGCCATCGTCGAACACGAAGAAGATGTTCATGCCGCCCAGTTCTTCGATCCAGCGCCGCTCGATCGCGTCGAGGAACAGCACCTGATCGCACCCCTGCCGAGTCGCCTCGGCCTGGGCGATCAGACTGGCCGCATAATTGCCCCCGCATTTGGCCGCACCAGTGCCGCCGGGTGCGGCGCGCGTATAGTCCTGCGACACCCACAAGGTTACGGCGGGCGCGCCACCCTTGAAATAGGCACCGACCGAAGACGCGATCACGGCGTACAGATATTCGCTGGACGGCTTTACCCCGAGGAACACTTCGCTCGCGATCATGAACGGGCGCAGATACAGCGCGCCGCCGTCGATATCGGGGATCCAGTCGGCCTCTTGCCGCACGATGGCGCGGACCGACTCGACGAAGAGCTCATCGGGCAGCGGCACCATCGCCATCCGCTCCGCCGATTTGCGGAAACGCGCCGCGTTTGCCGCAGGGCGGAACAGCGCGGCACCACCATCGGGCAAACGATACGCCTTCAGCCCCTCGAAAATTTCCTGCGCATAATGCAGCACCGCCGAGGCGGTATCCATTTGGAACGCGGCGCGCGGGGTGATCTTGGCGTCGTGCCAACCCGCAACCTCGTTATAGCGGATCGTCACCATGTGATCGGTGAAGACGCGCCCGAAACCGGGGTTGGCGATCAGGCCGGTGCGTTCGTTCGCGAGAGTCGGCGTCGGATGCGGCTCGACGGCGAAGGTCTGCGCATCGGCTGTGGGGCGGTGGGCGATAGTGGCGTTCTGCTGCATCGAAGCCCTGCGACAAGTTGTTACAATTTGGGGGTTGAAGGGCTGTACGGGAGGCGGCAAACGCGGTCAACAATGGCTACCGCAATCGCCTCCGCCTCGCCGCTTTTCCTGCGCGAACCCGAAATCCGTCGTGGCATGGAACTCATGTACTTCGCGCAGAGCACGCTTGCGCGCTCCACCGAGGAGCGGCTGAGCGCGTTGGGACTGGGCCGGGCGCACCACCGCGCTTTGTATTTTATCGCGCGCCATCCCGATTTGACCGTCAGCGCGCTTCTCGGGCTGCTTGGCATTACCAAGCAATCGCTCGGCCGCGTTCTCAACGAGCTGGTGGAGCGCAACCTCGTCGAAACACGAGTCGGCGAGCGCGATCGACGGCAACGGCTCTTGCGATTGTCGCAGGCGGGCAAAGACCTCGAAGGCGATCTGTTCGAATGCGTCCGCCAAGTGTGGGCGCAAGCATATGCCAGCGCTGGACAAAATGCGGTCAGCGGTTTTTGGGCGGTGCTGGAAGGCATCACCCCCGACGAGGTGCTGAAGCTCCTTTCGGTCTGACCGGCGACAGCCTTTAAGCGGACACCGGCGGCATCATGCTAGCGTCGCGCTGCCGCGGCCATTTCGGCATTGCGCCGAGCGGATGCTGCAACCGTCTCGCGCAGCAAAGCGACGAGGGCCTCCCCCTGATCCAGCACGTCGAGCCCCTTGCGCGTGGATCCGCCTGGGCTGGCGACACGATCGGCAAGCGTGCCCGGCGGAACATCCGCCGCAGCGGCCAGCAGCGCCGATCCCTCAACCGTGGCGAGCGCCAGCCGGTTCGCCTGATCCTCTGGCAATCCCTGCGCGACGCCCGCCGCCGCGAGCGCATCGATAAAGCGGTATAGGAACGCCGGTCCGCACCCGGCCAGCGCGGTGACCGCGTCAAAATGCGCTGGATCGACCCATTCGACCAGCCCGAGCGCCGCCATCAACGTCGTAATCGCGCCGCGCAGCGCCGGATCGGCACTACTGCTGTCGAGCGCCACCACGCCCTTGCCGATCCCGACCGGCAGATTGGGCATCGCCCGAACGATCGCCCGGGCCTGAAACCGCTCGGCCAACGCTTGCTCTTCCACGCCCGCCAAAATCGAGATCAACGCCGGCACGCCCCGCAAGCGCTCCGCAAAGCGCCCGGCGACGTCGTCCAATTGCTGCGGCTTCATCGCCAGTATCACGAGATCGGGCAATGGCCCGCTCGGCACATCCCGCGCCTGCCGGACGCCTGTCGGCAAAAGCCGGTCGGCCCGGTTGACCACATCGACATTGCCGGGTGCCAGAACCCCACTGGCAATCCATTGGCGGAGCATCGCCCCGCCCATATTGCCGCAACCGATCATCCAGACGCGAGTCACCGTCCGCTCCGGACGGTCGTGCCCGACCATTCAGGCCTCGCCCTGCGTCTCTGTCATGGCTGCAGCCATCGCTTCGGCAGGGGTTTTGCCGCCCCACAGGACGAACTGAAACACCGGATAGAATCGCTCGCACTCGTCGATCGCACTTTCGACCAGCAATTCCGCCGTCCCCAGCGACATCGTGCCGCCGCCCGATTCGGTCGCGCCTTCGATCATCGCGGCATGGCGGTACAGCAGGATTCCGCTGGCCGACCACAATTCGAAATGCCCGACCCACAATTGCTCGTTGATCAGCCCGATCGCTTCGTAGATCGCACCACGCCGGTCGTCGGCGACGCGAACATCGGGAAAGGCCAGGAATTGAATAACGCTGTCTTCCTCGCGCCATAGCGCGCGAAGCTCATATTGCGTCCAGCTTCCTTTGACCTTGGCGATGACTTCATCGTCTTGTCGTTCGTGGTCCCAGCCATGCGCCGCGAAATAGCTTTCCAGCATGTCGATCGGCGCTGCATCGTCGCGATCGAAATCCGCCTCATCGAGGATCATCGTGCGCCTCCATCATTCGCCTTGGACACTGTCGTGACGCAGCGCGCCGGGCAGCACAAGAATGGGGCAGGCAAGCCAATCGAAAAAACTGTGGAAAAGATCGTCTCAGCCCTCCGCCTTGGGGGCCACCGTCGCTTTCGCTTCGAGGGCATCGAGGCGCGCGCGCAGCGCATCGGCATCGTCGCGCGCTGCCGCCGCCATCGCCTTGACCGCCTCGAATTCGTCGCGTGAAACGAAGTCCAAGCCGCCGATCCACTCCTTCGCCCGCGCCCGCGCGCCCGCTTCCGCTTCGCGCCCGACACCGGCCAGCGTACCGGCGGCACCGTTCAGAAACTTGGCGAAGTCGTCGAAAATCTTGTTGTCGGATTGCATGCGGAAAATCCCGTGGGGTTCAGAGCTTGATGATTTGGGTGGTGGCGGACGGCGGCGCAAGGGTTTCGGCCCCCGGATTCAAGTCCACGATCTGGTAATTGAGATAGAAGGCAAACACCAGCCAGGCGAGATACGGCACCAGCAAAGCACCGGCCATCCCGCGAATCCGGGCAAAGACAATCGTCATCGCCAGCGTAAGCAAGAACATCAGCGCGACGATTCCAAGCGCGAACGTCACTTGATGCATGCCGAAAAACACCGGAGACCAACTCAAATTCACCGCCAGTTGAACAGCAAACAGCGCGATCGCCGGGCCGCGCATACGCGATCCGCGGGCGTGAATGATCATTGCCAGCGCAAGGCCAAGCAGTACGTATATTGCCGACCAAGCCGCCGGGAAGGCCCAATCCGGCGGCGTGATAGCCGGTTTAACAAGCGCGGCGTACCAGGCATTGGCCGAACCGGCCGGAGCCAATCGCGCCGAGGTAAAGCCCAGCAGCAGCACGAACGGCACGGTCACGACCGCCCAACGCAAAAACGCAAGCCGCAACTGTTGTCTTGATGCAATCTCTCTCAAGCCACGGTCCCCGGTTACGCGCGAATCTGTCAGGCGCTCCGCTGTCGCCTTGCCCACTCTTCTATAGAAGAACGGCGGCCAGGTTGCGTGGTTAAATTTTACCCAACCAACGCCGATCGCCTATCGGGTGGCCGCGATCAGGAATTCGATATTGCCTTCGGGCCCGGTGATGGGACTCTCGACAAGTGTCGCAACGGACCAGCCCTGCGCGACCACCCATGCCGAGACTTCGGCGCAGACGCGCGCATGCACCGCAGGATCGCGCACAACCCCGCCCTTGCCCACCTCGGTGCGGCCAGCCTCGAATTGCGGTTTGATCAGCGCAAGCAGCCGTGCCTCCGGCTTGGCAAAGCGTAGCGGCACCTCCAGCACCTTGGCGAGGCCGATAAAGCTGGCATCGCAGACGATCAGGTCGACCGGCTCGGGAATATGCGCGTCGGTCAAGATGCGCGCGCTGGTCTGTTCGTGGACAATGACCCGGGGATCCTGCCGCAGCTTCCACGCCAATTGGTTGGTGCCGCTGTCGACCGCATAGACGCGCGTCGCGCCGCGATGGAGCAGGACGTCGGTAAAGCCGCCGGTCGAGGAGCCGACATCGATCGCGACTGCGCCGGTGACATCCCACCCGACCGCATCGAGGCCATGCGCCAGCTTGATTCCGCCGCGCGACACCCATGGATGATCCCGCCCGCGCACATCGAGCACAACATCATCCGCCACGGCCTGGCCGGGCTTGTCGATCTTGCGGTCTCCCGCGAACACCAGCCCCGCCATGATCAGCGCCTGCGCGCGCGTCCGGCTTTCGGCCAGGCCGCGATCGACGAGAAGTTGGTCAGCACGGGTCTTGGACATGCCGATCTTCCAACGCGAAGCCGCGCGCATGCGCAAGGGGGCTTCGAGTCGCTTGGCCTGTGGCAACCCCGCAATCACGCTCCCCCTGGCCCGCTTTACGCCGCGCCGTCGTCCCCATTTCGGGTCACCGCACACGCCGTTCTTTCTGGCGCAGCGCTATTGCCTATCTTTTAAGTAGGAATACATTTTCCTCTTGGAGGCGTGGCCATGCGGCGTCCCCCTAGAGCACGGGTGGCCACGTCTCTCCGCCCGCTGTTCCGGGGCTTATTGGGAGAGGATCGATGGGTACCTTCTCGAATTTCGACCCCGTTCAGCCGACCATTCTGACCGTTCCGGGCCTGGGTGGCTCGGGGCCGTCGCATTGGCAGACCTTATGGGAACAGGCGCGCCCGGACACCATTCGGGTCGAGCTGGGCATGTGGAACACACCGCATCGCAATGCCTGGGTTACCAAGCTCGACCAGGCGATTCGTTCGGCACAGGCACCGGTCGTGCTCGCCGCGCATAGCCTTGGCTGTCTCGCCGTGGCGTGGTGGGCCGAGCTGACCCGGCAGCCTTATGGCTGGCCCGTCGCCGGAGCGCTGCTGGTCGCCCCCGCCGATGTCGACCGACCGGACGCGCAGGCCGAACTCGCCGCCTTTGGCCCCACTCCCGTCAGCCCGCTGCCCTTCCCGTCGATTGTCGTCGCCAGCCGTGACGACCCCTGGATCACGATCGAACGCGCGCACAGCCTGGCGGTCGGCTGGGGCAGCCACTTCGTCGATGCCGGTGCACAAGGCCATCTGAACGCCGCGAGCGGGATCGGATGGTGGGAAGAGGGTCAGGAATTGCTCCACCGCGTGATCGGCGCGGCGGCGGATCGCAACGGCAAGCCCCTGACACCGGGCGATGCGCGCTCCATCCTCGCCATCAACGCAACCGACGCGGCGCAGTCGCATTATCTGGCGGGCGGACCGATCGCCTGATCCTGCACATCAATCGAAGAACAGATAGGCAGGGTCGAAATCGGCGAAGCGCCGCAAGGCGTCCCAATCGAGGATATCGACTGTTCCCTGCCGAAAACTGACCAGTCCCTGCTCCCGCAACTGACGGAGCATGCGGTTGGCGTGAACGGCGGTCAGACCGGTGGCGTCGGACAGGTCGACTTGGGTCAACGGCAGCGCGAAGGTGAAGCCGTTGGTCATCCCGATGCGCTCGAGGCGAACGTACATCTCGCAAAACAGGTGCGCGAGCCGGACCACGGCGCTGCGCGCGCCGATCGAAACGATCCATTCCCGATTGATCGCGGCGTCGATCAGGGTCGAGCGCCACAGCAGTTCGGTGAGTGTCGCGGATCGCTCGGTTAGCGCCCGAATCGCGCTATGCGGAAAAAATGCGACCTGTACGTCGGTGAGGGCGGCAACCGAGTGTTCGAGACGCTTCAGCGGATAGCTGTGCAAATCGACAAAATCGCCTGGCACGTGAATCGCGAGAATTTGCCGCCGTCCCTCTGGCGTATCCTTGTAGCGCTCGACAAACCCTTCCAGCAGCAAGGTACATTGGGTCAGCGGCGTGTGCTGACGAACGATGATTTGCTTGGCCGAAAACTTGGCCGTCCGTCCGACCGCGCCTTCCAGCGCAGCAACGTCATCGGCGTCCAGAACCGGGTGGCGATGAGTCTTAAGGAACAGGCTAGTGTACATAGTTTCCCCTATTTTCCCGGAACATGCGCCGCAGCACCGCGTTCTGTCCACCGGGAGAGATTAAATGTCGAAACCACCGAGCGATACGCCAATCCGTGTAGCGGCGGAGCGAGGCGAAGTCCTGCTCGACGGGCCGGACGGCCTGGCTGCCTCTTTAACTCCGCAAGCCGCCAAACAATCTGCCGAACAGCTCCATCGTGCAGCAGATCTCGCCGATCGTCGCCCCGACGAGGAATTTCCCTGGAATCATTCATGCTAAGGGAAGAATGTTAATCACGGCGCGCTACTTCGCACCAGTGCCGTTCCGAAAACTCTTCCTCAGCCGCTGGTCGGCGCTGCTTTGGGCGATCGGCATCCTGTGGACCGCAGTCGACACGGTTGGCTTTGCCCCTTCCGGTGGACATGGTGAAACGGCAGCGACGGCCAATGCCACCGACGCCACGGGTGCCGCCATCGACAATGCCGACCTTGCCATTCTGGCCAACGCCATGAAGGGCGACTGAGCCCCCTTAACGACGCGGTGCGTCTTTCACCTCGATCGACTGGATGCGCCATTGGCGTTGTTCGGGGGAAGCGCCGTCAATATCGGCCGTTCGGTGCAGCGTAACAGTACCGATCTGATAGAGCGGTTTCCGGCTTTGCTTCAGCCGGGCGTAAATCTGTACGGGAACGGTGACATAGCGCTGTCCGGCTCCGGCATCCACTGGCCCGGGCGCGCCGATATTGGCGTGATATTCGCTATAACGCGCAAAATCGGCAGCGAACGGTCCTGCGCTTCCGGCAGCGCCCGAGCCGGGGATGCGAAGCGCGAAGGCCTCGCGATATTTCGCTTCCCCGATCAACGCGTAATAGGTTTGTACGACATTTGCCGCGCCTTGCGCACTGTCGGGCGCGAACGGTGTCTCCGCAATCGGGGTGCGATCGTCCGGCAATCCGCCCGGCGTGCCCGGTGCAGGCGGTTGCAATGCGTCGGGCGGCACCGAAGCCTCCTCATTGCTGGCGACTGAATTGCGCGCACCGCCTGCGTCTCCGGAATGGGCATCGACCGCCACCGGTTCCCGTTGTTTCGCCGCTTCGGTATTCACCGCAGGATCGCGCGCAGGCTGCGCGGTGCAGGCAACGAGGAAAAACAGCGGCCACGGAGCCAGAACAATACGCGACATCACCACGTCTCACACAAGGAATCGGAGGGACAATAAGGCTAGCGCCCGGACGCGACGTGGCCGCCAACCAGCCATCGCAGCGCATTTGCGGCGGTCAAAAAAAAGCGGCCGACACCCGTCGGCCACCCCTATTTTACGATCAGGGACGCAGGGCTGCGTCGTCGCGGTCGCTCAATTCGTCCTCATCGACCGTATCGTCGTCGAGTTCGTCCTGAACGTCGTCTTCGTCTTCCTCGTCCTCGTCTGGATCCTTTTCGGTGTCCAGATCGTCATCTTCCTCGCCGAGATCATCGTCTTCCATGTCGAGATCATCGTCGTCATTTTCGGACGCGATGTCGGGGTTGAGGTCGGTCAGCAGATTGCCATCGCTGGGGCCGTCGCGCGTTACCTCCAGGATTTCAGCGCGTTGGCTCTCGTCATAGCCTTCTTCGTCATATCCGTCGTCGCCGGTGCCTTCCCCCGGCACGCGGTGTCCACCCATGCTCATTGCGTCTCTCCCGACAGCCCACACGATGTAGGATCATTCCAAACTTCGAACCGTGCAACCCTCGTTCGGTTCCGCATTGCGCCGAAATTTGCTCAGCTGGGACGAAACAACCGCCCACGTTCCACGATCGCCGCGATGCCAAGCCCCGCCACGCCGGCGATGAGGAAACCCAAATGCATCGGCGCGGTCGTGCCGTCGAAGCTGCGTCCAATCGCCCAGCCGATCACCCCGCCGAGCGTGATCCCGAAAAAGCCCTGCACGCTCGACGCGATCCCCGCAATCTCTCCCATATTTTCCATCGCCATCGCCGACATGTTGGACGTGGCAAGGCCAAAACACGCCATCGTGATCGCCTGCACGACCACGAACACGAGCAGCGGTTCGTCCCCAAGATGGCCGACAGCCAAGCCGGTACCGGACGAGGCGATCATCACCACCAGCGCAACCTGCGAAATACGGCGCATTCCCAAATGAATCACGATCCGCGAATTCAGCAGGTTCGCGACCGCCATCGTACCGGCCGAAGCGGCAAACACGCTGCCGAGCAGCGCGGGACGATGAAAGACATGCTCCATGATCGGTTGAATGGAGCTGAGATACCCGAAAATCGCGCCCTGGCAGATCAGCGCCGCAATCATGTAACCCAGCGAATAGCGATCGCGCAGCGTGTGCCGCCAGCCCGACAGCGTGCTGCGGAGCGACAGCGGCGCACGGTTTTCCGGGCGCAGTGTTTCGGGCATACGAAGGACGAACCAGACCAGGCACAACAACGCGGCCGCCGCGATCATCTCAAAAATCAACCGCCACGACCCCAGCAGCAAAATCGCCTGGCCGATGCTCGGAGCCACGATCGGCACCGCCATGAACACCATAAACGCCAGGCTGGTCACCTGCGCCATTGCGCGGCCCGAAAAACAGTCCCGGATCACCGCTATGGTCACGACGCGGCTGGCAGCGATCGCCAATCCGCTAATGAATCGCATCGCCAGCAAAAGCGCGAAACTGTTAGCAAGCCCGGCCAGCAGATTGCACACAATGTACCCGATCAGGCCCGCGATCAGCACCGGCCGACGCCCGAAACGATCGGTCAGCGGCCCGTGGATCAATTGCCCGATCCCCAGCCCAACCACGAACACCGTCAAAATCAACGGGCCGTCGACGATCGCATCCACCCCCAGCCGACGTGCGATATCCGGCAAGGCCGGCAACATCGTATCGATCCCGAGCGCGCCGAGCGAAATGAGCGCCGCGATCAGAGGCACGAACTCCACCAGGCGAATTGGCGGCGAGTCCTGCACAGAGGTGTCGGTAGAAACAGGCATGCCGTTCCCAATGCCCGAGCCCGCCGCGCAGGTCACCCATCAATTCATCCGCACTCCAGCTTGAATCTATCGCGCGTCATGGAACCGTAGCACCGTTGCGGCACTTTCGTGGCTCCACCACTCGGAGCATGGCGATGGGCATTTTCAGCATGATCAAGGATGCAATCTGGGGCCAGAAGGCCGCCCCGGTCGAAGCCGTTCCCTCCACTTCGGCGATGCCGCAGATGAACACGCCGTCCGACCCGGGCAACCCGCCCGCAGAAACCACCCCGGCTGCCACCACCGCACCGGTTGATGTCGAAGCGATCCTCACCGCCAAAGCCGAGGCCAAGGGGCAGGAACTCAATTGGCGCGACTCGATCGTCGACTTGATGAAGCTGCTCGACCTCGACCCGAGCCATGAAAACCGTCTCGCCCTCGCGCACGAACTCGGCTTCACCGGCGATACCGAGGACAGCGCGACGATGAACATCTGGTTGCACCAGCAGGTCATGGTCAAGCTCGCCGAGTCCGGCGGCACCGTGCCCGCCGCGCTGACGCACTGAGCTCTTGACGAACGGCGTGGCGGACCGTTAGTGTATTAACACTATGATACACATGAGGTCCGCCATGCTCCGTTCCCTGGTCTGCGCGGTTGCGCTGCTCCCCCTTGCCGCATGTGGGGCGGACAAGGACGGCACCTCGATTTCGATCAACACCTCCAATGGCGACGGCTCGGTGCTCGCCGGTTTCGACGGCAATGGCGAAGCGTCGATCGACACGCCGTTTTTCAAGGGCAAAGTAACACTCCCCAACGTGAAGTTGGACGCGAACAATTTCGATATGAACGGCGTCCATCTGTATCCGGGTTCGACGATCGGCAGCGTGAACATCACCGCCAAGAACAAGCCCGATGCCGAGGAGGACGGGCACGTCCGTGTTGCCTTTACCAGCCCCGCTTCCCCCGCTGCGGTCCGGGACTGGCTCAAGACCAAACTAACCTCCGCCGGATTCACGCTGACCGCAGAGGGCAATGGTCTCACCGGCAAGACCAATGAAGGTGAGCCTTTCGCGCTCGACCTGGTGCCCAACGGCAGCGATATGGCGAAGGGCGTCATCACCATCGGTTGAGCAGGGGGTGGCGGTCTATGGATGACGTGCGGGCGAATCCGGTTTATCGGGTTGCTTTACCCTGACGGACGCCCGATCATGCTCGATACGCCGACTGCTCCCACAACCGCGCAAGTCCCAGCGCTTTCGCTCAACGACGAAGCCGCCGATCCAGTCGCCTTTGCGGCCGCGCTCGGCGGGTCGTTCGAGCGATTTGGCTTTGCCGTCGTCGCAGATCATGGCGTTCCCGCCGATCTGATCGCGCAGGCATGGGCGATGACCGAGGCCTTCTTCGCGCTGCCCGAGGACACGAAACGCGCCTATTTCGTGGCAGGCGGCGGCGGCGCGCGCGGCTATACGCCGTTCAAGACCGAAATCGCCAAGGGCGCGAGCCATGTCGATCTAAAGGAATTCTGGCATATCGGGCGCGAACTGGCCAAGGGCCACCGCTTCGAGCCGCAAATGCCCCCCAACATCTGGCCCGACCAGCCCGAGGGGTTCCGCGAGACCTTTATCGAATTGTTCGCGGCGTTCGATACCGCAGGCGACCGCTTATTGTCCGCGATCGCGCTGCATCTGGGTCTGGCACCCGACTGGTTCGATCACGCCGTAAAGGACGGCAATTCGGTGCTGCGGCTCCTCCATTATCCCCCCGTCCCCGCCGACGCGCCGGAGGTTCGCGCTGGTGCGCATGAGGACATCAATCTCATCACGCTCCTGCTCGGGGCCGAGGAAGCGGGCCTCGAACTGCTCGACAAGAATGGCGAGTGGCTGGCGATCAAGCCGCCCGAAGGTGCGATGGTCGTCAATGTCGGCGACATGCTCCAGCGCCTGACCAACCACGTCTTGCCCTCGACCACGCACCGCGTCGTCAATCCGGCCCCCGAACGCCGCGGCCATTCGCGCTACTCGATGCCGTTCTTCCTGCACCCGGCGCCCGATTTCCTGATCGAGACGCTGCCCTCGACGATCACCGCGGAAAACACCAACCGCTATCCTACCCCGATCACCGCGCACGATTATCTGCACGAGCGGCTGGTCGAAATCGGGTTGGTGAAGGCCTGAGGTGATCCGGGCCGGACGATACCTGCAACTGGCGATCGGCGCGCTCGGGACGATGCTAGCTGGACTTACGGCGCTGTCTGCATTGACCCGTCCGGCCCAGTTTTTGGCTTTGCCGTTGCTGGTCTCGATCTTGTTTATTGTTGCCGCCGTCAGCGGTTTCGCACAGTGGATCGTCTTCCAACGCCGACACTTCGACACAGCTGTGCGGCTGTTTGGCATTACGATCGTAAGCTGGAGTGCCGCGATCCTCGTCCACGTCGCGTACACCATGCCGGATTGCAGCAAGGGCTGCACTCTAGTCGTGATCACGCCCCCAAAATAAGAGCGATCTTGTTTCAGAGGCGATCGTGCCGCATGAGCCGCCCCGCATTACAAGGCAGGAACTCCAAGCCATGACCAAACCCCTCCGCATCGCGCTTGCCGGTCTCGGCACGGTTGGCGCAGGCGTGATCCGCTTGCTCGACACCAATGGCGCGCTGATCGCGCGGCGCGCGGGGCGGCCGATCGAAATCGTCGCGGTGTCCGCGCGCGATCGAAGCAAGGATCGTGGGGTCGATATCGGTCGCTTCGCATGGGTCGATGACACGACAGCGCTCGCCCATGCGGACGTGGATGTCGTGGTCGAGCTGGTCGGCGGGTCGGATGGCCCTGCGCTCACGCTCGCGCGCGCCACGCTCGGCGCGGGCAAGAGCTTCGTCACCGCCAATAAGGCGATGCTGGCGCATCACGGGCTGGAGCTGGCGCGCGCCGCCGAAGCCGCCAATGTCGCGCTGAAGTTCGAGGCCGCCGTCGCGGGCGGCGTGCCCGTGATCAAGGGGCTGCGCGAGGGTGCCGCCGCCAATGAAATCGAGCGCGTCTACGGCATCCTCAACGGCACCTGCAATTTCATCCTGTCCAAGATGGAAGCCGAAGGCCGCGATTTCGCCGATGTGTTGGCCGAAGCGCAGGCGCTGGGCTTTGCCGAATCCGACCCAAGCTTCGACATCGATGGCGTCGATGCCGCGCACAAGGTTTCGCTGCTCGCCAGCCTCGCCTTCGGCACGCAACCCGCTTTCGCCGATGTCGCGGCGAGCGGCATCCGCCACGTGCTCGCCGCCGACATCACCGAGGCGGCGTCGCTCGGTTACCGGGTGCGCTTGATCGGGTTGGCGGAGTCCGGCCCGAACGGGCTGTTCCAGCGCGTGCACCCGCATCTGGTCCCCGTCAGCCATCCCCTCGCGCACGTCACCGGCGCGACCAATGCGGTGGTGGCGGAAGGCAATTTCGTCGGGCGCTTGCTGTTCCAGGGGGCGGGTGCCGGCGACGGGCCGACCGCGTCGGCTGTCGTCGCCGATCTGATCGACATCGCACGCGGCGAATTCGGTCCCGCTTTCGCGATGCCCGCCGACGCTTTGCTGGCGCAGGGGCCCGCTGATGCGGGTGACCGGTTGGGCCGCGCCTATGTGCGCTTCACCGTCGCCGACCGCGTGGGTGTGCTGGCCGAAATCGCCGCCGCAATGCGCGACGCCGGGGTTTCGATCGAAAGCCTGATGCAGCGCGGCGTCCATGCCGACGGATCGGTGCTGGTGGCGATCGTCACCCATGAAGGGCCCGAGCGCAGCGTCGCCCAGGCGCTGGAACGGTTGCGCGGCTCGCAGAGCCTGGTCGGCCAGCCGCTATGGATGCACATCCTCGCGTAACGCCGTGGCGTGCGTTTAGGGCGTAATCCTGCTTGAAGTATCCAGCGGCGGGTCTTCCAGCGATATCGAAACGCGGCGCGATTTGTCAGGCTTTTTGCGGAACGCCCGCCCGACCCCGTGTGCGGCGTCGCCCAGCAGCATGCCGAGACTGGACGCCTCACCCGGCCGCTCGCAGCAACTGTCGGGCGCGATCGCCTTCTGCACAAGGCGCACCAACTGCGTAGCCCCGCCGAAGATGTTAACCCCCACATTGCAGCCGCTCTGCACCGTTGCACAGGATGGCGTCGACAGATCGAGGGCGCGGGTCGCCCGCAGGTCGGGGTTGGAGGGGCGCGGCTCGTCGAGCACCACTTCGTTGGGATAGGGCAAAGCCTGCGACGGCAGCGGCTGACCGCACACCACAATATCCTCGGGATTGCTGTCTTTCGCGCCACGCCGCACGCACGGCTCGTCCGGCACCGGTTGTAGAATGGAAAAGGATGTCGGTGCGGCTGCGGGGCTTGCCGCAGGGCTGGCGCTTTGCGCGGCAAGGAGCAGCAACAGCATCGGAGCAAAGCTGCGCTGCAATCGTGGCGAATTTCAGGCGATCGGCGCGATCCCAAGGCGCGCGAGTTCAATCGCGGGGCAACGGTCCATGACGACCTTCAATCCCGCCGCCTCTGCCCGTGCGGCGGCGACGTCGTTGACCACGCCCAATTGCATCCAGACCGCTTTAGCGCCCGCTGCGATGGCGTCATCCACCGCCTCGCCCGCTGCCGCAGAATTGCGGAAGATGTCGACCAGATCGATCGGATCGCCAATTTGCGACAGGTCGCGAAACACGAATTCGCCGTGGAGATGCTCGCCGGTGATCTGCGGATTGATCGGGATCACGCGATAGCCATGCTCCTGCAACGTCCGCATCACCCGGTAGGATGGGCGATCGGGGCGATCCGATGCGCCCACCAGCGCAATCACGCGGGTTTCCTCCAGCAAGGTGCGAAGCTCGGCATCCTGGGTGAGTTGCATCAGCCTTGTCCTTTGATCCAATCGCCAACCTTGTCGGCCACGCCCATGAACGCAACGCCTTCGGGACCGTTCCCGGCCGCCGGGGGCTCGCCCGCATCCGAGGCGACGCGCACGCGGATATCGAGCGGGATGCGCCCCAGAAACGGCAGGCCCAGTTCCGCCGCAGCGGCCTCCGCCCCGCCTGTCCCAAACGGATCCGATACCTCGCCACATGACGGGCAGACATAGCCCGCCATATTCTCGATCAGCCCGATGATCGGCACGCCCGCCTTGACGAACAGGTCGATCGCGCGGCGCGCATCGATCAGCGCCAGATCCTGCGGGGTGGAGACGATCACCGCGCCGCTCGGGCGATATTTCTGGATCATCGTCAATTGCACGTCGCCCGTGCCCGGCGGCAAATCGAGCACCAGCGTGTCGGCCGGTCCCCAATTGGCGTCCATCATCTGCGTCAGCGCGCCTGCCGCCATCGGCCCCCGCCACGCGATCGCCTGGTCGGCGGCGACGAGCATCCCCATCGACAGCATCGGCACGCCATAAGGCGTCGGCACCGGCTGCAACACCTTGTCGCGCGCGGTTGGCTTGGCGTCGGCAACGCCCATCAGGCGCGGCTGCGAGGGGCCGTAGATATCGGCATCGACCAACCCGACGCGCCGCCCGGAGCGCGCCAGCGCGATCGCGAGATTGGCCGAGACGGTGGATTTGCCCACCCCGCCCTTGCCGCTCGCCACCGCCAGCACGATTCGGCGCGAACGCTGGCTGGTCAGCGCAACGCGCACGCTGGTAATGCCGGGAACATCGGTAGCGGCGGCGCGGACATCGGCCTCCAGCGCGTCGCGCGCGGCGTCATCAAGGCCACTGACATCGACGATGATGCTGGCGCGTCCCTCCTCGATCCTGGCGGTGGCGCGCCCCTGGGCAACGCGGAGAAGGGCGGCATCTAGCAAACTACTATCGGTCATCGTGCGCAGATAGGCGACGCGGATGCGCTTGCCACTGTTTTTCGCAAGAACGCACCCCTATAAAGGTTTCATGACGATCTTATCGGGCTGGTTTCAGCGCCTCTCCATCCTCGCCGCCGACAATAAGGGACCGTGGGGCAGCGGCTCCGGGTCCGACAATGGCGGGGGCGACAGTGGCGGCCCGCGCAACCCATGGGCACAGCCGCCCGGCGGCAAGCCGCGTGGCACTACGCCGGGGCCCAGCGCACTCGATGAATTCCTCAAGCGCGCGCGCGGCGGCGGAGGCGGCTCTGGTGGTGGCGGTGGACGCCCCCGTATTCCGGGCGCGCCTAGCGCAGGCCAATTGTGGGTGATCGCGGTCGGCATCCTGCTGGTCGCATGGATTGCCCTCACCAGTTTCCATTCGATCGGCCCGCAGGAGCGCGGTGTCGTCACCGTGCTCGGCCGCTATTCGGAGACGCTCGAGCCCGGCATCCGCTTCACCTTGCCTGCGCCCTTTGTCGAGGTCGCCAAGGTCGATGTCGCGGCGATCAACACCGATACCTTCCCCGATGACAGCAGCACCGTCACCACCGGCAATGACACCGACAAGCTGATGCTGACGAGCGACCAGAACATCGTTGATCTGGATTATTCGGTGCGCTGGCAGATCGCCAACCCACAGGACTTCGCCTTCCAGATCGCGCGCCCGCGCGAAACGCTGCGCGCCACTGCGCAAAGCGCGATGCGCGCTGTCGTCGCCACCGCCACGCTCGACGAAGCGATCGGTGCCGGCCGCACGGCGATGGAGGTGAAAGTCCAGCAGGCAATGCAGGAAATCCTCGATCGCTATAATTCGGGCATCCGCATCCAGGGCGTCGCCATCAAGGGCGCTCAGGCTCCCGCGCAGGTGGCGGACGCCTTCAAGGAAGTCTCCGCCGCGCAGCAACAGGCGCAAAGCGACATCAGCCGCGCGCGCGGCTATGCGCAGCAGGTGCTGGCCAAGGCGCAGGGTGAAGCCGCCGCATTCGACGTGATCTATGCGCAGTACAAGCTCGCCCCCGAGGTGACGCGCCGCCGCATGTATTACGACACGATGGAACAGGTCCTGTCCAAATCGGACAAGACGATCATCGAATCGCCCGGCGTCGTTCCCTATCTGCCACTGCCCGGCATGCGCCGCTTGCCGCCCGTCGCCCCCTCCGCCTCTGCCGCTCCTCAGACTCCGGGAGTCGCCCAGTGAACCGCGCCTTGTTCCGCAATCCGATCTTCATTGGCGTCGTCGCGCTGGTGCTGCTGATCCTCGCCGCGAGCACCTTCGCGATCGTGCCGGAAACGCGCCAAGCAGTGGTGCTGCGCTTTCAGCAGCCCGTGCGCACGATCAACGAATATCGCCCCAATGAAGTGTTCGGTCAGACCGGCGCCGGCCTGACGGCGCGCGTGCCGTTCATCGATCGGCTGGTATGGGTCGACAAACGCGTGCTCGATGTCGAACTCGACAACCAGCCCGTGCTCTCGACCGACCAGACCCGGCTGGAAGTCGATGCCTATGCCCGCTTCCGCATCGTCGATCCGTTGAAGGCGGTGATCTCGACCGGCAGCACGTCTGTCACCGAACAGCGCGTGCAGGATCAGTTGAAGCCGCTGTTCAGCTCGTCGCTGCGCAACGAGCTCGGCAAGCGCCCGTTCGCGGCCTTGCTCAGCCCCGAACGCACCCAGGTGATGGGCAATATCCGCGCCGGGCTGCAAAAGCTTGCGTCGCAATACGGCGTGCAGATCGTCGACGTGCGCATCAAACATGCCGATCTGCCGAGCGGCACGCCGTTCGACAGCGCGCTCAACCGCATGCGCACCGCGCGCCAGCAACAGGCGCTGACGATCAAAGCACAGGGCCAGCAGACCGCGCAGATCATCCAGGCGCAAGCCGATGCCAAGGCCGCGCAAATCTATGCAGACGCCTTCAACAAGGATCCTGACTTCTACGATTTCTATCGGGCGATGCAGTCCTATCGCTATACCTTCGCGCAGGATGCCAAGGGCCAGACCTCGTTGGTACTGTCGCCCGACAATGCCTATTTGAAGGAATTCCAGGGACGGCGCTGACGGATGGCCCCATAACCATCCACCAGCCGTTCATATTCAATCGCCGTTCAGCATCGCTTAGTATCTACAAAGGCGATGCTGCCAATTGGTAGACGAGAGGAAACGACCAAAGTGCGCTACGCCTACGCCATTACCGCCGCCCTGTTGCTGAGCGGCACCGCGACCGCCATTGCCTTGCCGTCCGCCGGGGGCGCGCAGACCGCGCAGAACGAACCCGCCGTGATGGCCGCCACCGCCCCCAAGCCGGGTGCGCCGATGAGCTTCGCCGATCTGGTCGCGAAGCTGCAGCCGGCCGTGGTCAATATTTCGACCAGCCAGCACATCACGCAACAGCAGCCCGCCAACCCGTTCGCCGGCACCCCGTTCGAGGGGCTGTTCGGTCAGCAGGGCCAAGGCGGGAATGGCGGCCCCGCGATCACCCGGGAGGCGACCTCGCTCGGTTCGGGCTTCATCATTTCGCCCGATGGCTATGTCGTCACCAACAATCACGTCGTGGCACCCGGTGCAAAGGGTGCAACCGTGGATTCGATCACGGTAACGCTGGTCGACCGCAAGGAATATGTCGCCAAGCTGATCGGACGCGATCCCACCTCGGATCTGGCGCTGCTCAAGATCGATGCGAAGAACTTGCCCTTCGTGAAGTTCGGCGATTCGGATGCTGCGCGCGTTGGCGACTGGGTCGTCGCGATCGGCAATCCGTTCGGCCTGGGCGGCACGGTGACGGCGGGCATCGTCTCGTCGCTGCACCGCGTGACCGGCGGCGGAGCCTATGATCGCTTCATCCAGACCGACGCGGCGATCAACCAGGGCAATTCCGGCGGCCCGATGTTCGACCTCAACGGCAACGTGATCGGCATCAATTCGCAGATTCTGGGCAGCACCGGCGGCGGCAATATCGGCATCGGCTTTGCCATTCCGGCCACCGACGCCAAGCCCGTCATCGAGAAGCTGATGAAAGGCACCAAGATCGCGCGCGGCTATCTCGGCGTTGGGCCGCAGCCGATCGACGACGATCTCGCCTCGTCCTTCGGGCTGGTTAAAAACCGTGGCGAACTGCTCCGCAGCATCGAGCCGGGCCAGCCTGCCGAAAAGGCTGGGCTGAAGGTCGGCGACGTCGTGCTGCGCGTCGGCGGCAAGGATGTCACGCCCGATCAGTCGCTCAGCTATCTCGTCGCGAACGTGACGCCGGGCAGCCGCGTGCCGCTCGACATCGTTCGTCAGGGCAAGCCGATGACGATCGTCGCCACCATCGGCACGCGTCCGCCCGAAGATCAGCTTGCGGCGAAGGCTGCGGGCGAAGAAGGCGATGACGGGGATGACAGCGACAACCCCACCGTCGGCCAGGCGGCAGCCAATGCGCTTGGCGTAACGGTGCAGACGCTGACCCCGCAAATCGCGCGCACCTTCAACATCGATTCGTCGGTGCAGGGCGTGGTCGTCGCAACCGTCGATCCGTCGAGCGATGCCGGGTCGAAGGGCCTGAAGCGCGGCGACGTGATCGTCTCGGCCAATGGCGTTCCGGTTACCACGCCCGCGTCGCTCGGTGCAGTGGTCGCCCAGGCCAAGGCTGCCGGTCGCACGCAAGTCGCGTTGTATCTGGTGCGCGGCCGTCAGCCCGCTTTGTTCATCGCGGTGAAGCTGAAGAAGTAAGCCGACACATCCCTCCCCCGCCGTTCGTGCGGGGGAGGGATTTTCCTTCCGCCGCCCCGGTTTTCGCGCGATAGCTTTTCGCCGAAATGGCGGGAGGCTTCATGAACGACACGACCAGCATCTTCATTGGCGCAGGCCCCGGCGGCGCAAACCCGCAAGCCCTCGAACTGAAGCGCGCCAACCGCCACGGCCTGATCGCGGGCGCGACCGGCACCGGCAAGACCGTCACCGTCCAGGGCATCATCGAAGGCTTTTCGCGCAACGGAGTCCCGTGCTTCGTCGCCGATGTGAAGGGCGATCTGTCGGGCCTCGCCATGGCCGGCTCCCCCACCGCCAAGAATCACGACATTTTCGCCGCGCGCGCCAAGGAAATTGGCGACGACGCCTGGGCTTATGCCGATACGCCCGTGCAATTTTGGGATCTCTATGGCGAACAGGGTCACCCGATCCGCACCACCATCACCGAAATGGGCCCGCTGCTGCTCTCGCGGCTGATGGACTTGAACGAGGTGCAGGAAGGCGTGCTGACGATCGCCTTCCACGTCGCCGACAAAGACGGGCTGCTGCTGCTCGATCTCGACGATCTGCAGGCGATGCTGGTCAGCTGCGGCGAACGCGCCGACGAGCTCACCACCACCTACGGCAATGTCTCGAAGCAATCGATCGGCACGATCCAGCGCGCCCTGCTCCAGCTTCGGTCGCAGGGTGGCGAGCATTTCTTCGGCGAGCCCGCGCTTGATCTCGACGATTTCATCGGCGTGGACGACAAGGGCCGCGGCATCGTCAACGTGCTCGCCGCCGACAAGTTGATGGCGAGCCCTAAGCTCTATTCGACCTTCCTGCTGTGGCTGATGAGCGAATTGTTCGAGCATCTCCCCGAGGTCGGCGATCCCGACAAGCCCAAGCTCTGCTTCTTCTTCGACGAAGCGCATTTGCTGTTCGATGCCGCGCCCAAGGCGTTGCTCGAAAAGATCGAACAGGTCGTGCGTCTGATCCGCTCAAAGGGCGTCGGCATCTATTTCATCACCCAGAACCCGATCGACATTCCCGATACGGTGGCGGGGCAGCTCGGCAATCGCGTACAGCACGCACTGCGCGCCTTCACCCCGCGCGATCAGGCCGCCGTAAAGTCCGCCGCGACCACCTTCCGCGCCAATCCCGGTGTCGATGTCGAAACCGCGATCACCGAATTGAAGGTCGGCGAGGCTTTGGTCTCGCTGCTGTTGCCCGACGGATCGCCCTCCCCGGTCCAGCGCACGCTGATCGCCCCGCCTGCCTCGCGCGTCGGCCCGGTGACCCCGGTGGAGCGCGGCGTGATGATCCAGACCGATCCGGTCGGCACCAAATACGACACCGCGATCGACCGCCAATCCGCCGAGGAAATCCTCGCCGGCAAGGCACAGGAAGCGAGCGCAGCCGCCGCCGAAGCCAAGGCGAAGACCGAGGCCGACAAAGCGGCGGCGGCACAGGCCAAGGCCGACGCCGTTGCCGCGCGCGAAGCCGAACGCCAGCGGGTCGCGGCGCAACGCGAGGCCGACCGCCAGGCCCGCCTCGCGGCGCAACAGGAAGCGGCGGCGGCAAAGGCGGCGGCCAACTCGCCGTGGAACCGGGCGATCACCTCGGCGACGCGATCGGCTTCGTCTGCGGTCGGGCGTCAGGTCGCCAATGAAGTATCGAAGGCCGTGTTCGGCTCCAGCCGCGGTGCCGGGGCCGGGATTATCGGCGGGCTGGTGCGCGGCGTCCTCGGCGGCCTGTTCAAAGGCCGCTAAGCCCGCTGCCGCCGCTCTTTGCGAGCGGCGGCAGGCCAGGCCGTATCAGAAGCTGATGCTTACCGTCCCGAACACCTGACGCGGGGCCAGCGGGAACACGCTGTAGGTGTTGGTCGCCGATCCGATGCTGAGCGACGATGCCGCCTTGCGATCGGTGATGTTGGTGACGTTCACGCTGACGTGCAGCGCCTTCGCTACCAACCGTTGGTCGAGCGGGATCGTCGCCCCGATCTGCCCTGCCAACGTGAAATAGCCCGCCACCGAGAGGTCGTTGGTGTAGGTTGCGTAGCGGCGACCGATATAATCGCCGATCAACTGCGCGTCGAAGATCCCGTGCCCAACCGACAGCACGGTCTTGTTGAGCCAGTCGGGCGAACCGGGCACGTTCTTGCCCTGCGTCGGCACCGTCGTCGTTCCGCTGATATAGTCGGCCTTATATTTCGAGGTGTTGTACGAAAGCGCATTGTACAACGACACTCGCGGCCCGGCGTGCAGCGTGAACGCGAAATCCACGCCATTGGTCTTCACGCCACCGACGTTCTGAATGATCGCAGCGCCGCTGGTGATCGAGTTGACGATCGGGTTGGGCGAAATGCCGAGCAGCCGGTTCGAGAAATCGACGTGATAGACGCTGAGCTGCCCCTCAATCGACAGGCCGCCCCCCAGTTGGTGATGCGAGCGCACGCCTCCTTCATAGGTCCAGCTCGTTTCGGGCTGGACGGTCGAGGAAAACAGGTCGAACGCCCCTTGGCTGCCCAGTGCAAAGGGCGACAGGCCAGCCGCAGCGCTCGTCTGGAACTGGCGGATGTTCTTCTGCGCGTTGACGAACAACTGATCGTTGGGGGTCACCTCCCACACCGCACCCACTTCGGGCAAAAACACCTTGGTCGTCTCAAGCGCGCCATTGGGAAGCGCGACGGTTCCAGCGAACGAACCCAGCAGCGGCTGGACTTTGATGCGCTGCGTGGCGAATTGATAGGTGGACTTGAAGCCGCCGAGGATCGTCAGCGTCGGCAGCACGTGCCACGCATCCTGCACATGGCTCTGCAACTGGTCGACGCGCACTTCGCTATAGTATTGGGTTATCAGCGGGTTGAGCGTGTCGCGCGGACGCTGGTACGGCGTCGACGGATTGTTGACGTCCAGCGCATACCAGCGGCGGAAGGCCGACGAGCTCTGCCGCTCAAACCAGCCGCCAAATTCGATGTCATGGTTGCCCAGCGACAGCTTCAGCGTCTGGACGATGCCGCCGCGATCGATGCGATATTCGGTCGTGCGCGTCGCAAAGCCCGATCCGCCAAACACGGTCGAAAGGTTCTGCCCCGGATAATAGACCGAAAAGAGCTGCGGCAGGCCAGCAACCGTGATCGGCCCGGCAACCACGCCGACGCCATCATCGTGGTGATAATAGACCTTGGCGTCGTAGGTCACCGCGCTGCTCAGTTTTGCCGTCATCGCGACATAGCCGAGATAATCGGTGCGTTGCGCGTCGCTGTAATAGTTACGGTAATTGTCCTTGGCCGCAGCATACTCTGCCGAGGTCAGATAGGCGACTGCGGTCTTGAAGTCGGGGTAGAGGAACGGGCGCGTGTACGGCACGCTGCCGGGCACCTCGCCCTTTGAAATATTGACGACGGTCGCGTCCTCATTGGGTTCGGTCTTGTCCGAATAGGCGAAATAGCCGGTCAGCTTGATCGATCCGCTATCGTGGACGAACTTGCCATTGGCTTGATAGCCGCCTTGATGGCCATTGAAATCCCACGCGCGCGCATCCTGTCGCACGCCCGAGACATAGAAAGCGTTGCCGCCGCCAAGATCGCCGCTGTCGAGCCGCACGTAGGTGCGAAACGCGCTGTAGCTGCCAACCGTCTGCGCGACCGTGCCGCCGAAGCTATGCTTGGGATCGCTCGAAAAGGTATCGATCGTGCCGCCGAGGTTGCTGGTGGAGGCGGTGCCGAGATCGCCCGCACCGCTCGCCAGCGTCACCTTGCCGACGTTTTCCGAAATGATCGCACGTTGTGGCGACAAGCCATTGTAATTACCGTAATTCTGGTCGCCGAGCGGAATGCCATCGAGGGTATAGCCGAGCTGCTGCTGGTTGAAGCCGTGGATGAACAGCGAGATGTTCTGCTCGTTATTGCCCCACGGATCGGCGGTCAGATAGGTCACGCCAGGCAATGTCTGGATCGCCTTGAGCGGGTTGATGCCGGGCAGGATCTTCTGGATCTCGGTGCTGTCGAGTTGGGTCACCGATCGCGTGCTGCGGCGCGCAGTGACCAGAATGTCGGTCTGTGCCGCGTCGTCGGGCTGTGCAGCAGGGGCTGCCACAGGTTCGCCGGGCGCGGGCGCGGGTGCGGCGTCCGGGGTCGCAGCATTGGCGACGTTGGACAGGCCAGCGATCAGCCCAAGCGCCAATGCGACGCGCGAAACAGTGTGAAACGACATCTAAACCGACCCCTTGTGCAATGCAACAATCGGGGGTTACGAGCCTTGTGCGACGCATCCGCTACGCGGCCACGTCGTTTCGATGACGCTTTGATTTCAGTTTTGCGGCGATGCGCAAAAGGCTCAGCGCGGGATCACGCCGGTCGTGGCGAGGCGATCGATCGCGTCGTCGGAAAGCCCCAGCGCCTCGCCCAGCACCGCGCGCGTATCCGCCCCGGCGCAGGGGGGCGCGCGGTCATAACGGGCGGGCGTCGCTGACAATTTCGCGGGGAAGGCGACGACCTTCAGCGGCGTGCCATCCTGCCGCGCCATCGGCTGCACCGTGGCCCGGTGTGCCACATGCACGTCGGCGAGGATTTCGGGCAGACCGTTGACCTTGCCCGCGGGAAGCTTGGCCGCCTCCATCGCCGCGATCAGATCGTCCGAGCGCCACCGCGCGACGGCAGGCGCGAGAGACGCGTGCAGCGCCACACGGTTCGCACTGCGCAGCGCGACGCTGGCGAAGCGCGGGTCCTCGCCCAGCGCCTTCAGCCCCAGCACGCGCAGGAAATCGCGAAACTGCCGGTCATTGCCGAGCGCGACGACGATCTCGCCATCCGCCGTCGCATAGTCGCGATAGGGCACGATGTTGGGATGATCATTGCCCATCCGCACCGGCACCGCGCCGCCATTGAGATAGTTGGACGCCTGGTTGGACATCATCGCCAATTGCGTGTCGAGCAAGGCACAGTCGATATGCTGCCCCTGCCCCGTCGCATCCCGGTGGCGCAAAGCGGCGAGAATCGCGACGGTGGCATAGGTGCCGGTGAACAGATCAACGATCGGCACGCCGACCTTCATCGGCCCGCCGCCGGGTTCATCATCGGGGTGGCCGGTTACGCTCATCAGCCCGCCCATCGCCTGGATCAGGAAGTCATAGCCGCCTTTGTCCTTATACGGCCCGTCCTGGCCGAAGCCGGTGATCGAGCAATAGACCAGCCGCGGATTGATCGCCGACAGCGCGGCATAATCTAGCCCATATTTGGCGAGCCCGCTCACGCGGAAATTCTCGACCACGACATCGCTCTCAGCGGCGAGGCGGCGGATCAGATCGGCGCCCTCCGGTTGGGCGAGATCGATCGCGAGCGAGCGCTTGTTGCGATTGGCGCAGAGATAATATGCCGAATCGCCCGAATCATCGGCAAGCGCAGGCGGACCCCAGCGGCGCGTATCGTCGCCCTGCCCCGGCTGCTCGATCTTGAGCACCTCCGCGCCCAGATCCCCCAGCATCTGCGTCGCCCACGGCCCGGCAAGCACGCGCGACAGATCGAGCACCTTGATCCCGGCCAGCGCGCCGGGTGTGGGCGCCTCGGTCATGCGCCGGTGTCGAGCCGCACGAGCACGACGCCCTCCTGCACTTGCCCGCCAATTTCCGCATTCACTTCGGCAATCGTGCCGTCGAACGGCGCGGTCAGGCTGTGCTCCATTTTCATCGCCTCAAGCGTGACGAGCTTCTGGCCCTTGGTGACGGTGTCGCCTGCGGCCACCTCAACCGCGATGATGCGGCCAGGCATCGGCGAGAGGATCGCGCCGTCGGCCGCGCTGGCACCAGTCGCAACGCGACGTTCTAACCGGTAATCGAACGGTGCGCCGCCCTCGACATACAGCACCTCTCGTGCGTCGATCTCATCGAAACTCCCACCTTTGCTGGGTTCCCAGTTCGTGCCCCCATCATAAAGTGCAATGTCGAAATCGACCGAAATTGGCTTGCCGTTTTCCAGCAGATTGACACGAAAGTTATGGTCTGCATTCAACCGGAAGCCGCTAAGCCCACGATCAGTTCGCAGCGATCGATGGTGGTATTCGGTTGGATTAGCCCACCGCGACTGGATGAATTGTTGAGCAGCTTCCTGCCTCAGCAAACTGCTGGCGACCGGCGTTGCAGTCAGTACTCGCGCATTTTGATCGATGAACGCTGTCGTGACTCTGCCCGCTGCGAAGTCTTCATCGTCGCAGATACGAACGATAAACCAAGCGTTCGTCTTGACAGGGTAGCAACTCACCCACTCGCAAGCATCCGCGAGCAATTCGAGTGCAGATATACGATCAGGCCCGCGGGTGATCAGTTTCGCGATCATCGGGTCGTAGAAGGACGAAATCTCGTCCTTCTCTTGAACCCCGGTCTCGACTCTGACCGAGCAACCACTGACATGATCTGGAAGGTTTAGCAGGTCTAACCGCCCCACGCTCGGTAAGAAACCATTAGCCGGATCCTCCGCATATAACCGCGCTTCCATCGCCCAACCATTGATCGACAGCTCATCCTGCCGCTTGGGAAGCGCCTCGCCGCTCGCCACGCGCAATTGCCATTCGACCAGATCGACCCCGGTAATCTCCTCGGTCACGGGATGCTCGACCTGCAACCGCGTGTTCATTTCCATGAACCAGATGCGGTCGGCGCGCAGGCCTTCGCTGGCATCGGCGATGAACTCGATCGTGCCCGCGCCAACATAGTCGACCGCGCGCGCCGCGCGCACCGCCGCCGCGCAGATCGCCTCGCGAGTCTCAGGGTCCATGCCGGGCGCGGGGGCTTCCTCGATCACCTTCTGGTGGCGGCGCTGGAGCGAGCAATCGCGCTCGAACAGATGGACGACAGTGCCGTGCGTGTCGCCAAACACCTGCACTTCGATATGGCGTGGGCTCAGGATGTATTTCTCGATCAACACCTGCGCGTTACCGAAGGACGACGCCGCCTCGCGCTGGCACGACAACAAGGCATCGGCGAAATCCGCAGGGTTATCGACCCGGCGCATGCCCTTGCCACCGCCGCCCGCCACCGCCTTGATCAGCACCGGATAGCCGACCTTGGCGGCTTCCTCTGCCAGCCGATCGGGCGATTGGTCCGCGCCGAGATAGCCCGGCGTCACCGGCACGCCCGCCGCGATCATGCGTTCCTTGGCGGCATCCTTCAGCCCCATCGCGCGGATGCTGTCGGGCTTGGGGCCGACCCACACCAACCCGGCGTCGATCACCGCCTGCGCAAAATCGGCATTTTCGGAGAGGAAGCCATAGCCGGGGTGGATCGCCGCCGCACCCGTCGCCTTGGCTGCGGCGATGATCTTCTCGCCCACCAGATAGCTTTCGCGCGCCGGGCTCGGGCCGATATGCACGGCTTCATCGGCCTGGCGGACATGCAGCGCGTGCGCATCGGCATCGGAATAGACCGCGACCGTGCGGATTCCCATCGCGCGCGCGGTGCGGATGATGCGGCAGGCGATCTCGCCGCGATTGGCGATGAGCAGCGACTGGATCACCTTAGCCCTCGCAACCGGTGGTGCGCGACGACCAGGTCAAATTCTGAATTTTCCAGCGGCCGCTTTCGCGCACCAAATCGAAATGGTCGTATCCGCAATGGTGCACCTTGCCGTCGATCAGGAAGGTGTAGGGCCCCCACACCATCGCGATGTCCCCGTCGATTTCGATCGCGGGGTCGCTAAGCCGCTCCTGAAAACGCTCGGGCCCTGGCGTGAAGCGCGCCAGCAACTCTGCGCGAGTCTTGTGCGTGATTGTCGAAGCGCCCGCTTGTTCGGTCGCGATCGTCGCCGTCGCATCGGGTCGCAGCGCTTCGCCGATCGCCGTCGCATCGCGCGCGGCGATGCCGTTGAGGAGCGCCGTGACTGGGGCCATCACTTGCGCTTCCTCGGTTGCGGGCGGCGGCAGGCCGGTGCCCTTGGGCAGCGGCTGCACCGGCGTCGTCATTGGCGACATTTGCGCGGCGAGGGCGAGGGCAAAGATCAGGGGCATGAAGAGTCCTTACATCCGGAACACGCCGAACGCCGGGCGCTCGGGGATGGGGGCGTTGAGCGTGGCGGCAAAGGCAAGGCCAAGTACGTCGCGCGTCTGCGCCGGGTCGATGATGCCATCGTCCCACAACCGCGCGGTCGCGTACCAGGGGTTGCCTTCGTCCTCATATTTCTGGCGGATCGGAGCCTTGAAAAACTCGGCCTCTTCCTCGCTCCAGCCGTCGGCGTCGCGGTGGACGGTGGCGAGGACGCTCGCGGCCTGCTCCCCGCCCATCACCGAGATCCGGCTGTTGGGCCAGGAGAACAGGAAGCGCGGGCTATAGGCGCGCCCGCACATGCCGTAATTGCCAGCCCCAAAGCTGCCGCCGATCAGCACGGTGATCTTGGGCACGGTGGCGGTGGCGACGGCGGTGACGAGCTTTGCGCCATGTTTGGCGATGCCCTCGGCCTCATATTTGCCGCCGACCATGAAGCCCGAAATGTTCTGCAGAAACAGCAACGGAATGCGCCGCTGGCAGGCGAGTTCGATGAAATGCGCGCCCTTCTGCGCGCTCTCGGAGAACAGCACGCCGTTATTGGCGAGGATCGCCACGGGGATGCCCCAGATATGCGCGAAACCGCAGACGAGCGACGTACCGTAGAGCGCCTTGAACTCGTGGAACTCGCTGCCATCGACCAGCCGCGCGATGATCTCATGCACGTCATAGGGCGCGCGGACGTCGGCGGGCACGATGCCGTACAGCTCCTCCGCGTCGAATTTCGGCGGGCGCGGGTCCTTGAGGTTCACCGCCGCCTGGACTTGCGGCTGAAGCGTGGAGACGATGTCGCGCACGATCGTCAGCGCATGCTCATCATTCTCGGCGACATGATCGACCACGCCCGAGCGGCGACCGTGGGTGTCGGCACCGCCCAGTTCCTCGGCCGAGATCACCTCGCCGGTGGCGGCCTTGACCAGCGGGGGGCCAGCGAGAAAGATCGTGCCCTGCCCGCGCACGATGATCGTCTCGTCGGACATGGCGGGCACATAGGCACCCCCGGCGGTGCAAGACCCCATCACGCAGGCGATCTGCGGGATGCCCTTGGCGCTCATGTTCGCCTGGTTGAAGAAGATCCGCCCGAAATGGTCGCGATCGGGAAAGACCTCGGCCTGATGCGGCAAGTTCGCGCCGCCCGAGTCGACGAGGTAGATGCACGGCAGATGGTTCGCCTCGGCGATTTCCTGTGCGCGCAGATGCTTCTTGACCGTCAGCGGGTAATAAGTGCCGCCCTTCACCGTGGCATCGTTGCAGACGATCATGCACTGGCGGCCCGAAACGCGCCCGATTCCGGCGATCATGCCCGCGCCGGGGACTTCATCGTCATACAGGCCATTGGCGGCGAGCTGGCCGATTTCGAGGAAGGGCGAGCCGGGGTCGAGCAAGCGCTCGACGCGGTCGCGAGGGAGGAGTTTGCCGCGCGCGGTGTGGCGCTCGCGGCTCTTCTCATTCCCGCCCAGCGCGGCCCGCGCAACGTCAGCGCGGAGGCGTTCGACCAGTGCGCGGTTATGCGCGGCGTTGGCGCGGAAGGTCTCGCTTTCCGGCGAGAGCGCGGAGGTGAGGACGGGCGCGGTCACAGACCCTCTCCCATCGGGAGAGGGAGGGAGCCGCGAAGCGGCGGAAGGGTGAGGGTGACCGACGCCATGTTCCGATCGCCCTCACCCTTCCCCCTCGGCTGTGCCGAGCGGGCCCCTTCCCTCTCCCAAAGAGAGAGGGAGTGTACGTCCGTGCGCATCGCACTCCCCATCACGCCGCCCCGATCAGTTCGCGGCCGATGAGCATCCGCCGGATCTCGTTGGTTCCCGCACCGATGTCGAGCAGCTTCGCATCACGATAATAGCGTTCGACCGGCCAATCCTTGGTATAGCCCGCGCCACCCAATGCCTGCACCGCCTCGTTCGCCACGCGCACGGCATTCTCGCTCGCCAGCAGGATCGCGCCTGCGGCATCGAAGCGCGTGGTCTTGCCCGCATCGCAGGCACGCGCAACGGCATAGACATAGGCGCGCGCCGAATTGAGCGCGACGTACATGTCGGCGATCTTGCCCTGCATCAGCTGGAACGCGCCGATCGGTTTGCCGAATTGCTGGCGCTCGCGGACATAGGGCACCACCACGTCGAGGCACGCCTGCATGATGCCGAGCTGGATCCCGGCGAGCACGGTGCGCTCATAATCGAGCCCGCTCATCAACACGCCGACCCCGCCATTGACCGGGCCCATCACATTTTCTTCGGGCACCTCGCAATCGGTGAAGACGAGCTCGGCGGTGGGGCTGCCGCGCATCCCCATCTTGTCGATCTTCTGGCCGATCGCGAAACCGGGCATGTCCTTTTCGATCAGGAAGGTGGTGATGCCGCGGCTGCCCTCGCCGGTCTTGGCATAGACGACCAGCGTGTCGGCATAAGCGGCATTGGTGATCCAGAATTTGGTGCCGTTCAGGACATAGCCGCCCTGCACCTTGTCCGCCTTCAGCTTCATGCCGACCACGTCCGACCCCGCGCCGCTTTCGGACATGGCGAGGCTGCCGACATGCTCGCCTGAGATCAGCTTGGGGAGATATTTCGCCTTCTGTTCGGCGCTTGCCCAGCGCGCGATCTGGTTGACGCACAAATTGGAATGCGCGCCATAGCTGAGGCCGACCGAGGCCGAGGCCCGGCTGACTTCCTCACACGCCACGACATGGTCGAGATAGCCGAGCCCCAGCCCGCCATCCGCTTCCGCCACAGTGATGCCGTGCAGGCCGAGCGCGCCCATTTCGGGCCACAGGCTTTGCGGGAACCAGTCCTCGGCATCGACCCTGGCCGCGATCGGCGCGATCCGGTCAGTCGCGAAGCGCTGGGTCGTGTCGCGGATCATGTCCGCAGTTTCGCCCAGCGCGAAATCCATCTGGCCTATCATGTGCCTCTCCTCATCCTCGCTTTGCGCCTCCGATAGCGCGTGTCGATTCAAATCGTAAGGCCTTGTGCCGACAGCGATTGAACGCGGGGAGCGATGGAGAAAATAACGCCTGCCCAGCAGGGCTCGGCGACTCGCACGACGATGTTTCAGCGAAGCGATGGAGCGGGTGAAGGGAATCGAACCCTCGTCGTAAGCTTGGGAAGCTTCTGCTCTACCATTGAGCTACACCCGCAAAGCCGACGCCTTGCGTGCAAATCGAAGGGGTTATCTCCCTCGCTGCCCGCCGCGTCGTCGATCCGGCGTCACTGGCACATTCGTGGGCGACAGGTCAACGCATTCTCGGTAATTTGCCGCCACTGCCGCTCGCCATTTCGGCACCGAATCCGGCGCAACCTCGCCCGGTATTATCCTCCACACCGCAAAACTGTATCGGCGTTCATCCCGGTCGCGATCCGCGCCACGCTGATCTCCAGCGGCAATGCGGTCCGCAGAACGAAGGGCGCAGCAACCCGGGTCATCTCGGAGGCTTTGCCGAAACATTTGAACGGAACGGCGATCGAGCGCCAGCTCCCCACCGGGAGCGCGGCGGCCGGAATGGCAACGGTGCCGCGACACGCCCCGGCGCACGCAACCCCCAATGTCACATCCGATCCGACCGGTCGATCGACCCGCAGCGTCGTGACGAGCATCACGTCCCCATTGTTTTGCCGCCCGAGATCAAGCGGCTCCGTCGCCTGCACTGCAATCGTCTGCGGCCCGCCGCCAGCGAGGGAGACGTGCCGCGCGCCCTCTTGCACGCCATAGTCGACTGCCGTCACCTTTACGCGCCCGCCAAGCGCCTGCGCGGGCACGGTGGCGATGCGGGTGCCGGAACCGCTACCATCGCCAATTTCCAGGAAAAAGCCCGGCGTTGCCCGCCCGGCTGTAAAATAGACGCCATCGGTCCCGGCGTCGGCGACACCGGGGTCCTCCGGCAAAGCCCTCCAAGGCATCGCGGCCTCTCGTCCGGTCAGGCCGTAACCGAAGGGAAACAACGGGGCATCGCCAGACTTTGCGGTCATCGGCCAGGCGGCGGGCAATTTGCCGGTGAACGGCGCGGCGGCGGTTTTGGCGGCAAACAACCGGTCGGCCACCCCCGCCCCTTCGGTGCCGGGCAACCATGCGACGACGAACGCGTCGGCGACGTTCAGTTCTGGGTTTACGAACAGCGGTCGCCCGGTCAGCATCACCGCCACGACCGGGATCCCCTGCGCCTTCAAACGGCGCATGGTCTCCAGTGGCCCGCGCAGGTCGGCGCGCAACTGCAGCGATTTGATGTCGCCCTGGAACTCGGCATAGGGCGTTTCGCCAAACACGACGATCGCGGCATCGGGCCGCGTCTTGAACGTGCCGTCGGGCGCGAATTCGGCATGGCCACCGCCTGCCTTGACCGCGTTTTCGATGCCGGCCCAAAGACTGGTCGCACCGGGGAATTTGCTATTGTCGAGCCCGGTGCCCTGCCAGGTGATGGTCCAGCCGCCCGATTGCCGCGCGATATCGTCGGCACCATCGCCTGCGACCAGGACGTTGGCCTGTGGCTTCAACGGCAGGACACCGTTGTTCTTGAGCAGCACCAGCGACTTGCCCACCGCCTCGCGCGCAATCGCGCGGTGCGCCGCCGCGCCAAGCACGCTCCAGTCGCCCGCAAGCGGACGCGTCGAGGGCTTGCCGACCTCGAACAGGCCGAGCCGGAACTTCACGCGCAGAATGCGCGCGACCGCATCGTCGAGCCGCGCCATCGGCACGGTGCCGTCCTTCACTTGCGCGAGCAACGAGGCGTAAAGCGGACGCCAGCTATCGGGGGCCATGTACATGTCGACGCCCGCGTTGATCGCCTGCGGGCAGCTTTCGTTGCTGCACCCGGCAATCTGGCCATGCGCGTTCCAGTCGGTGACGACGAACCCGCCGAAATGCATCCGGCCCTTCAACACGTCGGTGACCAGCCCCTTGCTGCCCGCGATCTTTTGTCCCTGCCAGCTTGAAAAGCTGGTCATCACGGTGGCGACCCCGGCCCCAATGGCGGGGAGATACGGCTTGCCGTGAATGTCGCGCAGATCGGTTTCACTGATCTTGGCATCGCCCTGGTCGCGTCCCTCGAAGGTGCCGCCATCGGCGAGGAAATGCTTGGTGCTCGCCAGAACGTGCGGGCCCGCCAGAATGCGGCTGCCGTCGGGCTTGCCCTGCAGGCCGACGATCATTCGTCCGACATAGCTGGCGACCAGATCGGGATTGGAGGAATAGCCCTCATAAGCCCGCCCCCAACGATAATCCTGCGGCACGGTGATGGTCGGCGCGAAGGTCCATTCCTGGCCGGTGGTGCGGATTTCGGCGGCGGTCGCGGCACCGATCCGCTCGATCAACGCAGGGTCGCGCGTCGCACCAAGCCCGATATTCTGTGGAAACAACGTCGCACCGATGATGTTGCTATGCCCGTGGACGGCATCGATGCCCCACAGGATCGGGATACCCGATCCTCCGGCAGACCGATCGACCGAGGCATCATAAAAGGCGTCGGCCAAGGCCAGCCATTTCGGCGCGAGCGCGAAATCGTCACCGCCAGGCCCGGAATTGCCGCCATTGAGGACCGAGCCCAGATGATAGCGACGCACGTCGTCAGGCGTGACGCTGGCAATGTCGGCCTGGATCACCTGACCGACCTTTTCCTCTACCGTCATATGCTCAAGCAGGGCCGCGATTCGCGCTTCGTCATCGCGCTTTGCCGCCACCGGCCACACGGCTTCGGGCCAGAGGGCGGGGTGCACGACGGGGGTCGCCACCTGCGCAGCGGCGGGCAGCGCAGCTGCACCGGCGACAACGGAAAATGCAGCGCAAACCGCAAGCTTCGGGATCATGCCCCCTCCTCCAGAAAACCGGTCATCACCTGAACGGCGGATCCGTGGCGCGTTGTTGACAACGTTGACAACGCGCTGTCAAGGCCCGGCCGTGATCGCACGCTCTTCGACAGGCGGGAAAAAGGTAACCACCAGAACCGTGAGAAAGGCGACTGCCGCAAGGATCATGAGGATCGACCCATGCGGCGCGAAGAGCGCGATCGCGATCAATTGCGGCGCGAGCGCCTGAGCCAGTTTGCGCGTGATCGTCGCCACCGCATAGACTCGCACCGCATATCCCGCAGCATGCGCCTCCTGTTCACACGCCGCTACCGCCCCGGGAACCAACGACCAGAACATGACCGACATCCCCTGGACCGCGATGATCGACAGCGTGATGCAAACGAGCATCGACGCCAGGCCCTGGCTGACAAAAGCCAACAAGATTGCCAGAAACAGCAGCACCGCGCCCAGTCGCAAGGTGCGCGCCTGCCCGATGCGCTCAGCCAGTCGACTCCAGAGCGGTGCCGTCAACAACAGCGACAATGAAGGGCTCAATGCAACGTAATAGCCGATATCAGCGGCCCCGACCTGGTCGAACAAGAACAGCAACGACTTGTTGAGCAGGGTAACAGCCAACCCGACCATCAAAATCGTGGCCATCAGCCGCCGCAACGCGGAGGATCGCAGCACCAGCGTGAACATTTCGGCGATGGTGCGACCAAGATGCAGGCGAGCGGTCGCAGGGGGGGCCACGCGCTCCCGCGTGCCCCAGCTCGTCGCCAGAAAAGCCGGCATCGCCAATCCCGCGAGAATCAGCGCGCCCAACCGAAAATCCGCGCCCCCAACCCGCCCGGTCGGAAGCAACGCGTAGGTCAGGGCCGCGATCAAGCCTCCAAGCGCTGCCCCCTGCATGCGCGCGCTGGTCAATATCATATGATCGTTCGCGTCGGGCGATATCCGTGCGGTCAGCGCGCCATAAGGAATATTTCCGACGCCATAAAAGAAGCGCAACCCCAAATAGGTCAACAGCGCATAACCCGGCACCCATGCCGCAGGCACCGGCGGCGGTGCGAAAGCCAGGCACAATAGCAGCACCGAAAGCGGGCCTCCAACCGATACCCACGCGCGCAGCGGAACGCGCGGTGCCAACCGATCGGCCACCGCCCCGACCAGGGGATCGGTCACCCAATCGACCGCAGCGCCAGCAAGAAAAATCCCCGCAGCAACTCCCGGTGCCATGCCCAGGTCGCGAATATAGTAAAACAGAAGATACAGTTCGATCGACTGCCACACGAAATTGAAGCCAAGGTCGCCGGCAGCATAATACCAAGATTCCCAACGATTTAGCATTTGGCTAGGCGTGCGGCGGAGCAGCGGATTCGCGCACCAGGAGGGTATGGGAATGCAACACGCGGGCCAGCGGCTCGCGATCCTCGAGCTGCGCGATCACCATTTCCGTCGCCGCCACCGCCATTTCGAACACCGGCTGGCGCACCGTGGTCAGGCGCGGCCAGGTGATTCGCGACACCTCCGAATCATCGAAACCAACGACGGACAATCGCTCGGGAATCGACAGTCCAATCTCCCGTGCAGCCATCATCGCGCCCACCGCCATATCGTCGTTCTGCGCCAGGATCGCAGTCGGACGGTCAGCGCGTGCGAGGATGTTGCGCCCGGCGGCAAGCCCGCTGTCGAAGGTGAACATGCCGGGCTCGATCCGGTCGAAGCGCAATTCGAGACCCGCCTGATGGAAGGCCTGCATATAGCCAAGCATGCGCGCCTCGGTCGACGGATGTGTCGGGTCGCCGCGGATGATCGCGATTTCGCGATGCCCAAGCCCGATCACATAGGCCGCCATCTCGCGCGCAGCAGCGACGTCGTCGACCAGATTGCTGGGCGCAGCCTCAATCATGCGCGTCGGCGCGATCCGCGCGCAGCGAATACGGGCTTCCTTCAACTGACTGAGAATTAAGGGATGATCCGACGCAGGCGGAGCCAGCACCACCCCATCCAGCGCAGCCGAGCGCAACAGGCCGACCACCTCGGCAGCATTTTCCTGCACCGATCGGATCGGGATCACCACCAGCCGATAGCGTTCGTTGGTGAGCCGCTCCAACACGCCCTTCTGCAGTTCGACGACATAACTCGGGCTCGGATTTTCATAGACCAGCCCGATCATATGCGATTTGCGGCGGACCAGCGCCTGCGCAAACACATTGGGATGATAATCCAACGCATCGGCTGCGGCCCGAACCCGCTGCTTTACCGCTGCGCTGACATGCGGCTCGTCATTCAGAACCCGCGATACGGTCTTGGCCGAAACCCCTGCCAGCCGCCCCACATCAACAATCGTCGTTCGTTTCATGCCACTCAAACCCAGATCCGCCGACAATAGACCAGAACAAACCCCCGCGCGCTAGATGCCTCTGATAACGTTGACACCATCACAGCCGCACCGAGGAATGCCGAACCGGACTCCCACGGGCGGGCGGCACCTCCTCCCCTGCGCCCTGCCTTCGCCTCAGCACGCCGGGAAGTTGGCGAATTTCCTGTGATTTTGTGCGCCGCACCATATGATTTTCGTTTGCGAGGCTGCGCCGAGGCGATCGCCCGCAGGCCCGCAACGCGACAAAGCGCTGTTGACAACGTAAGACAATCTGGTAGCGCTCATCATGTCGAACTCGTTGGGGGCTCGGCATGGGGTTTCAGTGGCCAGATAAGGCCACGTCATTTTGGGAGGGGGGCTCAATGAAGGGCTTTGGTCAAGCGTCGGCTTATGTCTGGTCGGCTTCGGTAGTAGCGCTCGCCGCGGGGCTCGCGCTCCCGCAATCCGCCCATGCGCAGAGCGCGCCGGCTCCGCAGGACGCCAGCAAGCCCGCCGACTCGACGACGGGCGACGATATCGTCGTCACCGGTGTCCGCGCCAGCCTTGAGCGCTCGATCGCGATCAAGCGCAATTCGACCGGTATCGTCGACGCCATTTCGGCCGAAGATATTGGCAAGTTCCCCGACACCAACCTCGCGGAATCGCTGCAGCGCATCACCGGCGTGTCGATCGACCGCGTCAACGGCCAGGGCGCGCAGGTTACCGTGCGCGGCTTCGGGCCGAGCTTCAATCTCGTCACCCTTAACGGTCGCACCCTCGCCTCGTCTTACGTGCAGACGGTCGGCGGCGACGAAAGCGCCGACGGCACCGTCGGTGTGACGCGCTCGTTCGATTTCTCCAACCTTGCGTCGGAAGGCGTGAAGACGCTTGAAGTCTACAAGACCGGGCGCGCCGCCGTCCCCTCGGGCGGTATCGGTGCGACGATCAACGTGGTCACGCGGCGTCCACTCGATTCGCGCCAGTCGGGCTTTAACGGCACGCTTGGCGGCAAGCTCAACTACGACACCAGCGCGAATGACTGTGTCGATTGCGGCTCGAAAGTCACCCCGGAAATCACCGGGTTGGCGAGCTGGTCCAACCCCGACCAGACCTTCGGCGTGTCGCTGTTCGGCAGCTATCAGGAACGCCACTTTTCGACCGTGTCGGCGACGTCCAATGCCTGGAATATCCGCACGCTCGCCGATTTCCTCAACCCCAGCAACGGCTTCGTCAACGCAGCAACCAAGATCAACAACAAACCGAGCGACCCGAACCAGTTGGTCTCGGTCCCCAATGACAGCCGCTACCACTTTTCGGACGACAAATATCAGCGTCTGAACGGCCAGGCGATCGTCCAGTTCAAGCCGACCGACGCGCTGACCATCACCGCCGACGCGCTGTTTGCACGCACCCTGCAGGACGAGCAGCGCTCGGATGAATCGAACTGGTTCAACCGCCCATTCGATGTCGTCACCTTCGACAGCAACAAGGCGGTCGCCACCACCACCTACCTGCACGAGACCATTGCCGGCGTGAAGGACACCGGCTTCGAGCAGCAAGCGCGCGCGCAGAAGAACCAGCTTGAGGATTACGGCCTCAACGCCAAGTGGGACATCGCGCACAATTTCACGCTGACGATCGACGGCCATTACGGCAAATCGTCGGTGCTGCCGAACAACAGCAACGGCACCAGCTCGACGCTGGTCGGCCTGGGTGCGAACGTCATCACGGCGCACTCGGTCGATTATAGCGGGCAGATCCCGGTGCAGGACATCTCGATCAGCGACGCGTCAATCCCTGGCGGCAACCATAATGGCGTGCTCGACGTGAACGATGTCGGCTCCTCAATCGGGCGCACCTACACCACCAGCCAACGCCAGAAGGTGAAGGAAATCCGCGCCGATTTCGGCTGGGATCTGGGTGGCGGCAGCCGCTTCGATTTCGGCGGCCTCTATCGCGATACCGACACCAACCAGCAATTGACCTCGACCCAGCAGACGCTGGGCAATTGGAGCGTCGATTTCCCCGGCGACGTCCAAAAGATCGCGCCTGGCGTGCTGAAGGACTTCTGTCTGTTGTGCAAATTCAACAGCTACGATCCCAAGGGCACCGGCCCCAATCTGATCGCCTTCCGCGGCGACGCGCTGGCGCTCTACAATGCGCTGTCGTCATCTTATGCCGCGAAGGGCAACGCGGTATCGATCACCGCGAGCCAGAACAACACCGTCAAGGAAACGATCTACGCAGGCTATGGCCAGGTCACCTGGAAGGGTGAGATCGCAGGCCACAATGCGACGCTCGTCGCCGGTGCCCGCTATGAACACACCAAGGACGAAGCGATTTCGCTGCAGGCGGTGCCGAACCAGATTGCCTGGGTTGCCGATAACGACTTCACGATCAGCGTCGGGGCGACCCCGCAAACGCTGCGCGGCTATGGGTCGTACGACAATATCCTGCCGTCGTTCGATTTCCAGGTCGAACTCAAGCGCAATTTGATCGGCCGCTTCTCGGCCAGCCGGACGATCGCACGGCCGAATTACGACAATCTGTTCGCCTCGACGAGCGTGTTCGCCCCGTCGCGTCCAACCGCGATCGGCGGTGTCGCCACCGCGAACACCGGCAACACCAATCTCGCACCGCTGATCTCGGACAATTTCGATCTGTCGTTCGAATATTATTTCAAGCCCGACAGCTATTTCTCGGCGGGCTTCTTCGACAAGCGCGTGCACAATTTCATCGGCACGGGGCTTTCGAACGGCTCGCTGTTCGGCCTGCGCGATCCGAGCTCGGGGGCTGCGGGAACGCTGTCGGGAACGGCCAAGGCGGCGCTGAGTGCGCTGGGTGCCGATATCAGCGACGTCAACCTGTTCACCTATTCCGCGCTGATCCAGCGGGATGGCGCAGCGGCAGCAGCGACGCAGTTCAACGCGCATTACAGCTCGGTCACCAAGACGGTCGACCAGGCCTTCGTCAACCAGATCCTGTCAGCGGTCGACATCAACGGTTCGTCGTCCGATCCCCTGTACAACTTCACCATCTCGCGCCCGATCAACAACAAGGATGCGGAGATTTACGGCTTCGAAATCGCCGGCCAATATTTCTTCGGCCAGACCGGCATCGGTGTTTCGGGCAGCTTCACGTATGTGAAGGGTGACGTTGGCTTCAACAATGGCGGCGACCCCAATGTCGATCAGTTCGCGCTGACTGGCCTCAGCAACACCGCCAACGCCACGCTGATCTATGACAAGCACGGCATTTCGGCACGGCTCAGCTACAATTGGCGTGACAAGTTCCTGTCGCAGCTCAACCGCGACAGCTACAAGAACCCGGTCTACACCAAGGCGTTCGGCCAGCTCGACATGAACATCAGCTACGATCTCAACAAGAAGATCGCGCTGTCGGTCGAAGGCATCAACCTGACCAATGCGAGCCTGCGGACCTATGGCCGCTCGGAAAGCAACGTCTGGTTCGCCCAGGAATTGCAACGCCGCTTCCTGTTCGGCGCACGCTACCGCTTCTGATTTCCTCCACCTTGCCGGGTGCTTCGGAAGCGGAGCACCCGGTAATTTTTTGGAGGCTTTCGGTCGCACGCATCGCGTGCCGCTTGGCGCAATCCCGATCGGCGATTACCACAGCGTATGACCAACACGGTTCTTCTCGACACCATCGCCCATGCCGATTTGCGCGTCGCCATCGGCTATTCCGCTCTCTTTGGCGATGCGGTGAACGAATGCGTCCTCTTTCCCGGCGAAATCGATGAGGCGCAGCGCGATTATCCCATTCTGTTCCGCCGCGACGACGCGGGAACGTTTTACGCAGTCGCGCTGCTCGGGCTCGACCGCGACGAAAATCTGTTTCTCGATATCACCGGTTGGCAGGCGCGGCACATCCCGGTGATCCACCAGCGCGGGCCGTTCCTGATTGGCCTGGTCGATCGCACGGTCGACGGCCAGGCGCGGCGCGAGCCGATGCTGCATGTCGATCTCGACCATCCGCGCATCGCCGCTGCACCGCAAAGCCCCAATGCACAGGCCGTGTTCCTGCCTCATGGCGGTTCGTCGCCCTATCTCGACCATATCGTGCGCGTGTTGCAGGTCATCCATGATGGGCATCAGCAGCGCGACGCGATGTTCGCCGCCTTCGAACAGGCCGATCTGATCGAACCCGTCACGCTGGAAATCGCACTCGACGCGCATACCCGGTACGATGTGCCGGGTTGCTTCACGATCGGCACCGATCGTCTGGCTCGGCTCGACGCCACGGCGCTGCACGCGCTCAACCAGAGCGGCTATTTGCGGCACGCCTTTCAGATTGCCTCATCGCTCGGCAATGTCGCGCGATTGATCGAGCTCAAGAACCGCAAGCGCCGCGCCGAATTGGGTGAGCCGCAAGCGGGCGCACCGGTCCCGGTATGAGCACCCCCGCGCCGGAGCCGCTGCTCGACCCGGCGCGCTTGATCGCGCGGCAGCAGCCTGTTGTCCTGCGCGGCTTGGTGCGGGATTGGCCGCTGGTCGCCAAGGGCCTTGAGGGGCCCGAGACGGCGGTGGCCTATCTCAAGTCCTTCTACACCGGCACCGCGGTGGTCGGGTATAGCGGCCCGCCCGAGATTGCCGGTCGGTTCTTCTACAATGCCGACATGACCGCGATGAACTTCACCGCCACGCGCGTGAAGCTCGATGCCTTTCTCGACCGGATGCTCGCCACCCGCGACGATCCTCATGCAGAGGCCCTGTATGTCGGCTCGACCGACCTCGACACCTATCTCCCCGGCTTTCGTGCCGAAAACGATCTGGCCCTTCCACCCGAGGCGTTTGGCGGTGCCACCCCGCTGGCGAGCATCTGGATCGGCAACCGCACCACGGCGGCCACGCATTACGACATGTCGAACAACATCGCCTGTTGCCTGGTCGGGCGGCGGCGCTTCACGCTGTTTCCGCCCGATCAGGTCACCAACCTCTATCCGGGTCCGCTCGAGCCCACCCCGGGCGGACAGGTGGTCAGCATGGTCGATCTCCGTGCGCCCGATCTCGATCGCTACCCGCGCTTCGCCGCCGCGCTCGAGACCGCGCAGGTGTTCGATCTCGAACCCGGCGACGTGCTCGTCTATCCGGCCTTGTGGTGGCACAATGTCGAGGCGCTGGATGCCTTCAACGTGCTGGTCAATTACTGGTGGAATGCGGCCCCCCGCTTCCTCGACACGCCGATGACCACGCTGCTGCACGGCCTGCTCAGCTTGCGCGACCGCCCCTTGACCGAAAAACAGGCCTGGCGCGCGCTGTTCGACCATTATGTATTCGGTCCGGCCGATGCGGCGGCCGACCATCTTCCCGAAGCGGCGCGCGGGCCGCTCGCGCCGCTCGATGACCTCACCGCCCGCCGCTTGCGCGCGCATTTGCTGCAAAGGTTGAACCGATGACCGCCGCCCCTCCCCGCGCCGATACGCAGACGATCAAGCGTGTGGTCATCGCTGGCGGCGGCACGGCGGGCTGGGTTGCCGCCGCGGCCTTGTCCAAGCATCTGGGGCCATTGCTCGACATCGTGCTGATCGAATCCGACGAGATCGGCACCGTCGGCGTCGGCGAGGCGACGATCCCGACGATCCGCACCTTCCACCGCTTCCTCGAGATCGACGAGCGCGATTTTATGCGCGCGACGCAAGCGACCTTCAAACTCGGCATTGCCTTTGAAAACTGGGCGCGGCGGGGGGATCGCTACATCCACTCCTTCGGTCGCGTCGGCCAGTCGATCTGGATGGGCGATTTCCAGCATATGTGGCTGCGCGCGCGCGCCGAGGGCACCGGCGGCGCGCTGGGCGACTATTGTTTCGAGCTGACCGCAGCCGAAGCGGGCAAGTTCGCCACCGGCCCCGACGCCAAGATCAACTATGCCTATCATCTCGACGCATCGCGCTACGCCGTCTTCCTGCGCCAGTTCAGCGAGGCGCGCGGCGTAACCCGCGTCGAGGGCAAGATCGGCCAGGTTCATCAGCATCCCGAAACGGGATTTATCGAAGCGCTCGATCTGGCCGATGGCCGCCGGATCGAAGGCGATCTGTTCATTGATTGCACCGGCTTTCGCGGGCTGCTGATCGAACAGACGCTGAAGGCGGGCTATGAGGATTGGAGCCACTGGCTGCCCACCAACCGCGCGCTTGCGGTGCAGACCAAGGCCGTCCAGCCCGCTCTGCCCTATACCCGCGCGATCGCACATGAGGCTGGCTGGCAATGGCAGATCCCGCTGCAGCACCGCGTCGGCAATGGCCTGGTCTATTGCAGCGATTATCTGTCGGACGACGCCGCCCACGCCAAGCTGCTCGCGAACATCGACGGCGAGACGATCACCGATCCGCGCCTGATCCGCTATGTCACCGGTCGCCGCAAACGGGTGTGGGACAAGAATTGCGTGGCGCTGGGGCTCGCCAGCGGGTTCGTCGAGCCGCTGGAATCGACCAGCATTCACCTCATCATGATCGGCATCACCCGCCTGATCCAGTCCTTCCCGTTCAACGGCATCAAGCCCGCGCTTGTGCAGCACTACAATGCGCTGGCCGAAACCGAGCTGGAGCGCGTGCGCGACTTCATCATCCTGCATTATCATTTGACCGAGCGCAGCGACGATCCGTTCTGGGACCGCTGCCGCACGATGGACATCCCGGCGACGCTCGCGCAGCGCATCGCGCTGTTCCGCGAAGCCGCGCTCACCCCGCAAACCGCCGACGATCTGTTCCAGGCCGATTCCTGGTTGCAGGTGATGCTCGGGCAACGGCTGGAGCCCGCCAGCTATCACCATATGGGGCATATGCTCAGCATCGAGCATATGCAGCGCGCGCTCGGTGACCTGAAGGGCAACATCGCAAGCGCGGTTGCGCGGATGCCCACGCATCAGGCCTTTCTCGACCACTATTGCACGCCCTGACCTGCTCCACCGCTGCTTGGATCCCGACGCTGAAATGAGGAGGATCGTGCTGTAAAAGCAGCACAAGACCGACCGCCGCTACCAATCTCTATATCCTGCTATATATAGCGAGTCGCCAATGCGGAGCACCGCAGGTCAAAGCTGGGGATTTGTATGCGACCGTCGACCTTTGTTATCGCCACCGTCTCGGTGGCTGCCGTGATGGCGCTTATGCCCGGTGTCGCCAACGCCCGGCCAGACGCCGACGCACCCAAAGCCGACGCCGCCCTCGATACCAATAGCGACATCGTCGTCACCGCGCGCCAGCGGGCCGAGGATCTGGAAAAGGTGCCGCTCGCCGTGTCGGTGGTCGGCGGCGCGCTGCTCGACCGGTCCTACACCGTCAACACCAGCCAGTTGAGCTTGCTGGTCCCCGCGCTCAACTACAGTTCCGCCAACCCGCGCAACACCGCCTTCACCATCCGCGGCCTCGGCAGCAGCGTGGTCGCGGTCAGCCAGGCCAATGACGGGCTGGAACCCGGCGTCGGCTTCTATGTCGACCAAGTCTATCACGCCCGCCCCGCCACCGCCGCGTTCGATTTCTCGGATATTCAGCAGATCGAGGTACTACGCGGGCCGCAAGGGACGCTGTTCGGCAAGAACACCACCGCCGGTGCCATCACCATCACCACCGGCGCCCCAACCTTCACCCCGGAAGCGAGCGAGGAACTGTCGGTTGGCAGCTACAACTTCGTCCAGGCCAAGGCCTCTGCCTCGGGTCCGCTGATCGGCGATACCGTCGCCTTCCGCCTGTCGGGGCTGGTCACGCGGCGCGACGGCGTGATCGACAATGTCCGCACCGGTGCCAAGGAAAACGGCATCGGCAATCAGGCGGTGCGCGCGCAAATTCTGTTCAAGCCGACCGCCGATTTCCAGCTTCGCCTGACCGGCGATTTCACCAATTTCGAAAGCGAATGTTGCACCCAGGTCTATCTGCGCGTCGGCCAAAGCCTGCGGGCCCCTTCCCGGCAATATCCGGCGCTGGCGGGGCTGTTCAATTACACCCCGCCCAGCACCAACCCGTATGACCGCGTCACCGATATCGACGCAGCCTTGGGCGTCAACACCAATGAAGGCGGCGTCTCGGCGATTGCCGACTGGAATGTCGGTTTCGCAACCCTCACCTCGGTCAGCGCGTGGCGCTTCTGGAACTGGGATGCCGCCAATGACCGCGATTATACCGGCATCCCGGTCCAGCTCAGCCAGCACATCCCCTCGCGCCAGGATCAATATAGCCAGGAACTGCGGCTCGCCTCGAATGGCGAGCATCGGCTCGGCTATGTCGCTGGCCTGTATTTCTTCGACCAGAAAATCACGGGAGAGCCGATCAGCATCTACGGCCCGGCGGCGGCCTATTATCTGATCGGCCAGACCACCGGCACCCCCGCCGTCGCGGTGCCCGCCAATTTGCTCGACGGCTATGGCACGGACGGCCACACCCGGCTGAAGGAAGACAGCTATGCCGCCTTTGCCGAGCTCAACTACAAGATCCTGCCGCGCCTTACCCTGACCGGCGGCCTGCGCTACACCTATGAAGTGAAGGACGGTACGTACGACACCACCGTGTTCGGCGGCCCCGCCACGACCAATACGACGCTCCTCAACGCGCGGCTCGGCGTGCTGCGCCCGCAAAGCTATGTCGCGCACGACCGCGAGAGCAACGTGTCGGGCCGTGCCAATCTCGCCTGGCAGGCGACCGATACGGTGATGCTCTATGGCGGATATGCGCGTGGCTTCAAATCGGGCGGGATCAACCTGTCGGGCCTGCCGCTCAACACCGCCAACCAGCCGGTGCTCACCACCGCCGTAATCCGGCCCGAACTCAACACTACTTATGAAGGCGGGATCAAAGCGGCGCTGTTCGACCGTCGGCTGGTGGCGAATATCGCGGGCTATTACACCGATGTCCGGGATTTCCAGGCGACGATCGTCGACAGCTCGCAAACCGTGGCGCTGCGCGGTTACCTTTCCAACATTCCCAAGGTGACGGTGAAGGGCTTCGAGGCCGACGTCACCGCCAACGTCACCCGCGCGTTTCAACTGCGCGGCAACGTCGCTTATGCCCATGGCACCTATGCGAACTATCCGGCCGGCCCCTGCCCGCTTGAGGTGCAGACCGCCGCAACCACCGCGTGCAACCTGACCGGACGTCCGCTCGCCGGGCTGCCGAAATGGTCGACCACGATCGGCGGCGATTACACACTGCCGGTCGGCAGCGCCGCGCTGATCCTGCACGCCGATTCAAGCTGGCGCACCAGCTATTATGGCGACCCGAGCCTGTCGAAATATACGCTGATCGACGGCTACACCGTCACCAACGCCAGCCTTGGCCTGCGCAGCAAAAGCGGGCTCGAGGTCGCGCTGTTCGTGCGCAACCTGTTCAACGCCAACTATATTCAGAACCTGACGATCCAGGCGGGCAATTCCGGCCTGATCCTCGGCACTCCCAGCGACCCGCGCGTCATCGGTGTTACCCTGCGGGCGCGGCAATAACCGCTGCGCCTCCCCAACGGGGGAGGCGCAAGGCGCTCAATACACCACCACGCTGCGGATACTTTCGCCTGCGTGCATCAGATCGAAGCCCTTGTTGATCTCCTCAAGCGAGAGAACATGCGTGATCATCGGGTCGATCTCGATCTTGCCGTTCATGTACCAGTCGACGATCTTGGGCACATCGGTGCGCCCCTTCGCGCCCCCAAACGCCGTCCCGCGCCAGTTGCGCCCGGTGACAAGCTGGAACGGCCGCGTGCTGATTTCCTTGCCCGCCTCGGCCACGCCGATGATGATCGAGGTGCCCCACCCGCGATGGCACGCTTCCAGCGCCTGGCGCATCACGGTGGTGTTGCCGGTGCAATCGAAGGTATAGTCCGCGCCACCATCGGTCAGCGCGACGAGATGCGCGACCAGGTCGCCCACGTCCTTCGGGTTGACGAAATGCGTCATGCCGAACTTGCGGCCCCATTCCTCGCGGTCGGGGTTGATGTCGACGCCGACGATCATGTTCGCGCCCGCCATCCGCGCGCCCTGCAGCACGTTGAGCCCGATCCCGCCCAGACCGAACACGATGACAGTGTCGCCGACCTGCACCTTGGCGGTGTTGACCACCGCGCCAACACCCGTCGTCACGCCGCAGCCAACATAGCAACTGGTCTTGAACGGCGCGTCCTCGCGAATTTTGGCGACAGCAATCTCGGGCAGCACGGTGAAGTTCGAAAAGGTCGAGCAGCCCATATAATGGAAGATCGCCTGGCCCTTATAGCTGAAGCGCGTCGTGCCGTCGGGCATCAGCCCCTTGCCTTGCGTCGCGCGGATCGCGGTGCACAGGTTGGTCTTGCCGCTGAGGCACGATTTACACTGGCGGCATTCGGGGGTGTAGAGCGGGATGACATGGTCGCCAGGCTTGACCGAGGTGACCCCCGCACCGACTTCGCGCACGATGCCCGCACCTTCATGGCCCAGTACGCTGGGGAACAGCCCCTCGCTGTCGAGCCCGTCGAGCGTATAGGCATCGGTATGGCAAATGCCGGTCGCCATGATCTCGACCAGCACTTCGCCCGCCTTCGGCCCCTCCAGATCCAGTTCGACGATTTCGAGCGGCTTCTTGGCTTCAAAGGCGACGGCGGCGCGGGTCTTCATGGCGGACACTCCTGGAAACGTGCGTCCTCCCTTACGACCGCCGCCCCCCGCGTCAACCGCTCGCGCCGTTCAGCCGCCATGCCGCAAAAGCATGGTCGGTATCGCCCGTTAGAAGAACAGCTTGCGGATCGACACGCGCACCGTCCGGCCCAGCGGGTTGAGATAATCGGGCTGATACGCGACCGGCGTCGTGCCGTTCGAATCCGTCACGCGCTGGCGCGAATCGAAGATGTTGTCGAAGGCGACCGCGACGCGCATTCCCCGCATCCAGGGGTGCTTCTTGACCAGCTCAAGCCGCTGCCCGAGATCGCCGAACAGACGCAGGCTGACGGTCGCCAGATCCGAAAAATGCAAGTCCTGCGGATTGGCGGCGGTGCCGCCATTGACGTTGGTGGCACTCTGCCAATTCGCCGACAGACGCACGCCGATGCCGTTATTGCTGTAACCGGCCTGCCCTTCCAGTTCGTGGCGAGGCTGACCGCCGCTGCCGCCGATCGCATCGCCGCGCAACAAATCGAGCGACGGGCCACCCTGCTGCGCCAGCACGCGATCGGTGAAATGCCACGTATGGTAGAGCGCGAATTGCAGACGGCCGCCCGGCGCACCACGGCCACCCCCGCCCCCGCCAAAGCCGCCGCGTCCCCCACCACCGCCACCGGGGCCACCGGGACCGCCGGGGCCACCCGCACCTGGACCGCCCGCGCCACCGCCGCGCTCCGCCCGTGCCTGCGCGATCTGCCGCGCGACGCTGTCGGGGACCTTGATCCCAGCAAACGGATTGGGCCCCTTGCCCGCGCGCCATGCCTCGATTTGCTTTTGCAGTTTCGATTTCAGCGGCACCGAGAAATTGATGCCCCAGCGCAGTTCCGACCGGCTGGTCTCGGCGAAATTGATCGGCCGCGTGTCGATCCGCTGCAGGTTGCCATCGGCATCGCGGGTGAAGCGCGATGGAAATGCCGTCTCGATCGCCGAACTCGCGCTCGGAAAGCTGGCGACCGGGTTCTCGGTACGCACATCGACATAATTGGCCGACAGCGACAGGTCCTTGGTGCTCCATGGCTTTAGCGTGACACCCAGCTTGCGCGTATGGCTGTTGCTCGCGATCAGATTGGGGTTGCCACCCGAAACCGTCGTCACGACGGCATTCACGCCGCGCACATAATCGAAGACCGGCACGTTGGGCGTCACCACTTGCGGGTTGCCGAGTTGCTGCGCGGTTGGTGCGGTGTCGCGATCGGTGACCGACGCGATGATCCGCAGCGGCACCACCGGCGACCAATTGAGCCCATAACCAAGTGTCGTCAGCGTGCCGAAGTCCGACAGTTGATCGACCGCGACATTGCCGTTGACCGACAGGCTGCCAATCACCGGCAGCACATTCTTGGCGCGGCTGGTCAGTGGCACGTCGATATTGAGCTGGCCGTTGGCGGTATTGCGCGACACACTTCCGGGCGAAATCAGTCCTGCTCGATACGACGTGCTGCTGAAATCGCTGATATCGCCGCCGAGGTGCACGCTGGTCGAGACTTCGCCCGCCGGCAGCTTGAACAAAGCGCCGTTGACCAGAAGGTCCACTTGTCCCTCGTCCGAGGTCGAATAGCCGCGATTGACCGGTGCCAAAGCGGCGGCGGACCCGAGCCCGGTATCGGTAAAGGTCTTCGATTCATTGTGATCATAGGCACCGGTAACCGACCATTGCCACCCGCCCAGCGCCCCGTTGAACGCCGTGCCGAGATGCGCTCCAACGGTCGAGTTGCGCTGCTTGAGCGGGGTGACATTGCCGCTCGGCACGCCGTTGACGACCACCGCGTCGGCCGGAAGCCCAAGCAATCCCGTGGTATCGGTTGCCGACAGCGTCGCGTTCAGGGTGCCCGAAACGGCACCGAAGGTCCGCGCATAGGTAGTGTTGGCGTTGAACGTGCGGCCCGAGGGCAGCAACGTGCGAAACGGGCGTTGATCGACCGTACTGGTGGAGCTGCCGCCAGTGCCCGACGCTTTGGTGGTGGGCAGGATGTCGCGCTCGCTCTCGGTCAGCGCGTCGGATGCCAGATATTCCAGGTGCAGGTTGACCCGCCCCTTATTGGCAATGGCCAGCAGATCGAGTTCGGCTTGTGGTGTGTCGCGACCGCCCTCAGTCGCGCTTTTGTCCGACAGCTCGACCGTCGCCGCGCGGAAGCGCCGTCGCAGCACGAAATTGACCACCTTCTGATCGGCGCGATAGCCATATTTCAGCGCGACTTCCTCCGGAAGGATGTCGACGCGGGCGATTGCCTCGGTCGGCAAATCGCGAATCTCTGCGAATCCGGAAATGCGCTTGCCGTCGATAAGGACGACAGGCGCGCCGCCGCTGCCGCGATCGCTGCGGATCTGCGGTGCCAGTTCCGTCAGCAATTCGGAGACCGAGCTTACGCCGTAGGAACGAATATCGGCGGGGCCCAACTGTTGCTCGGGCGGGATGTCGCCAATCACCGCGCCCGGCTGCTTGGCCCCTTGGACGACGATGTCGGGGCCGTCCTCATTATCGTCCGACGCCGGAGGCTGGGTGGATTTGGCCGGTGCCTGCGGTGCCTGGCCCGGCTGCGGTGCCGCCTGCGCGCTGGCCAGCGCGGGGGTCGCCGCGAGTGCGAGCGTCAGCAAGGTCGTGGTGGCAGCCATAACAAATCCGTCGATGGAGGTTAGAGACAATATTGGCCGCCTAGCCGCCAAGTGTCGCAAGAGTGTGTCACGCATGCGATACGCTGGCGCAGGCCGCGCGATTGGGGTAGCGCGCCGCTATGAGCGAAGATCGATTCGAACGCCACCGGCAACCATGGACCACCGACGAGATCCAGAAGCTCCACACCCTCGCAAAGAAGGGGATGGCGCTCAAGGCCATTGCAAAGGCGCTCAAGCGCAGCGAGGAATCTACCAAGGACCGCGCGAAGGCCGATGGGTTGACCATCGCCAAGCTGCGGTGACATGTTGCGCCGCAATAGAGTCGGTTAGGGCCGAACCGAGACAGTTGATCCGGGCCCGGAACAATCCCTAACAGACAACGTTTGGCGACGATTGCGCAGGGTATCCACCGTGCGCCGACTTGGCCCGGAGCGGTGGACAGCAATGACGGTTCGGTTTTTCCCCCTGCAAACAATTGCGCTCCTTGGCGGTTCTGCCCTGCTGCTTTGCAGCTGCGGCGCTGCGTCGCAGAACAAGAAAAACACCGCCAAGGGGTCGCCCGAAGTCGGCTTCGTCGTCGTGCAGCCAACCAGTGTGCCGATCGTCACCGAACTTGCCGGGCGGACCGCCGCCTATCAAAGCTCGGAGGTGCGGCCGCAGGTCAGCGGCCTGATCCTGCATCGTTTTTTCACTGAAGGGGCTTTGGTACGCCAGGGCCAGCCGCTCTACCAGATCGACCCGAGCCTGTACCGCGCATCGGCAAATCAGGCGCAGGCCAACCTCGCCAGCGCTGCCGCCAATGCCGAGGCAACCAAGGCGAAGGCCGATCGGTATAAGCCGCTTGTCGAGATGGAAGCGGTCGCCAAACAGGATTATACCGACGCCACCGCAGTCGCGCGCCAAGCGGCGGCTGCCGTCCAACAAAATCGCGCCGCGCTCGATACGGCGAAGATCAACCTGCGCTTCACCACTGTCCCTGCCCCGATCACCGGGCGGATCGGCCGCTCGCTCTTCACCGAAGGGGCGTTGGTGACGGCAAGCCAGACGAGCCCGCTGACCACGATCCAGCGGCTCGATCCCATCTATGTCGACATCCAGCAAGCGAGCGCGGATCTGCTGCGCCTGCGCCGTGCGCTCGCGTCGGGCGGGGCTATTCCGACCCGCGCCGATGTGCAGCTGAAGCTTGAGGATGGCAGCAATTACGGCCCGACCGGCGATGTCGAATTTTCGGAAGTCGTGGTCGATCCCGCAACCGGCACCGTTACGCTGCGCGCGCGCTTCCCGAACCCCAAGGGGTTGTTGCTTCCCGGCATGTTCGTCCGCGCCAGCTTTGCGCAGTCGATCGATACCAAGGCCTTCCTCGTGCCGCAGCAAGCGGTGTCGCGCGACCCCAAGGGCAATGCGACGGTGTTCGTGGTCGGGCCCGGCAACAAGGCGATCCAGAAGACGGTCGTCGCGCCACGCACGCAGGGTACGTTTTGGGTCGTTACCGACGGCCTGAACGCAGGCGACAAAGTGATTACGCAGGGCGTCGGCAAGGTGAAACCCAATCAGCCGATCAAACCCGTCAATGCCGATACGCCGCAGACGATCAAGGCACCGACCTCTGACAAGTCGAAGGGCTGACCGCCCGTGATCTCGCGCATTTTCATCGACCGACCGATCTTCGCCTGGGTCATCGCCATCATCATCATGCTTGGCGGGATCGGCGCGATCTATACGCTTCCCGTCGAGCAATTCCCCGATATCGCCCCGCCCAACGTCAACATCCGCGCGACCTATCCCGGCGCATCGGCCGAGACGCTGGAAACGTCGGTCGCACAGGTGATCGAGCAACAGCTCACCGGCATCGATGGCTTGCTGTATTTCAGCACCAGTTCCTCCTCGCGCGGCCAGGTCAACATTTCCGCGACCTTCGCCAAGGGCACCGATCCCGACATCGCACAGGTGCAGGTGCAGAATAAGGTCCAGCAAGCCCTGCCGCGCCTGCCGCAGCAAGTGCAGCAGCAGGGCATTACCGTCACCAAGTCGAACCCCGACTTCCTGCTGATCGCCGCGATTTACGACACCAGCGATCGCACCACCAACCAGGACGTGTCGGACTATCTGGTTTCCAACCTGCAGGATTCGATCGGCCGGCTGAAGGGTGTCGGCGATATCAACGTGTTCGGCGCGCAATATGCGATGCGCGTGTGGCTCGATCCCAACAAGCTCGCCAGCTACAGCCTCATCCCGGGCGATGTCGTCAACGCGATTACCGCGCAAAACACCGAAGTCGCGGCCGGCGAAATCGGCGGCACGCCCAACGGACCCGAACAGGTGCTCAACGCCACGGTCACGGCGCAGTCGCGCCTGTCGACCCCCGACCAGTTCCGCGCGATCGTGCTCAAGACCCAGCCCGACGGATCGACGGTGCGGCTGTCCGACGTCGGCCGGATCGAGCTCGGCTCAGAGAATTACGGCATCACCAGCCGTGTCAACGGCCATCCCGGCGCAGGTCTCGCGGTCAGCCTGGCACCGGGCGCGGATGCGCTCAGCACCGCCGAACTGGTGAAGAGCGAGATCGAGCGCGCCTCGAAAAACTTCCCCAATGGCTATGCCTACAGCTTTCCGCAGGATTCGACCGCGTTCATCAAATTGTCGGTCGAGGAAGTCGAAAAGTCGCTGATGGAAGCGATCGCGCTGGTCGTCGTCGTCATGTTCGTGTTCCTGCAAAGCTGGCGCGCGACCTTGATTCCAACGATTGCGGTGCCCGTCGTGCTGCTCGGCACCTTCGGTATTTTCTCGCTGGCTGGGTTTTCGATCAACACGCTGACCCTGTTCGGGCTGGTGCTGGCGATCGGTTTGCTGGTCGATGACGCGATCGTCGTCGTCGAGAATGTCGAACGCCTGATGGACGAACATCCCGATATGTCGCCGCGCGACGCGACGATCAAGTCGATGGACGAAATCACCGTCGCGCTGATCGCGATCGCACTGGTGCTGTCGGCGGTGTTCCTGCCGATGGCGTTCTTCGGCGGTTCGACCGGTGTGATCTACCGGCAATTTTCGATCACCATCGTATCGGCGATGGGGCTGTCCGTGCTGGTCGCGCTCGTGCTGACCCCGGCGCTGACCGCCACGTTGCTGAAGCGTAAGGACAAAACGAAGCAAGAGAGCTGGCTCGACCGCAAGACGCGCGGCGCCTCGGAATGGTTCAACACCGGGTTTGACCGCATGGTGACGCGCTATGGCAATGCCGTGTCGCGCGTGGTCGACCGCAAATGGCTGTTCCTGCTGATCTACGCCGGGGTCGTTGCGATCCTCGCGATCATGTTCGTGCGCTTGCCGACCGGCTTTCTGCCGACCGAGGACCAGGGCATCGCGCAGATCCAGTTCAACCTCGCCCCCGGTGCGACGATCAACCAGACGCGCGCGGCGCAGATGCAGATCGAGAAATACTTCTCCGGCCCAGAGGCCAAGAATGTGGACGGATTTCTGACGGTTGCCGGCTCGGGCGGCGGCGGCGTGGCCGGCGGGCAGAATGCCGGCCGCGGCTTCATCGCGCTCAAGGATTGGGCCGATCGCAAGGGCGCGGTCAACGGGGCCGACGCGATCACCCAACGCGCGACCAAGGCCCTGAGCGGGCTGCGCGACGTCGAATTTTACGCGACCGTCCCGCCGATCGTGCGCGGACTTGGGCAATCCAACGGCTTTACGATGGAGTTGCAGAATACCGGCGGGCTGAGCCGCACCGATTTCAAGGCCGCGCGCGACAGCTTGCTTGCGGCGGCGCGCGCCGATCCGACATTGGCCGCCGTGCGCCCAACCGACCTTGACGATCAGCCGACGCTCAAGGTCGATCTCGACGCGCAGAAACTCAGCGCGCTCGGGCTCACCCAGTCGGACGTCAACACTACCTTGGCGACCGCCTGGGGCGGCCGCTACGTCAACGATTTCAACGATCGCGGTCGGGTGAAACGCGTCTATGTCCAGGGCGACGCGCAGTACCGCGCGGCCCCCGAGAATCTTGCGCAATGGTATGTCCGCGGATCGAGCGGGGAAATGGCCCCCTTCTCCGCTTTCTCCACCATTTCATGGAGCAAGACCCCGCCGACGCTCGCCCGTTTCTCGGGCATCTCGTCCTATGAGCTGTCCGGCCAGGCCGCCCCGGGCACCAGCTCGGGTACGGCGATGAACCGCATGAGCGAACTGGCCGCGCACTATCCCGGCATCAGCGTGGCGTGGAGCGGTCTGTCCTATCAGGAACGACTGTCCTCGGGACAGGCACCGTTCCTCTACGGCATTTCGCTGCTGGTCGTGTTCCTGTGCCTTGCCGCTTTGTATGAAAGCTGGTCGATCCCGATCGCGGTGCTGCTGGTCATCCCGCTCGGGCTGGTCGGTGCGATCTTCGCGGTCACGCTGCGCGGGCTGCAGAACGACGTCTATTTGCAAATCGGGCTGCTGACGACGATGGGCCTTGCCGCGAAGAACGCGATCCTGATGATCGAATTTGCGGAACAGGCCGAAAAATCGGGCAAGCGCGTGATCGAGGCTGCGCTGGAGGCCGCGCGCATTCGCTTGCGGCCGATTTTGATGACCAGCTTCGCCTTCATCTTCGGCGTGCTGCCGCTCGCCATTTCGACCGGCGCGGGCGCAAACAGCCGCATCGCCATCGGTACCGCGGTGATCGGCGGAATGCTGACCGCGACGATCCTCGCCATCTTCTACATTCCGCTGTTCTTCGTGCTGGTCCGCCGGGGCACACGCGACGTGTTGAAGCATCTGCACCACGAACACCCCACCCCGCCCGCTGCGGCCCCAGGCCAGCCGGAGACGACGGCATGATCCGCAAAACCATCCCGCTGATCGCGCTGACGTCACTCGCAGCGTGTTCGATGGCCCCCAAATATGTGCGGCCAGATCTGCCCGTGCCGCCGAGTTGGCCCGTCGGCGATGCGTATCTGAAACAGAGCGAAGCGGCGCTGCCGAGCGTCAGTTATCGCGACATTTTCCGCGATCCGCGCCTGCAAAAGATCGTCGAGCAGGCGCTGGTCAACAATCGCGATCTACGGATCGCGGCCGCCAATATCGCGACGGCGCGCGCGCAATATCGCATTCAGCGCGCGGCATTGTTGCCCGAAGTCGATGGCGGGCTCAGCTTCAGCCATCGCGACAACGGGACCAGTGGCGTCTCCTCGGGCAGCACCGGCGGATCGACGAGCGGCGGCACAACGACCGGCGGATCGGGGGTTCGCGACACATATTCGGCCAGCCTGGGCATTACGGCGTTCGAAATCGATCTGTTCGGTCGCGTTCGCTCGCTGACCACCGCCGCGCAGAACAGCTATTTCGCGACCGAATCCGCCGCGCGCGCAACCCGACTGACCTTGGTCGGTGACATCGCTTCCGCCTGGCTCAATTATGCCTCGGACCAGAGCCTGTTGAAGATCGCGCGCGATACCGCGGACAACGCGCAGCGCAGCGTCACGCTCACCAAGGCGCGGCTCGACGGCGGCGTCGCGCCGCGCACCGACCTCGACCAGGCGCAGATCGTTCAGCAAACCGCGCTGTCCGACCTCGCAACCCAAACCACCGCCGTCGCGCAGGACATCAACGCCCTGCAGTTGCTGGTTGGCGCGCCGGTCGACCCGACCTTGCTGCCGGCTTCTATCGACGAAGCCGCCCCGACGATCGCAGAGCTGCCTGCGGGGCTCGATTCGGGCATCTTGCTGCGCCGCCCCGACGTGGTGCAGGCCGAATATACGCTGCGCGCCGCCAATGCCCAGATCGGTGCCGCGCGGGCGGCGCTGTTCCCGCGCATCTCGCTGACCGCCCTCGCCGGGCTCGCCAGCACCTCGCTCAGCAGCCTGTTCACTGGCGGTGCCTTCAATTATTCGGTTGCGCCCAGCGCGAGCTATCCGATTTTCCGCGCGGGGGCTGGCCGTGCCGGTGTCGCGCAATCGCAGGCACAACGCGACGCGGCGCTCGCCAGCTATGAAAAATCGATACAGACCGCCTTTTCCGAAGTGGCCAATGCGCTTGCCCGCCGCGGCACGATCGGAAACCAACTGGCGGCGCAAGAGGCACTGACCAAATCCGCGGGTGACAATTACCGCCTGTCGGAGGCGCGCTATCGCGGTGGGATCGACACCTTCCTGCAGAGCCTGGTCGCGCAACGATCGCTCTATTCGGCGCAGCGGACGCTCGTAACGACGCAATTGACCGGGGCCACCAATCTGGTGACGCTGTACCGGGCACTTGGCGGGGATGCGGCGTTGGACGTTACTCCGGCAGGTCCGCAACCGGTCACACCGCGCCCGTGATCGCCGGACTGGACGCGGGACTGGGGATTGAGAAACATTTTACCCGCGCGAGAGGTGACAATCGCAGACGGGCATGCCAGCCTCGGTGCCGGAGCGGTCGATCGGATGGCATAGGCCAGGCTTGATCGCGGGGGCTTTGGGGAAACGATCAGCATGGGTCATCACATTCGCCGGTTCGCGGCAAAAGACGAAACGGCGATGCAAGCTTTTGCCGAACGCTTGCCCGAGCATGACCTGTTGTTCCTCGGACGGGATTTGCGGCATCCGCGCGTGATCGCCGCCTGGGTTGAGGCGATCGGCGAAGGTGCGATCGACAGCCTCATCGCCGAGGACGATCAGGGGAGGCTGGTCGGCGCGGCGGCGTTGGTGCGCGACCCGCTGGGCTGGAGCGGCCATGTCGGCGAAGTCCGTTTGCTCGTCTCGCCGGAGAAGCGGGGGGCCGGGCTGGGCCGCGATTTGCTGGAGGGCATTTACGCGATCGCGATGGACCGTGGCCTCACCAAATTGACCGCACAGATGACCCCGGATCAGATAGGATCGGTGATGCTGTTCGAGAGCCTGGGCTTCCGCGCCGAGGCGCTGCTCAAAGGCCAAGTCCGCGATCGCGCCGGGACGGCCTATGACCTCACCATTCTCAGCCATGATATGCCCGTTGCCGGGAAATCCCGGACTGCCGAGGACCCAGCCTGACCCTCCCCTTATTGTCCGCAGACAAGGGCACCCGGAGCGAGCGCCCTTGTCCGGTCACGCGTCCCCGCGCACTGCCCCCACTGCGTCGCGACCGAATTGCAGGATCACTTCACCGATTTCGCGCGCCTGGGTCATGCTGCGGCTGCCCTGTTCGCGCAGAAATTCGCCTTGAATCTTCATCACTTCCGAAAGATCCTTGGCTGAGGCGGCAGCGCGCATCGCGGCAAACGCCTCTCGCGTGTTGGTTTCGGCCTGGTCCAGCAACTTAAGCCCCACACTGGCGCTGTTCTCGGCGATCTTCGTGCCGGCGTCGCGAATCGATTCCGCCGCCTTTTTGGCCGGATCGGCGATTGTCTCCTTGAAAGCGTCGCTTGCTGTATCCGTCATGCGCTCGTTTCCTTCTGCTGATACGCCGTCTTCAAACGGTCAGTCGCGTCAACGCACGAGCAGACGAAGGGTGGCGGTCTCTCGCCGCTTGGCTGCAGCATCGTCACTCTCCGGCCGACGTCTTATGCGTCGCGGCACCGATGGTGAACCTCGCCGCGTCCCGGAGCAAGAGGCGTTGGCTTCTCTGCAAAGAACGGCTGCGACCTTAACGCGGCCTTAGCCCGACATTGGCAAGACAAACGGGTGAACGCCGCCTTCATCACGATGCCTGCGCGCCCGGAACGGCAGCGCTTGCCGCCAGTAGCCGTGTCGCTGCCGATTGCCGGGGCGTTCGTCATTGCCGCCACGCTTTGGGCGACGCCCTTTGCCGCATTTTGCGCTCTGCTTGGCATCGTTGTCGTGGCACTTGCCGGGCTGGCGGTACTGCGGCGGCTCGATACGGCCGAGCCCGGCCGACGTGCAGCGCTTTTCGCGCTTGGGCCGTGCGTCCTGTTCGGTGCGGGCCTGGCCGACCTGAACGATGCACTGTGGATGGCAGCCTGTCTGATGGCGCTCGCCGCAGCGCTCGATCGCCGCCATATCCTGATGCTGCTGTGCTGGGGGAGCGCTCTGGGCATCGATCCGCAGGCGATGTTCGTCGCGCCCTTTTTTCTGGCATTGCTCATCGATCGGCGCGTCCCGGTATACCGTTGGGCAGTCGCCCCGCTGGTCGCCGCAGCGACGCTGGCGGCGCGTTTCGCGGCAGGCTGGCCAATAGGCGGCTGGGCCTGCGCCTTTTTCGTGAAGGCCGACGGCGTTCAGCAGCTTTCGGTCAATGCCCCCAATATCTGGACGATCGTACAGGTGCTCCCCCTCGGGGGAGTTCCGCTGTCCGGACTCGCCTTAGCGGCGACTATCGGGGTCAGCGGTGCCTATGTCGCGCGTATTTCAACGCTGCGACTGAGCGGGCATTCGCTTGTGGCGGCGGCCTTGCTCGCTTCGCTGATCATGGCGGGGCTACTGCCGCACCTCCACCCAAGCGGCGTCTTTCTCGCCGACATGCTCGTGCTGATCCTCGCGCTGAGCAAGCGCGACCCTGCGAGCTGGCGCATCGCATTACTGGTACAAGCCGGATCGGCGCTTGGCGTTTTGGCGGACCTATCGGGGCTTGGCGGCCTCGCCATCCTTGGCGCGGGAGCGCTGGTGACGGCAACGCTGTGGCTCGCGCGCAGCGTCCTGAAGCCCGCAGCCAACGACAATCCCCTTATGGCACGCCAGCCCGCGAGAACTTAGTTCTGTAATTTCTGCAGGCTATGGTAGCAAAACTCCAGATTCGGGGTGTGTGGGGACAGGTAGATGGCGATTTTCACGAGCAATTCGCGCGGCGACCGGGATGCGGGTTCGGGGCTTCCCCCAGCGCCGCCGACGCTGTCGCAAAACGCCAATGGCAAGCGTGGCATGTTCTCGGTCCTTGGCCCAGACGTGGTGATCACCGGAAATGTCGCGGCCACCGCAGATTTGCACATCGACGGTCGGGTCGACGGGGACGTCCATTGCGCGACGCTCGTCCAGGGCAATGACAGCCGCATCAACGGTGCGGTAACCGCCGAAATCGCACGCCTTGCCGGTGCGATCGAGGGCTCGGTCTCGGTCCGTCAGCTTACGATCGAACGGGCTGCCCGCATCGTCGGCGATGTCGAATATGAATCGATCGCGATCGAAACCGGTGCCTCGATTGATGGGCGTCTGAAGCACATCGCGGCCGACTCCGGCACGCGCGCCTTCGACCGCACCCCACCCGTCACCGCGAAACGCGACGACGATGTGGTGCAATTTACGACGGCACCGACCGCCGCCTGATCGACTCCCCCCCGGCCCAAGCATTGCGATCCAAAGGGTTGGCGTGCTTGGCCGGGCGCGGTCATCAACCGCCGCGTTTCCTACCGCAGCAAATCGCGATAGCTGGTCGGCGGAGTCGGCAGGGTCAGCCGTGCCACGGTTCCAGCAACCAGCACCACGGCAAGGGCCAGTCCGCCGATCCGCCCAGCGCGCTTGCTTTGCCGCCAGTCCCCCCACAACAGCACCGTCGCCAGTGCCGTCGCAACCATCGGCCACAAATGGTAGCGCAGGTCCGAGGCAATGCTCAGCACGCCGAAACTCAGCTCCAGCGTGATCGCCGAAACCAACAGCGCCAGCGCCAGGTCACGCGGCGGTCCGCTCGCACGGGGAGCGGCCACCGCCAGCCCGACGATCGCAACCGTCAGCCACGCAAAGGGCCACCCGAGCGGCGTTTCCGCCATCCACCGCGCGGCCACCTGCCACCCGCGCGCCACCACGCCGGGATTGCCAAGGGCAAAATCGTTGGGCTCGCTCCGCGCGGGCGGAGCCGCCCCTGCCCAGCCAGCCGGCACCAGCCAGCGCTCGGTAGAATTGAAATGCGCCAGACGGTGCGCCGCATAGGCGACGGGATTGCGAAAGATCGCGGCGACCAGCATTCGATAGAGGGCTCCGGCAGGCAATCGCTGCAGGCGCGCCACGATGGGTGCGCAACGCGTTTCCTCGCCCAGCGGATCCCAGAAATAGGGTTTTACGCAATGCCCGGCCTGCAATGCCCGCGCTTCGAGCGGAGTAAAGCCAATCGCCGTATCGGGCGCGCGCACCGCAATTCCGGCCAGATCATAGAGCGCTTCGGTTCGCTCGACCCCGCTCGACGTCGCTCCCAACGGTCCGTGATTGAGGATCGGTGATACCATCAACACCGCCGCCACGCCCGCCAGACCGAGCGCGAGCCGCGTCCACCAGCGCCCCGTCCCGAACAGCATCACCGCCAGCGGCACGGTTGCGAACACCGCATTTGCGCGCACCAGCGTGGCATAAGCCAGCAACGCCGCCACCGCGATCAGCGCCCATACCGGGACGCGCGCACCCCGGAGCCGCCACCACGCGACCGCACCACACGCCGCCAGCACGGCACCCAGCATTTGCGTGTCCTTGAGCACCACCGCTTGCCAACCGAGGAACAGCGGCAGCGCGCCAATCGCCAGCACGGCCGCAGCCGCCCCGCCCCGCCCCAGCCGCGCCAACGCCGCTGCGATCAGGCCGAACCCGGCCCAATACAACACCATCTGTGCAACGAACATCGGCTCGCTTGTGCCACCGAAGGCGGCGTGGAGCAGGCTCCACATCCGTGCCATCGCGGGCGGGTGCCAGTCTTCATAGGCCCCGCTCAGCACCTGGGCGAACTGGCCGACGCTATCGTACATCGCGATGCCCGGCCAGAACAGCGCCAGCGCGCCCGCCAGCAATAGCAGCGTCACCCCGGCAACCGTCCAGATGCGGGGCGGCGACGGTATCATATAGGTCGCGGACGTCCCGCTACGGGCGCACGAGCATCCATCAGATGTGCAACGCGCGACCGTACGCGCCGAGCACGCTTTCGTGCATCATTTCGCTGAGCGTCGGGTGCGCGAACACCGTTTCCATCAGCTCGGCCTCGGTCGTCTCGAGCTGGCGCGCGATGACATAGCCCTGGATCAGTTCGGTCACTTCGGCACCGACCATGTGTGCGCCGAGCAATTCGCCGGTCTTGGCGTCGAACACCGTCTTCACGAAACCCTCGGCCTCGCCGAGCGCAATCGCCTTGCCATTGCCGATGAAGGGGAATTTGCCGACCTTCAGCTCGTAACCCGCTTCCTTGGCCTTGGCCTCGGTCAGCCCCACGCTCGCGACTTGCGGGCGCGAATAGGTGCAGCCGGGGATGTTCCACTTGTCGAACGGATGCGGCTTGAGGCCCGCCAGTGCCTCGACGCAGACGATGCCCTCATGGCTGGCCTTGTGCGCCAGCCACGGTGCGCCGGTCACGTCGCCGATCGCATAGATCCCCTCGACATTGGTGCGGGCATAGCCATCGACCTTGATGTGGCCGCGATCGGTTTCGATCCCCAGCGCTTCCAGCCCGATATTCTCGGTATTGGGCACGATGCCGATGGCGACGATGACATGGCTGAACTCCTCGGAGGTCACCTTGCCGTCCTTGCCCTTGATCTTTGCGGTAACGCCCTTGGCCGAGGTGGTCAGGCCCTCCAGACCGGTGCCGGTCAACAGCTTGATTCCCTGCTTGGTCAGCGCCTTGTCCATGAAAGCGGAGACTTCTTCGTCTTCCACCGGCAGAATGCGCGGAAGCATCTCGACGATCGTAACATCCGCGCCCATGTCATTGTAGAAGCTCGCAAACTCCACGCCGATCGCGCCCGAGCCGATGACCAGCAGCTTGGTCGGCATTTCGGTCGGCACCATCGCGTGGCGATAGGTCCAGATGCGCTCGCCATCGGCCTTGGCGAAAGGCAAATCGCGCGCGCGCGCGCCAGTGGCGATGATGATGTGCTTGGCTTCCAGCTCGGAGGTCTTGTCGCCCTGCTTGACGCTGAGTTTACCCTTGCCGGTCAGCGTGCCGACACCTTCATACACCGTGACCTTGTTCTTCTTCATCAGGCCTTTCACGCCTGCGTTCAGCTGGCCCGCGACCTTGCGGCTGCGCTCGACGATCTTGGGCAAGTCGAAACCGACCTTCTCGGCCTTCAGGCCATAGGATTCGGCGTGCTGCATGTAATGATAGATTTCCGAGGTACGCAGCAGCGCCTTGGTCGGGATGCAGCCCCAGTTGAGGCAAATGCCCCCCAGCCGCTCGCGCTCGACAATGGCCGTCTTGAGCCCGAGCTGCGCCGCGCGAATGGCGGCGACATAGCCGCCGGGGCCGGAGCCGAGGATGACGAGATCGAACGTATCAGCCAAGGGAGGATCCTTCTTGTAGCGGGAGCGGACGACCGTCCTCCCCCATCGAAACCAATGTAAAGCGCCCGGCCGCGGCGCGCGAGGTGCCCTCGCCGTGCCGGTCGCGTCGCCAGACCTGTACGGCGACATTCATCGAGGTCCGCCCGGTGCCAACGATCTCGGCATGAAAGCTCACCTCATCGCCAATCTCGACCGGAGCGGTGAAACTGAACCCATCGGCCGCCACCACCGGCGCGCGTGCGCCGCAAAAGCGCGAGGCGACCGATCCGGCGGCCAGCGCCATTTGCCCCATCAGCCAGCCGACGAAGATCTTGCCATAGGGATTGGCGTCGCACGCCATCGCGGTGGCGCGAATGGCAGGCGCGCTATCAGGCTGCAGGTCACTCATCGAGGGACCGACCGCCATGATCGCTGCGCCATGCATCCCGCAGCGGCCGAATGCCCATGGCGACCACCACGACCATCACGCCATAAGCAACCGCCCAGATCGTGTCGGACGCGTGCGGGAGCGCCCAAACCGCCCCCGCCGCCAGAACTGCGGTGGCGAGCACGCCAACCGCGATGTGAAACACCTCGATCAGAGTGCGCCGCATGACAGGCTTATGCCAGCATCGACAGCGGCGCTTCGACCAGCGTCTTGAACGCCTGCATCAGTTGCGCGCCGTCCGCGCCATCGATCGCACGATGATCGAAGCTGCCCGTCGCCGACATCACCGTCGCCACGCCGAGCGCGTCGTCGAGGATATAGGGGCGCTTCTCGCCCGCGCCGATCGCCATGATCATGCCCTGCGGCGGGTTGATCACCGCCTCGAACTGCTTGATCCCGTACATGCCCATGTTGCTGAGCGAGGCGGTACCGCCCTGATATTCCTCGGGCTTCAGCTTGCCATCGCGGGCGCGCGCGGCGAGATCCTTCATCTCGGTCGAGATCGCGGCCACACCCTTGGTGTCGGCCCCGGCGACGATCGGAGTGATCAGCCCGGTCGGCGTCGACACCGCGACCGAAATGTCGGCGCGGCTGAAGCTGATCAGCTGGTCCGGCGTGAACATCACGTTGCACTTGGGCACCTGGATCAGGCTGGCGGCGAGCGCCTTGATCAGCAGATCGTTGACCGACAGCTTCACGCCGCGGCCCTCGAGCCCCTTGTTGAGATCGCCGCGCAGCTTGAGCAGCGCGTCGAGCCGGATGTCGACCGTCAGGTAAATGTGCGGAACCGTCTGCTTCGATTCGGTCAAGCGACGCGCAATCGTCTTGCGCACGTTGCTGAGCTTTTCGGCGGTGTGCGGAATGTCGGGGATTGCGGCGGGCTTGGCCGGGGCGACCGCGACGGGAGCGGCAGAGGGAGCTGCGGCTTCAACGGCCTTGGGGGCCGGTGCGGCACCGGCCTTCGCGCCGTCGACGTCCGCCTTCACGATGCGCCCATTGGGGCCCGAACCCGTCAGGCTCGCCAGATCAATGCTCTTTTCCGTCGCGATCCGGCGCGCGAGCGGGCTCGCCTTCACGCGATCGCCGCTCTCGGCCTTCGGCGCAGGGGCGGCAGGGGTTGGTGCGGGGGCCGCCTTGGCCGCCACCGGCGCAGGTGCCGCGACCGGAGCCGCACCAACCGGCGCAGCCTTCGGCGCGGGGGCCGCATCGGCGCTCTCGCCCTCGGCGATCAGCGTGGCGATGACGGTGCCGACCTTCACATTGTCAGTCCCTTCCGCGACCAGGATCTTGCCGATCACCCCTTCATCGACCGCCTCGAATTCCATCGTGGCCTTGTCGGTTTCGATCTCGGCCATCAGGTCGCCGGATTTGACCGTATCGCCCTCTTTCACCAGCCATTTCGCCAGCGTGCCTTCCTCCATCGTGGGGGAGAGAGCTGGCATTTTGATTTCGACCGGCATCAACGCGTCCTCATCTAACCGAATCCGTAGCGCCCGTCTCTCGCGCCCGATGCGCGAACGGTCAAGACCACTGCTTGTCAGACGCATCGGTTCGCCCCACTTAAGCGCGACAATCGCTTCAGGGGGCGGGCGACAATGCGCATTTATCTGGTGGTGATCGACGAGACGCCCGAAAGCAGCATCGCCTTGCGCTTTGCCGCGCGGCGCGCGGTAAAGACCGGCGGCGGGGTGGAAATCCTGGCGCTCGTACCCCCCACCGAATTTACCGCCTTTGCCGGAGTGCAGGCGACGATCGAGGAAGAAGCGCGGCACCATGCCGAGGGACTGGTGGCGGCAGCGGCGGGGGCCCTGATCGAAGAATCGGGCCTGAAGCCGCAGATCACGGTGCGTCAGGGCGAAGGCCCCAAGGTCATTCGCGAGATGATCGCCGCCAACCCCGACATCGCCGCGCTGGTGCTGGCGGCAGCGGCGAGCGGCGCGCCCGGCCCGCTGGTCGCGCATTTCGCCGGAGCCGACACCGGTGCCCTGACCATCCCGCTGATGATCATCCCCGGCTCGCTCGACCGCGAGGCGATCGACCGGCTGAGCTGATCCGGCGCACCCGAAATCGCTAAACGGACGCGAACGAGCACGGTACAGGGATTTCGGAACGGTATAGGGATGTCGGAGATGACCCGTCGCGAGCATATCACCAAAGCGTTCCTGTGGCTGGCGGTGCTGGTCGGTGGCCCCTTGCTCGGCGCGAAGCTCTTCGATCTGATCGTGCTTGCCGGGGCGTGGAGTGCCCATCCGCCGCATTCGCTGGCGATGATGCCCTATGGCAAAGCGTGGCCAGTCGATACCGGTGTGTTCTTCATCCCCTTTTCGGCAGCGATGCTGATTGCCGCGTTCGGCGCGCTGGCGGCGGGCTGGACGACGCCGTGGCGCTATCGCTGGCTGCTATGCGTCCCGTCGCTCGGTATTCTGGCGCTGCTCGTGCTGACCGTCATCGCCTTTTGGCCGATGAATGCCGCGCTGTGGTATCACGGCATCGCCTCCCCGCGGGACACGATATCAGACGCCGAATCGGTCGCCATGGCCCGGCAATGGGTGGAACTGGACTGGGTGCGCGTCGCAGGTGCGGCGGCCGCGTTCGTTGCGGCGCTGCGCGCGCTCACCTTGCCGTGGCCAACCGAGGTGGCTCCACGCGATTCGCTGGTCGTCCGGTTGCTGCTTTGGGCTTTCCTGGCTGGCGTGGCCGCGTTCGTCATCTGGTTCGTCTCGAACATCTAGCCCGCCAATCCCGCCTTCTGGGGACGGCGGACAGCAACTTGCGTCGGTTCCGATATCCCGCCACCATATGCCCATGCGTTCCCTCCCCACCGCAGCCGCGCTCGCCATCGCGACGCTCACCACCCCCGCTTTCGCGCAGGATACCGCCCCGGACCCGGCACGGCTGAAGGCCACCGTCGAAAAACTCGTCAGCTTCGGCACGCGCCACACGCTCTCTTCCGCCGATGATCCGGTGCGCGGCATCGGTGCCGCGCGGGCGTGGGTTGCTGGCGAAATGACGCGGATTGCCGATGCGTGCGACGGCTGCATTACGGCCGCCAATATCGCGCGCACCTTCACCAACGCGCGCGCGCCGAACGGCGTCAACGTGGTCGACGTACTCGGCTTCCAGCAAGGGCTCGACCCCAAGCGCGTGATCATCGTCGGCGCGCATATCGACAGCCGCGTCAGCGACGCGATGGACGCCACGCACGACGCCCCCGGTGCGAATGACGATGGCTCGGGCGTCGCCCTGGTGCTGGAAGCGGCGCGGATCCTGTCCAAGGAAAAATTCCGCGCGACGATCGTCTATGCCGTGTTCTCGGGTGAGGAACAGGGGCTGTTCGGCGGCACGCTGCTGGCCGAAACCGCCAAGCAGCGCGGCTGGACCGTCTCCGCGATGCTCAACAACGATATCGTCGGCAACACGATGGGCCAGAATGGCGTGCGCGTCGCCGACCGCGTCCGCGTCTTTTCCGAAGGGATCCGCGCGGCCGAGGACGTGCCCGCGCAAATGGCACGGCGCGGCAATGGCGGCGAGGATGACGGCCCGTCGCGCGCCCTCGCCAAGGCGATCGATGGAGTGGCCGGCACGCTACCCGGCGGGCTCGGCGTGTTCGTCGATCGCCGCCCCGATCGCTTCGGGCGCGGCGGCGACCATGAGCCGTTCCTGAAACTCGGCTATCCTGCGGTCCGCTTCTCGGTCGGGGCCGAAAACTGGACGCAGCAGCACCAGGACGTCCGTGTGGAAAACGGCATCGCTTACGGCGACACCGTCGACAAGATGGATTTCCCCTATCTCGCCAAGGTCACCGCGATCAACGTCGCCACCATCCGCCGCCTCGCCGCCGCCCCCGCCGCGCCGGAGGGCGTGACGGTCGCGGGCGCGCTGAGCTTCGACACCACAGTGAAGTGGAAACCGGTCGCGGGTGCCGCCGCCTATCGTATCCACTGGCGTCGCAATGACGCGCAGGACTGGCAGAAATCCACCGATGTCCCCGCCTCCGCCACCAGCACGGTGCTGAAGGACATCAGCATCGACGACCATTTCGTCGGGGTCGGCGCGGTCGCGGCGAACGGGGCGGAAAGCCTGGTGACCTTTGCCGGCCCCGAACCGCGCGGCTAAGCGGCCGCGTTAGCTCCCCTGGACCGGCTGTTCGACCTTGCGGCAGCCACAGCTCGGCCGCCGCACGGGACGATAATGCCGCTTTGGCGCGGCGCGATAGACCCGGCGCGCCGCGACATAGCGCGTCCGAGATTCCTCGATATATTCGGTCGTGGTGGTGGTCGTCGTCACGATCGGCGGGCCCTGGATCACCACGGTCGTCGTCGGACCAGCATAAGCATAGCCGCTCGCTGCATAGCCGCCCTGGACATAACCACCGGTCGAATAGGTGGTCACGGTGCCGTTTTGCACGACCGGAGGCAGCGAAATGTAAGGCTGCGAACCGTAAGACGGGCCATAGGATTGGCTGTAGCCGCTGGCATAGCCGTCATATCCGCCCTGACCATAGCCCGCGCCGTCCCAATCGAGCCCGTTCACCGAATCCCACACGCGCCCGCGCCCATCGACCAGCACGGCGTCGTCATAATAGCGATGCCAGCTATAGCCCGCAGGCGGCGGGGCGAGGCCGTAGTTGCCGTAATCGGCGATATAGAAGCTCGGCGAGAACCAATATTGCGGCAACGCATAGCCGCGATGCGGGCGGCGATAGGCCTTCCAGCCTCCGGGTGCGTTGTTCCCACCCGACCAGTGCCCGCCATTGTTGCCACCCCAGCGCCGTGGCACGCTCGGCTGCGGCGGGCGACCCGGGTAAGAAGGTGCGGGATAGGACTGCGGCGGCGCGGCTTGGCCGGGATAGGCCACCGGCGGCATCTGCTGTGGCGGTGCCGGCATCGACGGTGCGGGATAGGATGGCACCGGATAAGGGGCCCCGGCGGCACCGCCACCCTGCCCGATTCGCTGCGCTTCCGCCCCGCCCGCGCCGAACGCGGTAACCATTGTGAGGGCAGCAAGAGCTAGGGTTCGCATGGTAAACTCTCCGGTTGCGGTGCCGCCCCCCAAAGGCACGTCACCAACTCATTAACGTCCGGATTACCATTTTCCGCAGTTTTCCGCCACATTCGGGTGTGTCCCGAAACGGATCACCCCGCGATACGTGGTCCCAGCACCGCCATCAGCGCTTCGCACCCCGCCGCATCCGCAGCGTCGAAGCGCGCGGGCGTGGGGCTGTCGAGATCGAGCACGCCGATCAAACGCCCGTCATGAACGATTGGCACGACCAGTTCCGACCGGCTCGCCGCATCGCAGGCGATGTGGCCGGGAAAGGCGTGGACATCCTCCACCAATTGCGTCTGGAGCGTCGCCGCCGCCGTGCCGCACACCCCGTCGCCGATGGCGATGCGAATGCAGGCGGGCTTGCCCAGAAACGGCCCCACCACGAGTTCCCCGCCAACCAGACGATAGAAACCCGCCCAGTTGAGATCGGGCAGATATTGCCAGATCAGCGCCGCGACATTGGCCATATTGGCAATCGCGTCCGGCTCCCCCGCGGTCAGCGCGTCGAGCGCGGCGAGCAGGTCCCGGTAAAGCTCGGCCTTGGACTCCGCCGAAATCGTAAAATCGTACATTGCTATCTCCGTCGCGCTCCATTTGGCGAAGCATGGGGGACGGAACAAGCCCGCAACCAATCGACCAAAGCGCGCGCATGTTTTAGGAGGACGCACATGGTCGCCATTCCCGTCACCCGATCGATCAGCATCGACAGCGACGAGCTGCAGGAATCCTTCACCCGCGCCGGGGGCCCCGGCGGACAGCACGTCAACACCACCGACAGCGCCGTGCTGTTGCGCTTCGATGTCGGCGCATCGCCATCGCTGCCCGATGCGGTGAAGAACCGGCTGGCGGTGCTGGCGGGCTCGCGCCTCACGCGCGACGGCGTGCTGGTGCTGCGCAGCGAAGGCGCACGTTCGCAATTGCTCAACCGCCAGGAGGTGCGCGAACGCCTGATCGAGCTGATACGCGAAGCGACCATCGTCCCCAAGCGCCGCCGCCCGACCAAGCCCTCCAAAGCCGCCAAGGCCAAGCGGATGGAGGGCAAAACCAAACGTTCGACGGTAAAGTCGCTGCGCGGCCGCGTTACCGACTAGGGGGCGCAAAGGCTCTGTCGCGCGCCTCGGACAATCACGACACTGGACCTTTGGCGACAGCGGCCTATATACCGCTCGGTATGAATAGCGTTTGTTCCCTCCCAGCCACGAAAGGCCGCCCGCGCGAATTCGACGTCGACGAAGCGTTGGCGGCGGCGTTGCTGGTGTTCTGGCGCAATGGCTATGAAGCCGCGTCGATGACCGAATTGACCAGCGCGATGGGCATCACCAAGCCCAGCCTCTATGCGGCGTTCGGCAATAAGGAAGCGTTGTTTCACAAGGCACTCGACCTCTACGAGCGCGAAAAGCTGGCCTATATGAAGTCGGCACTCGAAGCGCCGACCGCACGCGGCGTGGCCGAGCGCTTGCTGCGCGGGGCGCTCGAAATTCAGATGAGTACGTGCGACCCCAAGGGCTGCCTTGGAGTCATCAGTTCGGCCACCTGCGGTGCCGAAGCCGAACCGATCAAGGCCGAGGTCGTCAAGCGCCGTGCCTCTTCGGAAGCCGCCTTGATCGCGCGCTTCGAACAGGCCCAGGCGGCGGGCGAACTGCCCGACGGGATGACCCCGGCCGCGCTGACCCGCTATCTGTTCGCCATCCTCCAGGGTCTGGCGATTCAGGGCGGCTCTGGTGCCACCTGCGAAGAACTGTCGCAACTGGTCGAAACCAGCATGGCGGTCTGGCCGACACAGTAAGGACCGGAATAAATATTCCGACCGGTACAGAAAGCGGTTGACGCACTGCACAACCGCTTTATATACCAAATGGTATTCAAACCGGGGCCTGATGTGGAGCCGGTGTCGGAAAAAGGGTCTCCGCCAATGTCCGTCGCACTCATCTGATTGATCCGTCAGCGGTTCGACCGACTGGCGTTCCACTTTTCATAGCTGGTCGACAGGAGCGCCGCGCGCTTGCTGCCCAGGATTTGCACGCTTGAAGACAGTTTTGCCGGGACGACCGCTCGTTCCCGCTCGGGGCTGTTCGCCCACAGGATTGCCAAAGACCCAAAAGGGGGATTTTTCATGGCTTATCTGGATATCGATTCAATGTTCGCTGGCCCCGTCACGACGTCGACCGACGATGCCGCGACGACCCCGCAGGAGGGCTTCTCCGCACTCGAATGGAGCGTCATCGCGCTCGCCCAGCGCGACACGCTCGCCAGCCTGACCGAACCAGGCCGCATGTCGCGTGCGCTGGGTAGCCTGTTCGGGCGCGGCCCGTCCTCACGGCTGGCCGACCCCAAGCTGGAAGCGTTGCGCCGCGCGGCGGTGCTGGCCCGTCATCGCGGGTTCGCGCTGCCCATGTCTGAAATTCACCACTTCCATTCAGTCGGCTTCAGCGAAGCGCAGATGGAGACGCTCGTCACCAGCGTGACGGGCATGCGCGTCGGCCGGACCGACCAGAGGATCGCCGCATGAATATGATTGCCCCCATCGACACCACCCAAAATGTCGTTCCCGACGCGTCGCATCCGCCTGTAAAGCGGTGGACTCGCTGGCAGAAACGCACCGCCATCATCGTGCCGATCGCCATTGCCGGTGTGATCGGCGTGAAGCTGTTCGATCATTCCGATGCGGTCGCCGCCGCGCCGCCGCCCGCGCCCGTCACCATCGCCACCCCGCTGGTGCGCGAGATCAGCGAATGGGACGATTATGTCGGCCGCTTTGCCCCAAGCCGGACCGTCGAAGTGCGACCGCGCGTGGCGGGCGAAGTAACCGGCGTCCACTTCCGCGATGGCGAAGTCGTGAAGCAGGGCCAGTTGCTGTTCACGATCGACTCCCGCCCCTTTGCCGCCGCGTTGGCTGAGGCACGCGCCAATGAGGCTAGTGCACAGAGCGCGCTGGTGCTGGCGCGCAACGATCTTGGGCGTGCAACGCGGCTGATTGCCGATGATGCGGTTTCCGCCGGGGAAATCGATGCGCTGCGCGGCAAACTCCAGGCGGCGCAAGCGGCGCTGGCGGCGGCACAAGCCCGCGTCCGCGCCCGCGCGCTCGACATGTCCTTTACCCAGATCCGCGCGCCGATCGGCGGGCGCATCTCCGATCGCCGGGTTGACCCGGGCAACCAGGTCGCGGGCGGCGAAGGCACCGGAGGCACGGTGCTGACGACGATCAACGCGCTCGACCCGATCTACTTCACCTTCGACGGGTCGGAGGCGTTGTTCCTCAAGACGCAGCGCAACCGCCAACCAGGTGCCGCCGCGCCCGCAGTGGAAATCCAGTTGCAGGATGAGACCAGCCACCGCTGGAAGGGCAAGCTCGACTTTACCGATAACGGCCTCGACACGCATTCGGGCACGATCCGCGGCCGCGCGGTGCTGCCCAATCCGGGGTTGTTCCTGACGCCGGGCATGTTCGGCAACATGCGGCTCGCCAGTGCCGGGACCAAGCCTGCTTTGCTCGTCCCCGATGATGCGGTGCAGACCGACCAGGCGCGGAAAATCCTGCTGACGGTGGATGCCAACAATGTCGTCACGCCCAAGCCGGTGACGCTCGGCGCGGTGGTCGATGGGATGCGGGTGATCCGCTCCGGGGTTGGCCCGAACGACCGCATCATCATCAAGGGCACGCAGATGGCGATGCCCGGTGCCAAGGTCGCGCCCACCGTCGGCAAGATCGCGGCGTCTGCGAGTGCCGATGCGCCAGCCGCGCAGCCGATCGCGGGCGAGGCGACTTTGTCGAAATAAACTCCACCCCGGCGCACGCCGGGGCCCAGTCGGGATCGCCTCTCGGCTCCAATCACTGCCGTTCCACTCCTGGGCCCCGGCCTCCGCCGGGGAAGGATGGGGTGTGGCCGCCGTTTAGGAACATGCACCATGCGCTTCTCGCGCTTCTTCATCACCCGGCCGATCTTCGCCGGGGTCATCGCGGTGGTCATCACCATCGTCGGGCTGATCGCCTATCTCGGCCTGCCGGTGTCGCAATATCCCGACATCGTGCCGCCGACCGTCACCGTCAGCGCGGTCTATCCCGGTGCCTCGGCCGAGACGGTCGCGGAAACCGTCGCCGCGCCGATCGAGCAGGAAATCAACGGCGTCGACAACATGTTGTACCAGTCGTCGCAATCGACCGGTGATGGCAAATTGACGATCACCGTCACCTTCAAGATCGGCACCAACCTCGATGCCGCGCAGGTGCTGGTGCAGAACCGCGTCGCGGTTGCCGTGCCGCGTCTGCCCGAGGATGTGCAGCGCCTGGGCGTCGTCACGCGCAAGACCAGCCCGGACTTCCTGATGGTGGTCAACCTCGTCTCGCCCGACGGCTCGCTCGATCGCGGATACATTTCCAATTACGCACTGACGCAGGTGCGCGATCGCCTCAGCCGCATCGATGGCGTCGGCGACGTGCAATTGTTCGGCGCGCGCGATTATTCGATGCGCATCTGGATCGACCCCGGTCGCGCCGCCGCGCTCGATCTGACCGCAGGCGAAATCGTCGCCGCCTTGCGCGCGCAGAACGTCCAGGTCGCCGCCGGCACGCTCGGCCAGCCGCCTTATGCCACCGGCAACGCCTTCCAGCTCAACGTCGAGACGCAGGGCCGCCTGACCGACCCCAAGCAATTCGCCGATGTGGTGATCCGCACCGACAAGGACGGCCGCCAGGTCAAGGTATCGGACGTCGCCCGCGTCGAACTCGGCGCGCAGGATTATGGGGCCAACACCTATATCAGCGGCAAGCCAACCGTCATCGCCGCCGTGTTCCAGCGTCCCGGCTCCAACGCGCTCGCCGCCGCGCAAGCGGTGTCGGCCGAGATGGAAGCGATGTCGAAGAAATTCCCCAAGGGCCTCGCCTACCGCGTCATCTACAACCCGACCGAGTTCATCGCGCAGTCGATCGACGCGGTGAAGCACACGCTGATCGAGGCGATGGTGCTGGTCGTCCTCGTCATCCTCGTCTTCCTGCAGAAATGGCGCGCGGCGATCATCCCGATCGTGGCGATCCCGGTCTCGCTGATCGGCACCTTCGCGGTGCTGGCGGCGGTGGGATACTCGCTCAACAACCTCTCGCTGTTCGGGCTGGTGCTGGCGATCGGCATCGTCGTCGATGACGCGATCGTCGTGGTCGAGAATGTCGAGCGCAACCTCGAACACGGGCTTTCTCCATTGGAGGCAGCGCGCAAGTCGATGGACGAAGTGTCGGGCGCGCTCGTCGCGATCGTGCTGGTGCTGTGCGCGGTGTTCATCCCGACCGTGTTCCTCACCGGCCTGTCGGGCGCCTTCTACCGCCAGTTCGCGGTGACGATCTCGACCGCGACGATCATCTCGCTGCTGCTCTCGCTCACACTGTCGCCAGCACTCGCGGCGATGCTGCTCAAGCCGCACGCCCCGGCGGATTCGGGTGGCCGCCTAGCGCGCTTCGTGCGCAACGCGGGGGACCGCTTCAACCGCGGCTTCGAGCGGATGAGCGTCGCTTATGGCACCCTCACCCATCGTCTCGTCACCGCGCCGCGCAAGATGATGCTGGCATACGGCGCGCTGATCGCGCTCACCGCCTTTGTCTTCACCGTCACACCCTCGGGCTTCGTGCCCGCGCAGGATCAGGGCTACTTCCTCACCGTCATCCAGCTACCCCCCGGCTCCTCGGTCGAGCGCACCGATGCGGTGATGCAGAAGGTCGCCAAGCGCATCCTGCCGCTTGCAGGCGTCAAAGGCGCGGTCATGCTCGCCGGGTTTGACGGCCCGTCGCAAACGCTCGCCCCCAACAGCGCCGCCGCCTATATCCCGCTGAAAAGCTTCGAGGAGCGCCAGAAGCTCGGCGTCACCTTCGCCGGGATCATGGCCGAGGCGCAGAAAGCCACTGCCGACATCAACGAAGCGCGGCTGCTGATCGTCCCGCCCCCGCTGATCCAGGGGATCGGCTCGGCCGGTGGCTATCGCATGATGGTGCAGGACCTGCAGGGGCATGGCTATCCCGAAATGGGCAAGACCGCTTATGGCCTGATCGGACAGGCCAACCAGACCAAGGGCCTCGCCCAAGTCTATACCTTCTTCGATACCGCCACCCCGCGCATCTTCGCCGATGTCGATCGTACCAAGGCCAATCTGCTGGGCGTACCGCCCGAACGCGTGTTCGAGGCGTTGCAGGTCTATCTCGGCTCGGCCTTCGTCAATGATTTCAACCTGCTCGGGCGCACTTATCGCGTCACTGCGCAGGCCGATGCACCGTTCCGCAACACCACCGCCGACATTGCCAATCTGAAGACGCGCTCGAACACCGGGCAGATGGTGCCGATCGGATCGGTCTCGACCTTCCGTGACAAGACCGGGCCGTATCGCGTCGTGCGCTACAATCTGTTCCCGGCAGTCGAGGTCGATGGCGACACCGCCAGGGGCTATTCCTCGGGCCAGTCGCTGGTTGCGATGGAGAAGCTGGCCGATAGCACCTTGCCGACCGGCTATGCGCATGAATGGACCGGCATCGCTTTCCAGCAGAAATCGGCGGGCAGCACGGCTGGCCTCGTCTTCGGCATGGCGGTGCTGTTCGTCTTCCTGGTGCTCGCCGCGCAATATGAGAGCCTGACGCTGCCGCTTGCGATCATCCTGATCGTGCCGATGTGCCTGTTGGCGGCGATGACCGGGGTGAACCTGCGCGGCATGGACAATAACGTCCTCACGCAGATCGGGCTCGTCGTGCTGATCGCGCTTGCCGCCAAGAATGCGATCCTCGTGGTCGAATTCGCCAAGCAGGCCGAGGAGCAGGATGGCCTGTCGCCAGTTGAGGCGGCGGTGCGGGCGGCGCGGGACCGGTTGCGCCCGATCCTGATGACCAGCTTCGCCTTCATCCTCGGCGCCGTGCCGCTGGTGATTGCCGAAGGTGCCGGTGCCGAACTCCGTCAGGCGCTCGGCACGGCGGTGTTCTTCGGGATGATCGGCGTCACCGGCTTCGGCTTGCTCTTCACCCCTACCTTCTACGTCGTCGCGCGGGCGCTGGCGAAGCGGCTCGAGCGCCGCCGCCCCGCCCCCGTCGAGCCATATGGCCCCGTCGCGCCCCACGCGCTGCAGCCAGCCGAATAGGAACGATCATGAAAGCCGCCCTCCTCACCAGCCTCTCCGCGCTCGCGCTCTCCGCTTGCGCCGTCGGGCCCAACTATGTCGCACCGATCGCGCCACCAAGCGCCACCGCGCCGTTCGTCACCGCCAATACGGCGACCGTCACCACGCCCGCAGACCAGAATTGGTGGCGGATGTACCGCGATCCGGCGCTCGATGCGCTGGTCGCCGATGCGCTTGCCGCCAATACCGATCTGCGCGTCGCGGTGGCGCGGCTCGATGCGGCCAAGGCGTCGCTGCGCGGCACGCGGGCCGACCGCTTGCCGCAGGTAACCGCAGGCGCGAGCGGCACCTATGGCCGTTTGCCGCAATCGCAGCGCCTGCCCGGCAGCAACCGCGAAGCGGCGGTGTTCGATACGGGGTTGGACGTCTCCTATGAAGTCGATCTCGCCGGTCGTGTCCGCCGCAATATCGAGGCGGCACGCGGCGATGTCGCGGCTTCTGCCGCCGATGCCGATGCGGTGCGCGTGGCAATCGTCGCGGCCACCACCCGCGCCTATGTCGACGCCGCCGCTGCTGCCGAACGGCAGGCGGTGGCCGAACGCATCGTTGCCTTGCTGAGCAAATCCGCCGAACTGACCGGCAAGCGTGTCGACGCCGGGCGCGCGACCAAGTTCGATTATGTCCGCATCGCGACGCTGCGCGACCAGCGCGCCGCGCTCGTCCCCGCGATCATTGCCGAGCGTCAGGCGGCGTTGTTCCGCCTAGCGACGCTCACGGGCCGCACCCCCCAGGAGTTGCCCGCTGCGGCAAGTGCCCGCACCACCACACCGCGGCTCGACCAGCCGATCCCGGTCGGTGACGGGGCCGGGCTCCTCGCGCGCCGCCCCGACGTGCGCGCCGCCGAACGCCGCCTGGCCGCCGCGACCGCGCGGATCGGGGTGGCGACCGCCGACCTGTACCCGCATATCACGCTCGGCGGATCGGGCGGGGTGACGGGGCCTTCGCTGGACGACCTGTTCACCGGCGGCCCGGTGCGCTGGCTGGTCGGGCCCTTGCTTAACTGGTCGCTCAACCAATCCGCCGCCCGCGCAAAGATCGCAGGTGCGCAGGCCGACACGCGCGGCGCGCTCGCGAGCTTCGATGGCAGCGTGCTCACTGCGCTGGAGGAAACCGAAACCGCGCTGTCGACTTATGCCCGCGAACTCGACCGGCGCGAGCAACTGCAATCCGCGCGCGACAATGCCGAGACGGCGGCCCGCATCACCCGCGCCCGTCAGCGCGAAGGGACGATCGATTTTCTGGACGTACTCGATGCGGAACGCACCTTCGCCGATGCCGATGCCGACGTGGCCGCCGCCGACGCGCGCATCGCCGACGCGCAAATCGACCTGTTCCGGGCACTGGGCGGCGGCTGGCAGACCCGGGTCAGCTAGTCCCCCTTTCCCAAAGCGTGCGAAATCCCTAACCGGGGTCGGTGATCGTTCCTAACGACCCCGGTTTTGGCACCGCGACCTGCCGCTGCAGACGGCGGTCGCGTGTGGCCGCTCGGTCCCGCGCGAGCGCGCGATGATCAAGGTCGTCAGCTACAATATGCACAAGGGCATCGGGCTGGATCGCCGCCGCGATCCGCGCCGCATCCTGGATGTGCTGCGCGAGATCGATGGCGACGTGATCGCTCTGCAAGAGGCCGACCGTCGCTTCGGCACCAAAGCGCAAGTCATCCCGCACGCGCTGATCGAGGACCATTCGCCGTGGCACGCCGTCTCCTTCGGGCATGACGGGGCCAGCATGGGATGGCACGGCAATGCGATGCTAGTGCGCAAAGGGAGCGCAGTGCGCGCGGCCACGTCGCTGCATTTGCCCGCGCTCGAACCGCGCGGCGCGATCCGTGCGGATGTTGCGATCGACACCGGCACGATCCGCGTGCTCGGGATGCACCTCGATCTGTCAGGCCTGTGGCGCAGGCGGCAGGCGCGCGCGATCCTCGCGCATATCGACGCCTGCCCCGCCCCGCTGCCGACGGTGCTGATGGGCGACCTCAATGAATGGACCGCACGCGGCGGCTGCCTGCACGATTTCGGGCGGGAGTATCCCAGCGTGCCGACCGGCCCTAGCTTCCACGCGCGTCGCCCGGTCGGGCGGCTCGACCGGATCATGACGCGCGGCTTTCGCGTGCTCGGCTGCGGCGTGCATGACAGCGCGCTGGCGCGGCGCGCGTCGGACCATCTGCCCATCTGGGCGATGCTGGAGCCGCTGTGATGCGCGAAAAAGAACTCCGCCTCGCGCTCGTCTGCTATGGCGGGATCAGCCTGGCGGTGTACATGCACGGCATCACCAAGGAGATCTGGCGGCTGGCGCGCGCCAGTCACGGTTTCCACGCCGCAACCGCGCCCGTCGGCGGCAGCGAGGGCGTGTATCGCACGCTGCTGGAGGAAATCGAGACCGAGACCGGGCTGCGGCTGCGCGTGCTGATCGACATCATCGCCGGGGCAAGCGCGGGCGGCATCAACGGCGTGTTCCTGGCGCAAGCGATCAGCGCCGGGCAAAGCCTGGAACCGCTGACCGATTTGTGGCTCGATTCCGCCGATATCGAGGCTTTGGTCGATGAAAAGCAGGCCCCGGCCCACCCGATGACCAAGATCTGGGCGCTACCGCTGGCCTGGATGGCGGCACGGCGCAGCACCGATGGCATCGACGCCACGGTCGAGCCCGCTGCCCGCGACGAAGTCCGCGCGAAGCTGTCGCATTTCGTGCGCTCGCGCTGGTTCGAGCCGCCCTTTGGGGGCGAGCGCTTCACCGGGCTGATCCTCGATGCGCTCGACGCGATGGCCGCCGCACCACGCGAACCGCGCCTGCTACCCGATGGCCAGCCGCTCGACCTGTTCGTCACCGTCACCGATTTTCGCGGCCATCCCGAGCGGCTGCGGCTCAACTCGCCGCCCGAAGTGGTCGAGACCGAGCACCGCGTGATTGTGCCTTTCACCGATCACGGGCTCGCTTCGGAAACGCTGGCGCACCCCGCCGAACTCGCCTTCGCGGCGCGCGCCACTTCCAGCTTCCCGGGAGCCTTCCCGCCCTTCATGGTCGGCGAACTCGATCGCGTGCTGGAGGCGCGCAAAGTGCCGTGGATCAACCGCGCCGCTTTCCTGCAACGCATCCTGCCGCGCCAGGCCGCCGCCAATGCCGCCGACAATGCGGTGCTGATCGATGGCTCGGTGCTCAACAATGCGCCGTTCCGTCCCGCGATCGAGGCACTGCGCGAACGCCCGGCGCGGCGGCAGGTCGACCGGCGCTTCGTCTATATCGACCCACACCCGCGCGGCGGCTTCGGTTTTGGGTCGACCAAGGCGGGGGCACCGGGCTTTTTCCAGACGATCATCGGCGCGATTTCGGAGCTGCCGCGCCAACAGCCGATTCGCGACAATCTCGAGGAAATCGCCGAACGCTCAGGCCGGATCGAGCGGATGCGCGCGATCATCTCCGCAATCCGGCCCGAGGTGGAAAAGCAGGTCGAGGCGCTGTTCGGCTACACGCTGTTCCTCGATTCGCCGACGCCTGCCCGGCTTGCGGCATGGCGCCAGCGCGCGCAGACCGCCGCCGCCAAGAGCGCGGGCTATGGCTATGCCGCTTATGGCCACCTCAAGATCAACGGCGTGGTCGAGACGATTACCGATCTGCTGCATCACGCGGGCGGCGAGCCCGGCCCGCAGCGCTGGCGCGGCATTCGTCGCCACATCGCCGATGCGGTCAGCGCGCGCGGTTTCGACGACATGCAGCCGAGTTTTTCGGGCGGAGCGAGCGCGACCACGATCGCCTTCCTGCGCACCTTCGATCTTGGTTTTCGCTTGCGCCGCCTGCGTTTGCTCGCGCGGCGCATCACCGATCTCGAAGGCGACCAGCCCAATGCCGAACTCGATTCGATCCGCGAGGCAATCTATATGAGCCTTGCCGACTATCTCGAATGCAAGCGCACCGATCGCTATCTCGCCTTGGGCAAGGACGTGCGGTTGCTGCGCGGCAATGCCGGGCCGTTGCTCGACAAGCTGGGCGCAGCGATGGACCTGCGGGCGCTCGACCTGCGCACCGAGGAACGCCTCGCCACTGCCTTTGCCGGGCTGGCGCGCGAGATCAAGCGGCCGATCCTGCTCAGCTATCTCGGTTTCCCCTATTTCGACGTCGCCACGCTGCCGCTGTTGCAAGGCGAAGGGCTCGACGAGTTCGACCCGATCAAGGTCGATCGCATTTGCCCCGACGATGCCACCGGCATTCGCAGCGGTGGCGCGGAGGCGACGTTGAAGGGCATTCAGCTCAACAGTTTCGGCGCCTTCTTCAGCCGCGCTTACCGCGAGAATGATTATCTGTGGGGGCGGCTCCACGGCGCGGAACGCCTGATCGACATCGTGCTGTCCGCGCTCGACCCCGCCCGCACGCTCAAGCCCGGCCGCACCGCCGCGATCAAGCGCGCGCTGTTCCTCGCCATCCTCGACGAGGAGGAGCCCAAACTGACCGCCGTGCCCGGCCTGTTTGAAACGCTGCGCCGCGAAATCGGGTAGTGCCCCTTCTTTCTCCCCTCCCTGGAAGGGAGGGGTTGGGGGTGGGTTGGCCCGTAATTCGGGCGTCCCCCCCGCCATGAGCCGACCCACCCCCTGCCCCCTCCCTTCCAGGGGGGGAGGAAGCGATGAGGAAGCAGGCTGGCAATCGTGACGCGTTCGCACTAACCTTCGCCCATGCAATTTCTGAAAATCCTCTTCTGGTGCCTCATTGCCTTCATCGCGGCGATCTTCACGCTGGAAAACTGGACCAGCGTTACCGTACAATTGTGGGGCGGGGTGGAGGCGCTGATCAATTTGCCGCTGCTGCTGCTGCTGACCTTCCTTGCCGGGCTGCTGCCAACGCTCGCCTGGCATTCGACGCTGCGCTGGCGCTTGCGCAACCGGCTCGCCACCGCCGAACGCACGCTCGCCGATCTGCGAGCGGCCATGGCCCCGCCGCCCGCACCCGCGCAATTGCCCGATCTGGTCGAGGCCCCCGCCTCGGAGCACGCCGCATGAGCAACCGTCTGTTTGTCGCGCTCGATACGCCCGAGTTGGACAAAGCGCGCGCGCTGGCGAGCAAGGTCCGCCACCATGTCGGGGGCATCAAGCTCGGCCTCGAATTCTTCATGGCCAATGGCCGCGCTGGTGTGCGCGACATGGCCGAACTCGGCCTCCCGATCTTCCTCGACTTGAAACTGCACGACATTCCCAACACCGTCGCCAAGGCGATCATGGCTTTGCGCGGGCTCGACCCGGCGATCCTGACCGTCCACGCCGCCGGGGGCCGCGCGATGCTGGAGGATGCCAAGGCGGCCGCCCCGCTCGGCACCAAGGTGGTGGCGGTGACGACGCTAACCAGCCTCGACGGGGCCGACCTCAAATCGATCGGCTGTTCGGGCGACCCGCACGAACAAGTGCTGCGGCTGACCGAATTGGCGCGCGATGCCGGCGTCGATGGCGTGGTCTGCTCGGGTGAGGAAGTCGCCGCCGCGCATAAGCTGTGGCCCAAGGGCTTCTTCGTCGTCCCCGGCGTGCGCCCGGCGGGCGGTGTCGTCGGCGACCAGAAGCGCGTCGTCACGCCGCGCGCGGCGGTGAATGCCGGTGCGTCGATCCTGGTGATCGGTCGCCCGATCACCCAGGCCGAAGACCCCGACCTTGCCGCACGCGAGATTGCCGGGACGCTATAAGCCGATGGCGCTGATCCGCCCCTTCATTCCGGCACGCGATTTCGAGGTGTCGAAGGCGTTCTATAGCGCGATCGGCTTCACGCTCGGCTATCATGACGAGAGCGTCGCAATCTTCGAGTATGAGGGCGCGGGGCTGTTGCTGCAGAATTTCTATGTCGAGGAATTCGCTGGCAACAGCATGCATCAGTTGTTCGTCGCCGATCTCGATGCGTGGTGGCCGCGCACCGCGGACCTCGCCCAACGCTTCGGGGTGCGCGAGCCGACCCCGCCCAAGCTGCAGCCCTGGGGGATTCGTGTCGGCTTCCTGGTCGATCCGGCCGGGGTATTGTGGCACGTCGCGGAGGATGCGCCGCACTGACGCTTCGTCATGCCGGGCTTGTTCCGGCATCCACAGTGCGGCAAGACCCGCGCCGCCAGCAGGAGCGGCACGGTGGACCCCGGAACAGGTCCGGGGTGACGAAGGACATGACCACCACTGCCAAGATTTGCGGGCTATCGACGCCCGAGACGCTCGACGCGGCGATTGCCGGCGGGGCGAGCCATGTCGGCTTCGTGTTCTTCGCGCCCTCCCCGCGCAACCTCTCGCGCGATCGTGCGGCGCAACTGGCGGCGCGCGTGCCGGGCCATGTCGCGCGCGTCGGCGTGATGGTGAACCCCGACGATACGCTGGTCGATCAGGCGATCGCAGCCGGACAGCTCGACGTGCTGCAATTGCACGATACGCCCCCGGCCCGCGCCGCCGCGATCAAGGCACGCAGCGGCCTGCCGATCTGGGCGGCGGTGGCTGTGCGGACCCGCGCCGATCTCGCGCTGGCCGAGACCTTTGGCGGTGTCGCCGATCGCATTTTGTACGACGCCAAGACCCCGCCCGGCGCGGCGCTGCCCGGGGGCATGGGCGTGCGCTTCGACTGGCATTTGCTCGACGGTTTCCGCCATCCGCTACCCTGGGCGCTATCGGGCGGGCTCGATCCGCTGAACGTCGCCGAGGCGGTGGCGGTGACCAAGGCGACCTTGGTCGATGTCTCCTCGGGCGTGGAAAGCGCGGCCGGAATCAAGGACGCGACCAAGATCCGCGCGTTTCTGGAGGTCGTGCGCGACCTCTGATTCCGTTCGTGCTGAGCCTGTCGAAGCACCGCGTCGCCGCCCAGCCCGCCAGATTTCGTGCGGCCCTTCGACACGCTCAGGGCGAACGGGGTTGGCTGGCGCTCTACACCTGCTAAACGGCACCGCTATGAACGCCCCCAACTCCTTCCGCACCCAGCCCGACGAGCGTGGGCATTTTGGCGACTTTGGCGGCCGCTATGTCGCCGAGACGCTGATGCCGCTCGTGCTGGAACTCGACACCGCCTATCGCGCCGCCAAGGCCGACCCGGCCTTCAAGGCGCAGTTCGACGATCTGCTCGAACATTATGTCGGCCGCCCGAGCCCGCTTTATTATGCCGAGCGGCTGACCGAGGCCCTGCGCGAAGGCGCACCCGAGGGCAAAGGTGCGCAAGTGTGGTTCAAGCGCGACGAACTCAACCATACCGGCGCGCACAAGATCAACAATTGCATCGGGCAGATCCTGCTCGCGATGCGCATGGGCAAGACGCGCATCATCGCCGAGACGGGCGCGGGCCAGCACGGCGTCGCCACCGCGACCGTGTGCGCGCGCTTCGGTCTTCCTTGCGTGATCTATATGGGCGCCAAGGATATTGAGCGGCAGGCCCCCAACGTGTTCCGCATGAAGCTGCTGGGGGCCGAAGTGCGCCCGGTGACGAGCGGATCGCATTCGCTGAAGGATGCGATGAACGAGGGCATGCGCGACTGGGTCGCCAACGTCCACGACACCTTCTACATCATCGGCACCGCGGCGGGCCCGCATCCCTACCCCGAAATGGTGCGCGATTTCCAAAGCGTGATCGGCATCGAAGCGCGCGCGCAGATGCTCAGCCGCATCAACCGCCTACCCGATTTGCTGGTCGCGGCGATCGGTGGCGGGTCGAACGCGATCGGGCTGTTCCACCCCTTCCTCGACGATGGCGACGTGATGATGCTCGGCGTCGAAGCCGCCGGGCGCGGGCTCGACAAGGAACATGCCGCCAGCCTCGCTGGTGGCGCGCCGGGCATCCTCCACGGCAACAAGACCTATTTGCTGCAGGACGAGGACGGCCAGATCACCGAAGCGCATTCGATCTCGGCCGGGCTCGATTATCCGGGGATTGGCCCCGAACATAGCTGGCTGCACTCGATCGGCCGGGTGGAATATACCTCGATCACCGATAGCGAGGCGCTGGACGCGTTCCAGTTGCTGTGCCGGACCGAGGGCATCATCCCCGCTTTGGAGCCATCCCACGCCATCGCCGCCGTCGCCAAGCGCGCACGCGAAATGGACAGCGACCAGATCATCCTGGCGAATTTGTGCGGACGTGGGGACAAGGATATTTTCACCGTCGCCGAGGCGCTGGGGGTGAAGATATGACGGTTACCAACATATCGTTCGACCAAAGCCGTCAGATTGCGATGGTCGGGCTGATCGTGTTGGTTTTTGGACTTTGGATGCTGGGCTCGATCAACGCGTTTGGCTCGGACATCGTGAAGCTCCTGTACATTCTGGCGTTTTCAGTGGCACTGCGCTTTGTCTTACCAAGACATGCGTCCGCGAAACTCCGGTTCGTGCGCTCCCTACCGTGGACAGCGCTCATTTGCGCGTGCCTGACCGCAGGCTCGACGTTGCTGCTCCCCGAGCCTAGCGTAGGGCCTGTCGCAGGCCTCGTTGTGTTCGGTTTTTACCTGGGACTCCCGATCTTGCTTCTTACTTCGCTACTCACCTTCGTCCGCTTCCCGACAGACAATCTCGCATGACCCGCCCCACCGCCGACATCCCTATCCTCGCCCAAACGCTGGAGATGCAGCGATGAAAGCCTTTTCCGCAAAGGCCTTCACCGCCGATCGCGCCTGGGGCAGCAGCCTGCTGGGCGATTTCGGAGACGTGGCAGTGCGCCTGCATTGGACCGACCAGCCCTATCGCTGGCACCGCAATACGGGCCGTGAAGTGTTCGCCGTGCTCGAAGGCGTGGTCGACATGCATTATCGCGAAGACGGCGTGGAGCAGGTCGTTCGGCTTCACGCCGGGGACGGCGTCTCGGTCGAGGATGGGGACGAACATGTCGCGCACCCGGTCGGGGCCGCGCGAATTCTGGTAGTAGAGCGCAAGGACTCCGAATGACCCGCCTCGCCGACGCCTTCACCAAAGGCCATCCCGCGCTCGTCGCCTTCGTCACCGCGGGCGATCCCACCCCGGACGCCACCCCGGCCATTCTCGACGCGCTCGTCGAAGGCGGCGCGGACGTGATCGAGCTGGGCATGCCGTTCACCGATCCGATGGCCGATGGCCCCGCGATCCAGGCCGCCAATATCCGCAGCCTGGCGGCGGGCACGCGCACTGCCGACATCCTCGCCATCGCCAAGAGCTTCCGCGCGCGGCACCCGCAAGTGCCGCTGGTGCTGATGGGCTATGCCAACCCTATGACAATCCGCGGCGGTAAATGGTTCGCCAAGGCCGCGTGCGATGCCGGGGTCGATGGCGTAATCTGCGTCGACATCCCGCCCGAGGAAGACCCCGAACTCGGCCCGGCGCTGCGCGCGGTTGGCATCGACCAGATCCGCCTCGCCACGCCGACCACCGATGCCACGCGCCTGCCGACCGTGCTGGAGGGGGCGAGCGGCTTCCTCTATTACGTGTCGGTCGCCGGCATCACCGGGCTGCAACAGGCCGCGCAAACCTCGATCGATGCGGCGGTCACGCGACTGAAGGCGCATACCGATCTGCCGGTTGCGGTCGGCTTCGGCGTGCGCACCCCCGAACAGGCCGCCGCGATCGCGCGCGTGGCGGACGGCGTGGTGGTCGGCTCGGCGATCGTCGATCTGGTCGGCCAACACGGTGCCGCTGCACCGGCCGCTGTCAAAACCTATATTCAATCCCTGTCGCAGGCGATTCACGCCGCCCGGAAGGAACTCGCATGAGCTGGCTTACCAGCGTGCGCAACGCGCTCGCTTACGTCGTCCCCGCCAAGATGGAGACGCCCGACAACCTGTGGCACAAGTGCAAGGGCTGCGGGACGATGACCTTCGTCAAGGAGCTGGAGGACAATCTCTATGTCTGCCCGCATTGCGACCATCATGATCGCATCGGGCCGCTGCTGCGCTTCAAATATGTGTTCGACGCGGGCAGCTACAGCATCGTGCCGCTGGCCAAGGTGCCCGACGATCCGCTGAAATTCCGCGATACCAAGCGCTATGTCGATCGCATCAAGGCGGCGCGCGTCGCGACCTCGGAAGGCGACGCGCTGATCACCGCGCGTGGCACGATCGAGGGGCATAAGGCCGTGATCGGCGTGCAGGACTTCGCGTTCATGGGCGGGTCGATGGGCCTGGCGGTCGGTGAGGCGTTCGTGCGCGGGGTCGAGACCGCGATTGCCGACAACTGCCCGTACATCATCTTCACCGCCGCCGGGGGTGCGCGCATGCAGGAGGGCATTCTCAGCCTGATGCAGATGCCGCGCGCGACCGTGGCGATCGCGATGCTGCACGATGCCGACCTGCCCTATATCGTGGTGCTGACCGACCCGACCACGGGCGGCGTGACGGCGAGCTATGCGATGCTCGGCGACGTGCAGATTGCCGAGCCGGGCGCGTTGATCGGCTTCGCCGGACAGCGCGTGATCGAGCAGACGATCCGCGAAAAGCTGCCCGACGGCTTCCAGCGCGCCGAATATCTGCTGGAACACGGCATGATCGACATGGTGAAGCACCGCCGCGACCTGCGCGCGACGCTGGCAAGCCTGATCGATTACCTCTGCAGCGCGAAGCAGGCGGCCTGATTAATCTCCCTCTCCCCGCTCGCGGGGAGAGGGCAAGCGAGGCGAAGCCGAAGCGCGGGAGAGGGGCCATAAAACTCCCCTCCCGCTTGCGGGAGGGGTTGGGGGAGGGAATGGAGCAACGGACCAAAGCCCGAGCGCTACGCAGCACGCCAACCGCAGCCGAGGTCCGCTTGTGGCGCGCGATCAGTGCGCGCAAGGTCGCGGGGTTCCGCTTCAACCGCCAAGTGCCGATTGGCCCGTTCATCTGCGACTTCGTCGCGCGCAGCCTCAAGCTCATCATCGAAGTCGATGGCGACACCCATGGCGACAGGCGCGAGCAGGACGAAGAGCGTACACGCTATCTCCAATCCGAAGGGTATCAGGTCATTCGCTTCTGGAACAACGACGTGCTGGGGAACCTTGATGGGGTCGTCGCAGAGATCGCGCGGGTGGTGAGCGTGCTGGGTGCTCGCAGCCCCTCCCCCAACCCCTCCCGCGAGCGGGAGGGGAGTTTATAATGGACCACGCCACCTCGACCAATGCCGCCGTGCAGACGCAGCTCGACCGGTTATGGTCGCTCTCGCCCGGTGCCGATATTCTGGGGCTGGAGCGGATCACCGCCCTGCTCGACCGGCTCGGCAACCCGCAGGACCGGTTGCCGCCGACGATCCATGTCGCGGGCACCAACGGCAAAGGCTCGACCTGCGCCTTCCTGCGCTCGGCGATCGAGGCGGCAGGGCTCACCGCGCACGTCTACACCAGCCCGCACCTCGTGCGCTTCAACGAGCGCATCCGCCTTGCCGGGCGGTTGATCGAGGACGAAGCGCTGGCCGCGCTCCTGGCAGACGTCCTGGATCATGCCGAGGGCATCGGCGCGAGCTTCTTCGAAGTGACCACGGCCGCCGCGTTCCTCGCCTTCAGCCGCACGCCAGCAGATGCGTGCATCATCGAGGTCGGGCTCGGCGGGCGGCTCGATGCCACCAACGTGCTGTCCCGCCCGATCGCCACCGGCATCGCGCAGCTCGGCATCGATCATCAGAGCTTTCTGGGCGATACCGCCGAAGCGATTGCGGGGGAGAAGGCCGGGATCGCCAAGGCCGGGGTTCCGCTGGTCACGATGCGCTATCCCGCATCGATCACGCAGCGCGTCGCTGAGGTGGCGCAGGCGGCAGGCGCGACCGTGCTGCCGACCGGCACCGACTGGCGTTTCACCGTCGAGGCCGATCGTCTGATCTACACCGATGCGGCGGGCCAGATCGAAACCCCGCTGCCGACGCTCGCCGGGCCGCACCAGCCCGAGAACCTCGCGCTCGCCATCGCCTTGCTGCGTCACCAGAGCGCACTCGCCATCCCGCCCGAAGCCTATACCGCCGCCGCGCTGGACACGCGCTGGCCCGCGCGGATGCAGCGGCTGCACGCCGGGCCGCTGACCGCGCTGCTCCCGCCCGGCAGCCAGCTTTGGCTCGATGGCGGGCACAACCCCGCCGCCGCTGCCGCCATCTCCGCCACGCTCGATGCGATCGCGCATCCCGGCATCGGGCGCAGCGAGGTGCATCTGGTGCTGGGGATGCTCGCCAATAAGGATCCGCTCGGCCTGCTCGCGCCCTTTGCGCGCGTCGCCACCACACTCCATGCGGTGCCAGTGCCGCAGCATGAGCATCACGCACCCGCCATGCTCGCGGCGATCGCCCACGATCTTGGTATCGCCGCGCATACCGCGCCCGACATCGCGGCCGCATTGCGCGACATCACCGAGATTGCCGACCCGGCCGAGCCGCCGATCGTACTGATTCTGGGCTCGCTCTACCTCGCCGGTGAAGTGCTCTCGGCGAACGACGAAGCGCCCGACTGACTCTTTCTTTATTGCGATTGACTTGCAATAGCGAATCTTGGAAGATGCTCCCCTGCAACGGAGCATCGCCATGACCACTGCCCCCAACCCGCCATCCGCGCCCACGTCACCGTCTCGTTATTCGCCCAGCCTGCCCAACCCGATGCCGGACAATCCCAACACGCGCCTGCTGCTGTTCGCCTTCCGCCGGATGGGGGCGCACGGCCTAAAGGACGCGCATGCCGCGAGCGCGCTGTTCCAGGCGTTCGGCCAGGATTTCCGCCGCCCCTTGCTGCTGATGCGCACGATGATGGCCGATCTGGCGCACAATGCGACCTGCCCGATCACGATCGCGCCCTGCTGCTGCATGCGGATGACGGCGTCGGAAGCGACGATCCTCACGATCGTCGGCCGGGCGGAAACCGCGCCCGACACCGCGCGGCTGCTGCTGGGGGATTTGATCGGCCTGCGTCGCCCCGACGGCGTGCTCGCCAGCATCACCGCCGTGGCGCAGGCGTTCGCCGATGCCGGGCGGCCGCTTACGCCTTGACCGCGCGCAGTTCGCCCAGCCGCGCCATCGCCCAGCGGTACATTTCCGCCTCGGCAGCGCGCTGCTGGCGGTCGAGCAGTTTCATCCGCGCTTCCACTTCCTCCAGCACGTCGCGCGCCTTCTTGTCCCAGCCCTGGTCGAGCAGCAGCGCGGCATAGCGGCAGCGCCCCTCCTCCCCCGGCAAGCGCGTCACCAGATCGGCATAGAGCGCCAGCGCCTCGTCCTTGCGCCCCAGCGCATCGAGAATGCGCGCGCGCAGCAGGCCGATCCGGTCGCGGTCGCTTTGCGCCGAGGCGGGCGGCGCGGCGTCGAGCGTCGCCAGCGCGGCGGCGGGATCGTGCGTCTCGAACTCGGCACGCGCGCGCTTCTCGGCGCTGCGCGTATCGACCGGGCCGCGCTCAGCCGCCTCGCGGTAGAGCGGCAGTGCCTCGGCATAATTGCCCTGCGCCGCCAACGCATCGGCCAGCCGCATGCGGTTGGCGACGGTATCGGCCATCGCCAGCGCCCCACGCGCCGCGCGCACATCCTTGTCGGGATCGAGCTTCGCCGCCACCGTCGCCCGCGCGGTGCGGACGTGGCGGTTGCCCTGGAAGCGCGGATACACCTCCAACACGACATAAGCGATCGTGCTGGCGAGCGGCAGGAACACGAGCGCCATGATCCACAGCTGATTGCGCCCGTTGCGGATCACATCGATCACGCACAGCACCTGAATGGCGATGGTGAGGAGGTAGAACATCGGTATCGCGCTCCGCCCAGTTAGTCCCGCACGCGCGGGGTGATCGAAACACCCAGCATCAGCCTTGCCCAATCGCCGCCACGGCGCTGCTGCGGGTCGAACGCCACCATTCGAGCAACACGAAGACAATCGCCAGCAGCCCCAGCACCGCAACGTCGCGGAACACCGCCGCATAGCCGATCTTGTCGATCAACTCGCCCGCAAAGCCCTTACCCAGCGACCCGATAAGAAACGTCAAGGAGGACAGCAAGGCATATTGCACCGCCGAATATTTCTTGCTGACGATGCCCGAAACATAGGCGACAAACGCCGCCCCCGCGATGCCGGTCGAGACGTTCTCATACGCGATCGTCAGCAGCAGCCGTGCGATGCGCAGATCTCCGCCAAGCGCCTGCGCCAGCACATCGAGCCGCAGCGTCTGCAATACGACGTCGATATAGGGCGCACCGTCGGCGAGATCGGCATAGAGGAAATTGCCGAAGATCGGCAGCGCCGCCCCGATGAGCACCGTTGGAAACCGCCCGATCCGCAGGAACAGATAGCCGCCGACGCTCACCCCGACAATCGACATGACGATGCCGAAAATCTTGGACGCGAACGCCACCTCGTCCTTCGTATAGTGCATGTAATCGAGGTAGAACGGGTAAGCGAACGAGGCCCAGACATTGTAGCACAAGGCGTAAGTGAGGATCAGCCCGATCACCACCAGCACCCCCCAGCGCATCCGCTCGGTCAAATCGGCGAGCGGCGCGATCAGCGCGCGATAAAGGTGGTTGGCGATCGTCCGCGCAGGCGACACCCGCGTATCGGCGACGGCCTGCACCTGATGCCCGCGCAGCTTCAGCCAGTTGAGCACCGCCGCCACGATCAGCGGGACGATCACCGTCGCAAGCACGATCAGCGGCCCGTTATATTTCAGGAAATCCCCCGCCGACGGCCGTTTGCCGCCCGGCGGCACCTCGGCCAGCATGCTCGTCATGAACACGACGATGCGGACGATGGCCCACACCCAGCTCGACCCGACAATGAGGAGCGCGATGGCGCGCGCGCGCGGCGCGATCTCGCCCGGCTGGTCGAGCAAATCGGCTGCGACATCGGGGCTGCGTTCGGTATCGGGCGCGACTAAGGCGATCAGCAGCATCACTCCGATCAGACACGCCATCAGCAGATAGACCGTCGGCCACGACATGCGCGCCGCTAGAAACAGCGCAAACGCCCCGCCGACGATGCTCGCGGTGCGATAGCCGAGCTGGTAGATTGCGGACAGCAGTTCAACCGGCGTGCGTTCGTCGGCCACATCGATCCGCCACGCATCGATCGCCACGTCCTGCGTCGCCGAACCGATCGACGCGACGAACGCAAACAAGGCGAAGCGCGCAATGTGGACGGTGGGGTCGGTCACCACCAGCCCGATCAAGCCCAGGATGATGAGCCCCTGGCAGAGCACGATCCAGCTTTTGCGCCGCCCGATCCGCCCGAGCAGCGGCGGACGCGTGCGATCGACCAGCGGCGACCACAGGAATTTGAACGCATAGGTCAGCCCGACCCACGACAGCACGCCGATCGTCGCGAGGTTGACCTTCACTTCGCCGAGCCACGCCGTCAGCGTCCCGATCAGCAACGCGAACGGCAAGCCCGAGGAGAAACTGAAGGCGAGCATCGACGCCGCCTTGCGCGTCTGCAGCGCCGCCTTGAGCAGCCGCCAGCCTTTTGGCTTGATCGGCGGGGCGGTATCCTCGCGCATTTCCGTAACAGTCACAGATTCCCCTTCGAACCGCCAGCGGGCGTGTCGGCCCGTACGCGCCGGAGACTAGCGCCAAAAATCGCGAGCGGAAGGGCGATGAGCCCCGAGTTCGTCGTCACCGGGCCCCGCCCCCGATAATGCCCGGCTGACCGATGGCGACCTACGCTTCCGTCACACCCGCAAACAAGCTCAGCCCGCCCGGCACCCGCCGCGGCTTGCGCCCGTCGAGCACCGCCTCGATCGCGGCAATCGCGGCGAGCAAGTCGCGCTGCGCATAGGGCTTGGACAGACAGCCCGCCGCCACGGCGCGCCCGCCTTCGGGGCACGATCCGGTCACGAACAGCACCGGCACCCCGGCCTGGTGCGCCGCGCGGGCGACATCGATGCCGCTGCCATCGGCCAGGCTGATATCGACCAGCACCAAATCGATGTCACGCGCGTCGGCGATCACGGCGAGCGCGTCGCTGACACGGTCGACCGTCGCGACGATTTCGAATTCGGCGTCGCGCAGGAAATGTTCGGTGTCGAAGGCGACCAGTGGTTCGTCCTCGACGAGCAACAATCTGGAGATCCGCCGCTTCTTTTTGGCGAACAACATCGCTTCACCACCCACCTTGTGCCCGCGCTCAACAGGCTGCGCGTCTCGCCCTCGTTACGCACCCGTGCCTGAACGTTTGGCTACGAGATAGGACGCAATGTATTTTGTACGGGCACTTTTGAACAAATTGTCTATCAAGGCGCGGTGTCAAGACCAATGCCCCCCAAAGATCGCCCCAAAGAGCAACAGCGGATCGCCAAGCTCCTCGCCCGTGCGGGCGTCGCCTCGCGTCGTGAAGTCGAGCGCATGATCGCCGAAGGGCGCGTCGCGCTCAACGGCGTGGTGCTCGATACGCCCGCGACGATCCTCACCTCACTCGCCGGGGTTACCGTCGATGGCGAACCCGTCGAAGCGCCCGCCGCCGCGCGGCTGTTCCTCTATCACAAGCCGCCCGGCCTGCTCGTCACCGAGCGCGACCCCGCCGGCCGCCCGACCATCTATGATCGCCTGCCCGAGGGGCTGCCGCGCCTGGTTCCGGTCGGCCGCCTCGATCTCGCGACCGAGGGGCTGCTGCTGCTCACCACCGATGGCGAACTGAAACGCCAGCTCGAATTGCCGGCAACCGGCGTCGAACGCGCGTACCGCGCCCGCGCTTATGGCCCGATCACGCAGGAGCAGCTCGAAGAGCTGATCCACGGCGTCGAGATCGAAGGCGTTCGCTATGGCGCGATCGACGCCAATCTCGAACGCCGCACCGGCGCCAATGTCTGGATCGAACTGATCCTGACCGAGGGCAAGAATCGCGAAGTGCGCCGCGTGCTCGAATATCTCGGGCTCAAGGTCTCGCGCCTGATCCGCACCCGCTACGGTCCGTTCGTACTGGGCGACCTGCCCGTAGGCGAAATCGGCGAAATCAAGCAGCATGACGTCGTCGCCTTCCGCAAGGACCCGACGCGCAAGGGCGGCGGCGAAGCGCCCAAGCTGGTCGAGAAGCCCCGCCCTGCCGGGCGCGGGCGCATCAACCCCAATGAGTCCACCGCCCCCACCTCGCTGCCCAAGCCACGCCCGGTGCGCCGCATCACCAAGGCGACCGCCAACCGTGCCGACAAGGAGGCCTTTGCCGAGCCGGTGCGCCAGGCGCAGCCCGGCCGCGATCCGGTGGTGCTGACCAAGGCGACCAAGGTGAAGCGTTTCTACGACGCCAAGCCCAAGGCCGGCACTGCCGCGCCCGTCGCCGACACCCGCCCCAAGCGCGTGTTCAACCCCGAACTCGGCCGCAACGTGCGCGCCAAGCCGCCGCGCGATGCCAAGTCGGCCGAGCGGACCGAACGCCCGGAACGCGCCGAACGCGCCCCCAACAAATCCACCCCGCGCACGCCGGGCAAGGCGCTGGCCCGCCCGTCCAAGCCGCGCACCGTCAAGACCCATAAGAGCCGGACCAGGAAGTAATGCGAATCATCGCTGGAAAGTGGCGCGGTCGTCCGATCGTCGCGCCGAAGGGTGATGCCACCCGTCCCACCGCAGACCGTGTGCGCGAGGCGTTGTTCTCGATGCTCGCCAGCCGCCTCGGCAGTTTCGAGGATCTGGCGGTGGCCGATCTCTTTGCCGGATCGGGCGCGCTGGGGCTGGAGGCGCTGTCGCGCGGTGCCGCCTCGTGCATCTTCGTCGAACAGGACAAGGCCGCGCTCGACGCGCTGCGCACCAACATCACCAAGCTCGGCGGCGCCAAGGAAATCGGTGCCGATGTCCGCGCGCAATCGGTGCTGGCGCTGGGCCATGCAGTCGCCCCGCTCGACCTGATCGTGATGGACCCGCCTTATGCCAGCGGCGCGGGCGCGGTCGCGCTCGACAAGCTCGCCCGGCTCGGCTGGATCGGCGATGCGACCTGGATCAGCATCGAAACCGCCAAGCCCGAACTGGTCGAAGTGGCAGGCTTTGTGGAAGACGTCAGCCGCGTCCACGGCAAGGCCAGAATCACGCTGCTGCGCCGGGTCTAATCCCCCAATCCCTCTCCCACCGGGAAAGGGAGGGAGGCGCGCAAAGCGCCGGAAGGGTGAGGGTGACGCGCGGATGGCGCATGCCCGATCGCCCTCACCCGTCCGAGCTACGCTCGGCCACCCTCTCCCGCCGGGAGAGGGGCTAAGCTCACATCTTGGTCAGCCCCAGGAACACCCAATACAGCCCGCCAGCCAGCGCCATCGCGGCGGGCAACGTCAACACCCATGCCAGCGCCATCGAACCGATCGTGCGCGGCTGCAAGCCAGCGCCACTCGCAACCGAGGCACCGGCGACGCCCGACGACAGGATGTGCGTGGTCGACACCGGCAAGCCGTAAACTTCGGCCGCCAGGATCGTTCCCGCCGCAACCAGCTCGGCCGATGCGCCCATGCCATAGGTCAGGTGCGACTTGCCGATCTTCTCGCCAACGGTAATGACGATCCGCCGCCAGCCGACCATCGTCCCAAGGCCCAGCGCAAGCGCGACGATCACCTTGACCCACACCGGAATGTAGCGCGTGCCCTTTTCGAGATTGGTCTGATACGCCTTGATCGCCGCCAGCTCTGACGCGCTGAAGATCTTGGCGGAGGCTTCCTTGTCCTTGGTCGCGAGCCGCGCACTATCGAGCACCAGATACATGTCGTTGCGCAGATTGGGCGTCGCGGCAGCGGGGACCTTGTCGAGCGACCCGTAAGCGCCGATCCGATGCCCCAAATCACGCGACAACGCGTCGGCAGCGGCAAAGACTTGCGGCGTATCGGCATGGCGCGCCTGCAATGCCCGCGTCAGAACCGTGCGCGCTGTGTCAAGGTCGGTCGGCGCATCATGCGACCCGGCGTGGGTGGCGAAAGCGGCGGCTGCCGCATTGGCACTCGCCACGAAAGCAGGCGTCTCGCTCTGCGGCATGGTACGGTTGAGCGCATACGCCGTCGGCGCGCAGCCGATCAGGATCAGCATGATCAGCCCCATGCCCTTCTGCCCGTCATTGCCGCCATGCGCGAAGCTGACGGCCGTGCAAGTGAAGATGAGCAGCGCACGAATGCCCTTGGGCGGCGGCGCGGTGCCCTCGGGCTCGCTGTACAGCTTGGGGTTGCGCAGCACGAGTTTCATCACGTGCAGCAAGAGGAAGGCTGCACCGAAACCGATCAGCGGTGCCATCCACAGCCCGGTCAGAACCTTGGTCGCCTGGCTCCAGTCGACGCCCGAAGTGCCGCCGGTCCCGGCCGTCATAAGCTGGTTGGCAAGGCCGACGCCGAGGATCGATCCGATCAGCGCGTGGCTCGATGAATTGGGCAAGCCGACATACCAGGTGCCCAGATTCCACAGTACCGCCGCCAGCAGCAGCGCGAAAATCATCGCAAAGCCGGCATTGCTGCCGACATGGAGGATGAGGTCGACCGGCAGCAGCGTGATGATCGAATAAGCGACTGCTCCGCTCGACAGCATCACGCCCAGGAAGTTGAAAAAACCAGACCATACCACCGCCAGCGCAGCGGGCATCGAATGGGTGTAAATAACCGTTGCCACTGCATTGGCGGTGTCATGGAAGCCGTTCACGAACTCGAAGCCAAGCGCGATCAAGAGCGCCAGCCCAAGGAAAGCAAAGGTGCCGAGCGCCAGCCCCTCGCCCACCTGAGCGGTGTCGACGATGATGCTGTAGCCGGCATAGCCGACCCCCACCGCCAGCAGCGCCAGGAAAATCCAGCGCCCGGCAGGGTGCAAACGATGATCGAGCCGCGGCCCGTGCGAAGCGTCCGTCGCCGATTCGGGGGACGCTGGGAAAGTGGTAGCCATGCCGTTGAAGGCCTTCGCTCGGTTGTGTTACGGGTTGATGACGTGCGGTGCGGTTGGTGGCCCGATACCCGCCTGAAGTGCCAAAAGCCAGCCCTCAAAGGCAGTTCCTCGGTCCAGGCCGCCGCTCGCTGCAGCGGCCCGATTTGCGAAACGGGTGCTGTCGGACGCTGCGTCCGGCGAACGATTTGCACAGTGCGGCCCGCTCGCTTATGCAACGCCCTGGGCGGAAGGCGACCTGGAGGGGCTATCATCATGTTTGACGTCGCCTCGGCACCGGGGGACATCGGCCAGCGCGCGCAACTGCATCTTGCCCGTGGCTCCAGCCGCACAGCGCGAACCCGCGCGCCGTTACGTGTGCTGACCTTTCTGAACAGCTTTGCCCCCGGCGGGGTCGAACGGATCGCCGCGCGGCTGCATGCCGCGTGGACGGCAGCCGGGGTCGATGCGCACATGGTCGTGGCCGATGCCAGCATCGCGCCACCAATCGCCTTGCAGGCCTTATCGCAAATCCATCACCGGCCGCGTGCGCGGGGCATTACGCGCTTCGCGGCGCTGCTGCGCGGCATGCCCGCGATCATCGCGCGCCAGCGCCCTGACGTGCTGTTCTGCGCGGGCAACACCTATACCAGCCTGGCGGTCGCGCTGAAACTGACGCTTGGCAGCGCCTGTCCGCCGATCGTGGTGAAGATCAGCAACGATCTGGTCCGCGCCGACATGTCACCCCCGCTGCGCTATTTCTATCGTCGCTGGCTGCGCATCCAGGGCCGCCATCTCGACCATTTCGTCGGTATGGCCCCGGCGATGCGCGGCGAAATCGCGCGGTTGATCGGCGTGCCGCAAAACCGCATCAGCGTGATCGCCGACCCCGCCCTGGCCGATGCCGACCTCCGCCGTCTGGCGGCCGCGCGCGACGCCGTGGTGCGTGCGCGACCGGGCCGCCATTATCTCGCGGTCGGCCGCCTTGCCCCGCAGAAGAATTTCGCGCTGCTGCTCGAGGCGTTCGCGCGCATCGCCAAGCCCGACGATACGCTGCGCATCCTTGGGGAAGGCCCGGAACGTCGCGCGCTTGAGGCGCAGGCGGCGCGACTGGGCATTGCCGGGTCCGTCTATATGCCGGGACATGTCGATCCGCTCGACGGCTGGCTGGCCGAGGCCGACGCCTTTGTGCTGTCCTCGGATTATGAAGGCGTCCCCGCCGTGGTGATCGAGGCGCTGGCGGCGGGGCTGCCGATCATCGCGACCGATTGCTGCTGCAGCATGGCCGATCTGCTCGGCCACGGCACGCTCGGCCATCTGGTCCCGACCGGCGATGCTGTAGCGCTGGCCGAGGCGATGATGACGATCCCGCCCGATTCGGCCACCACCGCCGCCGCGCGCCGCACCGCCGCTGCCACCTTCACGATCGAATCGGCCACCGACAAATATCTCGGCCTGATGCGCATGCTCGCCGCCGCTCGCGCCGCCGAAACCGCGATCGATACGCCGCGCAGCGACCCCGTCCCAAGCCGGGCCACGTAAACCCCTTATACGACGCGCTTGCCCGATCCGCGCGCGTTCCCTACCTGTTCACCGATGACTCTGCCTGCCCCCACCCCGCACGATCCGCCGTATCTCGCGGGCCTCAACCCGCAGCAGCGCGAAGCCGTGCTGACCACCGAAGGCCCCATATTGGTGCTGGCGGGGGCCGGCACCGGCAAGACCGCCGCGCTCACCGCCCGGCTCGCGCATCTGCTCGCCACGCGCAAGGCCTGGCCGAGCGAAATCCTCAGCGTCACCTTCACCAACAAGGCCGCGCGCGAGATGCGCCACCGCGTCGGGCGGCTGGTCGGCGATGTGGTCGAGGGCATGCCCTGGCTCGGCACCTTCCACGCGATCGGCGCCAAGATGCTGCGCCGCCATGCCGAGCTCGTCGGCCTGCAAAGCAACTTCACCATCCTCGACACCGACGACCAGTTGCGCCTGCTGAAGCAGCTCATCCAGGCCGCCGATCTCGACGAGAAACGCTGGCCCGCGCGCCAACTTGCCGGGCTGATCGACGGCTGGAAGAACAAGGGCCTCACCCCCGCCCAAATCGACGCGGGCGAGAGCGAACTCTACGCCAATGGCCGCGGGCAGGAACTCTACGCCGCCTATCAAACCCGCCTGATCGCGCTCAACGCCTGCGATTTCGGCGATTTGCTGCTGCACATGCTCGTCATCCTGCAGCGCGACCGCGACGTGCTGGCCGATTACCAGCGCCGCTTCAAATATATCATGGTCGACGAATATCAGGACACCAACAGCGTCCAATATCTGTGGCTGCGCCTGCTCGCGCAGGAGCGCAAGAACATCGCCTGTGTCGGCGATGACGACCAGTCGATCTATTCGTGGCGCGGCGCGCAGGTCGAGAATATCCTGAAGTTCGAGAAGGATTTCCCCGGTGCCAAGATCATCCGGCTCGAGCAGAATTACCGCTCCACCCCGCACATCCTCGGTGCCGCCTCTGGCGTGATCGCCAACAATAGCGGCCGCCTCGGCAAGCAACTCTGGACCGAGCTCGACGCGGGTGAGAAGGTCAAGGTCTTGGGCGTATGGGACGGCCCAGAGGAAGCCCGCCGCGTCGGCGAGGAAATCGAAAGCGCGCAAAGGGCCGGCAAGAGCCTCGACGACATCGCCATCCTCGTGCGTGCGCAGCACCAGACGCGCGAGTTCGAAGACCGCTTCATCGCCACCGGCATCCCCTATCGCATCATAGGCGGCTTCCGCTTCTACGAACGCGCCGAAATTCGCGACGCGCTCGCGTATCTGCGCGTGGTGGCGCAGCCCGCCGACGACCTCGCCTTCGATCGCATCGTCAACGTCCCCAAACGCGGCCTGGGCGACAAGGCCGTCGCCAAGGTCCACCAGCTCGCCCGCGCGCAGCAGGTGCCGCTGGTCACCGCCGCCGCGCGACTGCTCGACACCGATGAACTGACCGGGGCTGCACGCAAATCGCTCGGCAATCTCGTCATCGATATGGCGCGGTGGCGCGCGCAAATGACCGAGCTGCCGCATGGCGATCTCGCGCGCATCATCCTTGATGAAAGCGGCTATACCGCCGCACTCCAGGCCGAGAAATCGGTCGAGGCGGCGGGTCGGCTCGAAAACCTCACCGAACTCGTCCGCGCGATGGAGGAATATGAGACGCTCGGCGCGTTCCTCGAACATGTCAGCCTCGTCATGGACAATGAGGCGTCGGCCGAGGACCCCAAGGTCACGATCATGACGATCCACGCCGCCAAGGGGCTGGAATATGACACGGTGTTCCTGGTCGGCTGGGAGGAAGGGCTGTTCCCGTCGCAGCGCGCGCTCGACGAAGGCGGCACCAAGAGCCTGGAGGAAGAACGCCGCCTCGCCTACGTCGCCATCACCCGTGCGCGCCGCCGCGCGATCATCCTCCACGCCGCGAACCGCCGCATTTACGGCCAATGGACGAGCAGCATCCCCAGCCGCTTCGTCGGCGAATTGCCGCCCGAACATATCGAGGCGGAATCGAGTCTGGCGGGCGGCGAGAGCCTGTGGCGCGCCAATTGGTCCGAACGCGCCGACCCCTTCGCCAATGTCGCCCGCAGCACCGGCCGCGGCCCCGGCTGGCAGCGCGCGGCGGGGATCGGCGGCACCAAGCCCGGCGGCGATTTCACCAGCCGCACCTTCTCGCGCGAACCGTCCCGCGTGCAGGAATCGCGCGCCTCGGCGATCAGCCTCGGCAATAAGGGCCGCTCGGACGTGGCGGTCGGGCTACGCGTGTTCCACCAGAAATTCGGCTACGGCCTGATCGCCGAAATCGAAGGCAATAAGCTGGAGATCGATTTCGAGAGCGCCGGGCGGAAACGGGTGATGGATAGTTTCGTGACGGTGGGGTGAGAACTCCCTCTCCCCTCCGGGGAGTTTCGGGTCGGATCGTCCCCCGGACGATCCTCAGCCGTGCGGGGCACGGTTGACCCGAAACTGGCAAGCGAGCGAAGCGAAGCGCGGGAGAGGGGCAGTAAGGGGCCCAGCACTTGGCCAAACACGCAAAATGGTCTATGTACTTGGTCCAAGAAGGACCCGCCCGATGCACATCTCCGTATCCGACGCCAAAGCCCAACTCACCGACCTCGTCCGCCGTGCGGAAGCAGGCGAGGAGATCACCCTCACCCGCCGCGGCCACCCGACCGTGCGGCTGACGCGCGTTACCGAGGAAGTCGATATGGCAGCGGTGCGCCAACGGCGGCTCGATGCCATCGATCGCGCCATAGCGGCGGCGCGCGAACGCGGCCCCGATGGCAAGCCCAGCGCCGCTCGCAGCGCGGATTATTTGTACGATGACAACGGCCTGCCTGCATGATCATCGTCGATACGTCGGCGCTGATGGCGATCCTGCTGGGTGAACCCGAAGCCGCCGCGTGTCGCACCGTCGTCGCCCGCGAGCTGGACATCCGCATCGCGGCACCGACCCTGACCGAAGCCCTGATCGTCGCGGCCGGTCGCGCATTGCACGGCGAAATGGCGCGCTTGATCGACGACCTCGCGCTGACCGTCGAGCCGCTGACCGGGGAGCTCGGCTACGCCGCCGTGCGCGCCTATCTCCGCTGGGGCAAACGTCACCATCCCGCCGCCCTCAACATCTGCGACGCCTTCGCCTATGCGCTGGCGACGGCGCATAACTGCCCGTTGCTGTTTGTCGGAAACGATTTCGCGCAGACGGATGTCATCGCGGCGCTGGCGGGGTGACGCGCTCACCCTAACAAACGCTCTCTCGCGACGCGCCCTCACCTCAGCAACGGCTCAGCGGTGCCCCGGTAGCTGAGACATGGAGTCGCGCCGCCTGATATCTTCACACCCACGGCGCTGCCGGAAAATTCCACCCAAAATCCCGCTGTCCTACAAACCTGCCACTATGACATACAATCGGCGATGCGCCCCTATCCCGCCTTGCCGCCCGCCGAGCCAGACGCGGCCGCGGACATCCCCTTCACCCCCGTGCCAAGCGGCTCGACCCGGCATGACGGCTGTACGCCCGAGCGGCAGCGCGCCTTTCTCGAGCAACTCGCCCGCATCGGCGTGGTGTCGGCGGCGGCGGGCGCGGTCGGGATGTCGGCGAAATCGGCTTACGCGTTGCGCAAGCGCGCCGGTGCGGAGAGCTTCGCGGCGGCATGGGAGGCGGCGCTCGGCGAAGGGCGGGACCGCGTAGTCGATCTGGCGATCGAACGCGCGCTCATCGGCACCGCGACGCCCATCTTCTATCGCGGGCGACAGATCGGGGTGCGGCAGGCGTTCGACAATCGGCTGGTGCTCGCCGTGCTGCGCGCGATGCCGCCGGTCGAGCCGGATGCCATGAGCTTGCACGCGGCGCTGGCTGCGCTGGGCGACACGCCCGCCCCCGATGAGCACGCCGAATGACCGCGCCCAGGCACACGGCTCGTCGTCGCTCGCCACCGCTTCGACGCGCCCGCGCGGAGACATGGGCTTACCTTCGTTACCTTCGCCCAATGCGCAATGCCGCTGGCCTCCGCCCGCGCCCGGCCGCATATAGGGGCCATGCTGTTCCTCGCGCTGAAGGCCCTGATCTCTGGCATCCTGATTGCCATCGCCTCGACGCTGGCCAAGCGCTATCCGGGGTTCGGCGCGCTGGTGGCGTCGCTGCCGCTGGTGTCGGTGCTCGGCATGATCTGGCTGTGGGGCGAGAAGCCCGACTCCGCCAATATGGCGGCGCACGTCCAGGCGACCTTCTGGTATGTGCTGCCGTCGCTGCCGATGTTCCTCGTCATTCCCGCCTTGCTGCGTGCAGGCATCGGTTTCTGGCCCGCGCTCGGGCTGGGCTGCGCGCTGACGGTATTGCTGTATCTCGGCATGGTCGCGCTCGCGCCGCGGATCGGCATCGCGCTGTAACGCGCCAAGCTGTACGCAGCCCTACAAACGCGTTCAGCAACCATCGCGACAGTAAAGCGTAAAGAAGACCCACGCCCGATCGTCGGGCCGAAAGGACAGGACATGAAGCTGACCCACCTTATCGCCGCCGGGCTCATGGTTGCCGGGCTTGGTGTTTCCACTGCAGCCTCCGCGCAGGACTATCGCGGCGATCGCCCTCGTTATGACCATCGCTACGATCATCGTGGCGACCGTCGCGACTGGCGCGACCATGGCCGTTATTATGGCGGCGATCGCCACCGTCCGCGCTGCCACACCGAATGGCGTCATCACCGTCGTGTGACGGTCTGCTACCGCTGACCCTGGCGCGAGGAGGGGGCACCCCTCCTCGCCCAAAATGTCATCTGGACGTCACAAAAAGTTCACGGCATGAAGGGTAGCCGTTCGCGGCATCGCATACCCCTTCCCAGTCGGCGATTGCGAACATCGTCTGCTCATCAGGCGCCCCGTGAACCGTCCCACCACCTTCTTCCCGCTGTCAGCACCGCTCTATCCCGGCAGCACGGCGCAGCCTGGCCTGATCCCCGGCCGCTGGCTCGTGCTCGGCTTCGCCTTCAGCGCCCTATGCGTCGGATCGCTGCTGTGGGATGCGGGGATGACCATCCGTCCGCGCACGCCCAGCACGCTGATCTTTTCGATGTTCGCCGCGCTGGCGATCGGGCTGCGCTATGCCATGCGAACACCCGCCAGCCCGGCGCAGCGCGTCGCCCGCGATTTATCGGAATCGGTCGGCCTGTTCACGGGGATCGCCTTGCTCGGCGCGGTCGCCACCTATCCGCTGGCGGCCGATACGCGCGGCAGCATCGATCCGCTGCTCCAGCAAATCGACGTCGCGCTGCGGTTCGACTGGCTTGCCTGGTATCGCGCGGTCGCCGCCCATCGGTCGCTGCAATTGCTCGGGACCGCCGCCTATCAGAGCATCTTCGTCACCCCTGCTTTGATCCTCGGCTATTGCGCCTGGGCCGACAAACGCACCGAGGCGCGTGCCTTCATCGCCAGCTTCTGGGTGGCGGCCGTGTTATGCCTGTTGCTGTTCCGCTATCTTCCGGCGGTGGGGCCACTCGCCACGCTGTGGCACGGCCCGGTCCCCTATCTGCCGGAAAGTGCGCTGTACGAGGCAGAACTGATTCCCCAATTGCGGGCCCACGCGTTACTGGAGATCGATCTGGGATCGCTGCGCGGGCTCGTCTCTGCCCCCAGCTTCCACACCGCAAGCGCGGTGCTGTACATCGCGGCAGGCTGGCCGTTGCTCCGGCTGCGCGGGCCGGTCGTGGTCCTCAGCACGGCGATGTTGCTCGCCACACCGGTCGAGGGCACGCATTATCTGGCGGACATGGTGGCCGGTGCCGCCGTCGCCGGGGTTGCGTTGACGCTGGTGGCGATGGTGCGCCGCCATTTGGCGGCGCGCGGGCGTTAAGCCTCCACCGCCATCAAAGCGGCTTCGCCATATTTCGGATCGTTGGCGGCGAACAGCGGGTTGGCATCGAAGTCGCGCTCGGTCAGGCCGACGCCATTGAGCCCGGCCAGCTTGAACGTCCCAAGCTTCAGTTCGCGCGGCGGCTTGCCATCGCGCTCGAGCACGACACCATCCACGAACAGGTCATCGTGGCGCGTATAGATGATGTGCGGTGCGAGCGTAATATCGGTGCGATTGTAGGTAGCGCGCAAGCACCGCTTCCGGACAATAGCTTCGAAGACAGTCGGAACGGGGCCGGTCGGCCCGGAGGGATTTTGCACGGCGTAGCCCTGATACTCGGGAGTCTTGATGACGATGCTGTACCGAAAATGGTGCGATGCAGCAAGAACCAACTCCGCCCCGATCGTGGGAGCGCGCTGAGAGCGGAGAGCCTCATGTTCAATTCCTGTCGCCTCCAAGGGGCGTCTGCCCTAACAGCATGTGCGATGTCGCATACCTTGATCGCCTCGCTGGACCTGTCCCCCCACCCCGAAGGCGGCTGGTATCGCGAAACGATGCGCCAGCCTTCGCCGGATGGCGGCCGCGGGCTGGCGACGGCCATTATGTTCCTGTTGGAAGATGGGCAGCGGTCGCACTGGCATCGTGTAGACGCGACCGAACTGTGGTTGTGGCATGCGGGCGCGCCGCTCACCTTGTTGATCGACCAAACCGAGCACCAGCTCACCGGAACCGCGCCCCAGGTGATCGTCCCCGCCAACGCCTGGCAATCGGCGGAGGCGCGCGAAGGCTGGGCGCTGGTCAGTTGCGTCGTCACCCCAGCCTTTGATTTCGCGGGGTTCGAGCTGGCGCCGCCCGGCTGGTCCCCCGAGTGAGGGAACCGCATCGTCCTCTGCCCGTTCGGAACGGGCAAGGAGACGATGCCATGTTCAACACCAGCACCGCAAATGACGCTGAAATCGAAGCCAAATTCTGGAAGGCGCTGCGCTCCGACCGGACGATGATGCTCGGCCTGGCCGGCGTGGACGAGGGCCATACGCGCCCGATGACGGGCCAGCTTGACGGCGACGACGATCGCGGCCCGATCTATTTCTTCACCTCGAAGGACACCGAACTGGTCGCCGACCTGAAGCATGACAGCCGCGCTGTCGCCACCTTTGCGTCCAAGGGCAATGACGTGTTCGCGACGATCCACGGCACATTGGTCGCCGAGAATGATCGTGCGGTCATCGACCGGCTGTGGAACAGCTTCGTCGCGGCCTGGTATGAAGGCGGCAAGGACGACCCCAAGCTGCAATTGCTGCGGCTGGATACCGAGCGCGCGCAAATCTGGGTCGATGCGTCGAGCATGCTTGCCGGGGTGAAGGTGCTGCTCGGGATCGATCCCAAGCAGGATTACAAGGACAAGGTCGCCGAAGTTTCGCTTGGCTGACTATAAATGGGGGAAGGTTGCTTGCACTGTGCGGGCCGAGGATTAGCACGCTCGCATGACTGATGGCCTTCCCCTACCCCGCCGCTATGCGGCCATCGCCGCGCTCTGTCTCGGCACCGCGCTCATCATCATCGACGGCGGCGTCGCCAACATCGCGCTGCCGACGATCGCGCGCGATCTGAAGATCGATCAGTCGTCGGCGGTCACGGTGGTAACCGTCTATCAATTGATGCTGGTGATGCTGCTGCTGCCCTTTGCCGGGCTGGGCGAGCGCATTGGCCTGAAGCGCATGTACCAGATCGGGCAGATGGTGTTCACCGTCGCCACGCTGCTGTGCTTCTTCGCGAAGAGCCTGCCCTTCCTGCTGATCGTCCGCGCAGCGCAGGCGATGGGCGCGGCTGCGGCGCTCAGCGTATCGTCGGCGCTGATCCGCTCCACTTACCCTGCCAAGCAACTCGGCAGCGGCCTTGGCATCAATTCCGCGATCGTCTCGGCTGGTGCCGCACTTGCCCCGTCGCTCGGCGGGTTCATCCTCGGCGTGGCACCTTGGCCGTGGGTCTTTGCCAGCGCCGTGCCCTTTGCCATCGGATCGCTGATCCTCGGTCGCGCTCTGCCCGATACTCCGCCTGGGGACACGCCGTTCGACGTGCTGGGCGGCGTGATGTGCGCCGCGACGTTTGGGCTGATCATCGGAGGCCTGGAGACGGCGGTCCATGGCGACAGCCGGGTCGTGTCCGCGGCGATCGTGCTGACCGGGGTCCTGGTCGGCTACTATTTCGTGCGGCGCGAGCGCGGCGAAACAGATCCGATCCTGCCGATCGATTTGCTGGAACGCCCCGTGCTGCGCTTGTCGGTGATCGGTGCCTATACCGCCTTCATCGCTTCGATGACGTTGATCATCTCGATGCCGTTCCGCCTGACCAGCGAGTTCGGCTTCACCGCGCCCGAAATGGGGCTGTTGATGGCCCCCTGGCCGCTCACCAACATCATCGTCGCGCCCCTATCAGGCTGGCTGTCGAGCCGCATCCCGGCGGGCGCGCTCGGCGGGATCGGCATGGCGATCTCGATCGTGGCGTTGCTGCTGATCGCCGACATGCCAGCCCACCCGACGCATTTCGACGTGATCTGGCGGATGGCGCTGTGCGGCGGCGGGTTCGGCACCTTTTTGCCACCCAATGCGCGCCTGATTATCGGTAGCGCGCCGCGCGAGCGCGCAGCGGCAGCGGGCGGCCTAGTCTCGACCACGCGCTTGCTGGGCCAGACCACCGGCGCAACGCTGGTTGCCGCGCTGCTTGCGCTGGGGATCGGCGGTGGGGCCACGCCGCCGCTGGTGGCGGCGGGCCTCGCTTTCATCGCCGGGCTGTGCAGCCTGGCGCGGCTGCGCCCCTCGATCCGCATGCCCAAGACCGAGGAAGCGGCGGACGTTCAGCCGGCAAGCCAGGTGCGCTGAACGCCCGCGCGGGGGTTCAGAACACCGCCTTGCCGTCGCCGCCCAACATCGCCTTGCGCACCAGCGGGATCGGCGGCCCGCCATAGCGCAGGAACTGGTCGTGGAACGCCTTCCATCCCGCGCGCCCGCCATGCGTCGCGGTCCAGTCGGCACGCAGCTTACGGATCATCAACTTGCCCATCGTGTAATTGAGATAGGCCGGGTCATAGGTGCCGCGCGCCGACTGCTGCTTGGCATTGCCCTCGTCCTGATAGCATTGCTCGACGAACATCTTGCGCGATTGCTCTTGCGTCATGCCCTGCGTGTGCATCCCGATCGCCGACAGATAGCGGCAATCGCGCAGCAGCGCGTTCGACAATTGCCCGATATGTGTCTCGGCATCGCCCTTGTGGAGCCCTGCTTCCCACATCATCTCCTCGGCATAATGCGCCCAGCCCTCGGCAAAGGCATAGCCGACGAAAAGCCGCCCGAAGATCGACGGCGAGGCATTGGCATGGCGGAATTGCAGGAAATGCCCCGGCATCACTTCATGGACCGAGGTGAACAGCAGATCCATCTTGCCGGGGATGAAGCCCTCCTGCTCGGCCTTGCTCCACGCCGGGTCTGGCGGGGAGATGTAATAGACCGAGGGGATACCTTTCTCGAACGGCCCGGGCGGATCGATATAGGCGCTGTTCTGCCGGTTATAGGGCGGGCTCTCCTCGACTAGCGCCTGTTCGTTGTCGGGGATGGTCACGATGTCATTGGCCAGCACGAACGCGCGCAATTCGGGGATCTGCTTGCGCGCCTCTGCGACGGGATCGTTATTGGCGGGCTTGTTGGCGTTCATCTTGGCCATGCAGGCCGGGATCGTGGCACCCGGTGCGAATTGCGCGCACGCCTCGGCCAGCGCCTTCTGGTTGCGCAGCAGATCGGCCTTGCCCGCCGCCTCCAGCGTCGCCAGCGGCACGTCGACGCCTTCGGTCATCTTAATCATGCGCGAGAAGCGGTCGGCCCCCAGCGCAAAGTCCTGCGTCGCCGATCCGCGCTGGCCCTCCACCCATTTGCCGAGATCGTGCATCGCCTTGGACGCGGCCGTCGCCGCCTTGTCGAACTCTTCCTGCAGCGCCGGGCTCTTCACATCGGCAAACGCCTTCTTCGCGTCCCCGGTGTAATAATCGCCAAAGCCGTTGAATGCCGCGACGCCGAAATTGACGTAGCTGAGCGGCATCGGCGCCTTGAGGTTGGCTTTGATCTGCGCGGCCGCGTCGGGGATCTTGCGCAGGAAAGTGATCATCGCCCGCATCCGCGTCGGCGCATCGGCATAATGGCGCGCGATATAGACGTTGGGGTCGAGCCCGGCATTCACATACCAGGCCGGGTTGCGGTGCGGCGAATCCGCATCTTCGAGCCAGAACAATTTACCCTGTGCCACCGTCACCAGATAATCGCGTTCGAACGCTTCATCCTGGCTCAGCTTGGCGGTGTCGAAGGCCCTGGCCTTGGTGATTGCCTCGCGGAAAAAGTCGCCCTGTCGTTTCAGGCCACCCGGCGTCCAGTCACCCAGCCCGCCATCGAAATCATGCCGCCCCTGATACACCGCGTCCGCCGGGGAAATCTTGAACCAATCCTCGATGAAGGTGTCGCGGAAGCTCTTCCAGTCGGCTGTGGGCAATGCTGTGAGCGGAGCCATCGTGCCCGTCGGTTCAGCCGACCGCGCAGTACACGACACCAGCGCGAGCCCCGCAATGCCCGCCAGTAACACCTTGCGCATGTTGATCCTTTTGATTCGTGTACGTGCGGAAGCTGACAGCTTGCAGCAACCCGCGCCAGCCCTCCAAGAGGACCCCAGAGAGCATTTTCGTATCAGATTATCCACAGAGTGGAGACCGTTCCGCGCACGCGCCAGCGCGGTGAGCGATCGGTCTCCCGAGATGACGAACCTATTTACAGGTTACAGCAACAGTCCGATCGACCAGAAAGACCCAATCAGCGTCACGACCGCTATCGTTGCCTGGAATATGCCCCAAGCATCCGATCTGCAAAAACCTCCAGGTGCTTTGATTGCCACGCGAATAGCCATCATCCCTCTCCTCGACCGGCGACGTTATGCGTCGCTCGTATCGAAGAGGAGGCTGATCCTGATAATGGAGCCGGTCAAGAGAAATGTACCGGTGGCGCAGGCACCCGATGAAAAGACGACTAGAGAGCATCGCGGCGATATCATTGTGGGCCTTTGCCGCCGTCAACCTGCCACCCGCTCAGTCCCGCAACGGATCACCAAAGGACGGGACTGGTCATTTCTCCAGCGGGACGATCACTTCATCCTGATGTGCTACCCCCAGATCCTTGCGCGCCAATTCATCGACCAGATCCGGATCGGCATGTTTCGGGTCGAGCAGATCGACCCGGTTCTTCAGCTCGGCGCGCGTCTTGTCGAGCATCGCCAGCTGCTGCTGCTTCACAGCAAGCTGGCGCTCGATATCACCATAGGCCAGCGCCCCATTCGGCCCGAAGATCGCATACCCCCCGAAGAACACGCCGACGATCATCAACGCCGCCGGCGCGATGGCGCGGCGGAGCATGGTGCGGAGGAGAGATGGCTTCTTGATCACGGTCGCGATTCTCGCGCATCGCGACTCGTGGATCAAGCCCGTATTTACTACATTTTTACGCGCGGATGACGGAGCGACCGGCATACACGCCAGCCCCCTCCAATTCCTCTTCGATACGGATCAGTTGGTTGTATTTGGCAAGCCGGTCGGAGCGTGCGAGGCTGCCGGTCTTGATCTGTCCGCAATTGGTCGCGACAGCCAGATCGGCTATCGTCGTGTCCTCCGTCTCGCCCGAGCGATGCGACATCACGGCGGTATAGCCCGCTCGGTTCGCCAGCGAAACGGCTTCGAGCGTTTCGGTCAGCGTACCGATCTGGTTCACCTTGACCAGCAGCGAATTGGCATAGCCGCCTTCGATGCCACGCTTCAGGCGCTTGGGATTGGTGACGAAGAGATCGTCGCCAACCAGCTGAACCTTATTGCCGACCATGTCGGTCAGCGCCTTCCAGCCCTCCCAATCGTCTTCGGCCATGCCGTCTTCGATCGAGAAGATCGGATAGCGGCGCGTCAGATCGGCAAGATATTCGGCCATCTCATGGCTCGACAGGCTCTTGCCCTCGCCCGAAATCTCATACTTGCCGTTCTTGTAGAATTCGGTCGCGGCGCAATCGAGCGCCAGCATCACGTCGTCACCCGGCGTGTAGCCCGCCGTCTCGATCGAGCGCAGGATGAATTCGATCGCTTCGTTGGTGGACGCAATGTTGGGCGCAAAGCCGCCCTCGTCGCCGACCGACGTTGCCAGGCCCTTTTCGTGCAGCGCCTTCTTGAGCGTGTGAAAAATTTCCGAACCGCAGCGCACCGCCTCGATCATCGAGCTCGCGCCGACCGGCACGATCATGAATTCCTGAAAGTCGATCGGGTTGTCAGCATGTTCGCCACCGTTGATGATGTTCATCATCGGCACCGGTAGCACATGCGCCGAAACCCCACCGACATAACGATACAGCGGCAGCGTGCGCGCATCGGCCGCTGCCTTGGCCACCGCGAGGCTGACGCCGAGGATGGCGTTGGCACCCAGGCGGCTTTTGTTTTCGGTGCCGTCGAGCTCGATCATCGTGTGGTCGATCTCGCGTTGGTCCTCGGCTTCGAAACCGAGCACGGCATCGGCAATCTCGCCGTTCACGGCCTGAACGGCGGCATCGACGCCCTTGCCGCCCCAGCGGCTCTTGTCGCCGTCGCGCTTTTCGACCGCTTCATGCGCGCCGGTCGAGGCCCCCGAAGGCACCGCCGCGCGGCCGAAACTGCCGTCTTCAAGCATTACATCGACCTCCACCGTGGGGTTGCCGCGGCTGTCCAGGATCGTGCGGGCGTGAATGTCGATGATTGCGGTCATGGAACGATCCTTCTAACGGGTCTGAGAGGGTTCGCGCGTGCCTCTATCGGCTAAGTCGAACGCCCGCAATTCGCATGGGGCAACCCTTGCGCATTTGCGGCCGCCGATGGAACCGGGATACGGGCTTGCCGGTTACGTGTTTCAGACACTTCAACGAAGGGCGCTTGTCATGGCTACCACTCCCAACGATACGTCCACCACCATCCACGAGGCGCAAGCCGCCGCAACCGAAACCGCGCAGGAAGCTGCCAAGGCCACGCTCAGCGCGGCGCAATTGTTCAAGGACAGCGCGGCCAAACTCGGCAAGGAAGCCGTCGATCGCGCGAAGACCTATGCCGAGGACGGCAAGGCGCGTGCGGGCGGTGCGCTCGATGAGATCGTCAAGATGATCAACGATGCCGCAGGGACCGTCGATGAAAAGTTGGGCGAGCAATATGGTCAATATGCCCGCACTGCTGCCGACAAGGTCGCTGGTTTTTCGGAAGGGCTGAAGGCCAAGGAACTCGACGACATGATCGAGGACGCCCGCGGATTCGTGCAGAAAAGCCCGGCGATCGCCATTGGCACTGCGGCCGCGCTCGGCTTCGTGCTGGTGCGGCTGATCCAGTCGGGCCTCGCGGCCGATCACGACGACAAGGCCTGATCCGGCTACACCGGGGGGCAATGATGGACAGGCGTGAAGACCCGATCGAACAGGAGAGCCTTGCCGCTCTCCTGTCGCGTGTCGTCGGCGATGCGGAGCAAGTCGCGCGCGCCGAAATCGAACTGCAGAAGGCAAAAATCGTCGCGAAGATCGACGATGCCCGCAACGCTATCCTGCTCTTGGTCGCGGCGATTGCGATTGGATCGGTCGCGTTGACTGCTTTCGTCGTTGGCGCGTTGCTGGTCCTGGCGCAGATTATCGGCCCGTTGGGCGCGACCGGGGCGGTGGTTGGCGCGCTGGTCGTGCTGTCGGCTCTGTTGGGATGGTTTTCGATGCGGCAGTTCAAGCGTCTGTTCGGCGCGACCGAGGAGCAGGCATGACCGGGCGCGCCATTGGCACTCGGCTGGCATTGGCCCAGGCCCGCGCCGAGCAAGCCCGCGCGCGCCTGTCCGAGACGATCGGAACGTTGCAGCATCGTGCCAGCCCGCAAGCGCTCGCACAGGACATGGCCGAGTCGCTCAAGGCGCGTGGAGTGGAGGCAGTGCTTGGCGCGGTCGACAGCGCCCGGCGTCGCCCGGCGCGCTTCGGTATTGCCGTCGCTGCCATTGGCCTTTTGTTGGCGCGCGGTCCCATCGCACGCACCCTTCGTCGTCGCGCTGCGACTCCCCTTCCCAAGACAGGATCCCGCCCATGACCGATGCCAAACCCGCCAAGCGCGCATCGAAGGCCGTTGCCACCGTTCGCGATGCCGCATCCAAAGCGGTTGCCACCACCACCAGCACAACGCGCGCAGCGACCGAGAAAGCGATTGCCGGGATTGAAGCCAATCCCATCGCCATCCTGAGCGGTGGGATAGCGCTTGGGGCGCTGATTGGCGCTTTCGCACCGCGCAGCGCCGCGGAACGCAAAATTTTAAGGCCGGTCGGCAAGCGTCTGAACGAAACCGCGCGCGGTGCCGTCGATGCCGCCCGCGACACCGCCAGGGCAGAGTTCGACGTGCTGGGCCTGTCGCGCGACGCGGCGCGAGATCAGGTCGGCAAGCTGCTGGGTGGCGTTATCAAGGCGCTGGCCACTGCCGGCACTGCGGCGCTCGCGGCACGGGATGTCGCCAGCCAGGCGCAGCCGGAGCAGGCTCCCCCGCCCGCCCCGACCCGGCGTAAGCCGAAAAAGGCAGTTTCGGGCGAATAAACCTGCTGCGAACGGTTCCCGAACGCGCGTCTCGCTCCTAAGACGAGCGAGAAACCCACGCTTTTTCGGGAATGTGATTTATGAGCAAACTCCACCTCGTCTTCGGCGGCCGCGTCAGCGATCCGCGCGGGCTCGATTTCGATGATCTCGGCTCGATCGATATCGTGGGCGTGTTCCCGGATTATGCCAGCGCCGAAAAGGCCTGGCGCGCCGCGGCACAGCGCACGGTCGATGATGCCGAGATGAAATATGTGGTGGTGCATCTGCACCGCCTGCTGCAGCCAGATTTGCTCGCGCCGGGCGCGTGAAGGCTACGCCCCTCTCCCGCAATGGGAGAGGGGCGTCACGCAGCGTTTTTAGATGAACTCGATTTTCGAGACGACATAGTAGCGATCGCCCGAGGGGACGGTCACTTCCACCTCGTCCTCAAGCTTGCGCCCGATCAGCGCGCGGCCGAGCGGTGAGTTGTACGAAATGCGACCGCCCTTGGCGTCGGCCTCGGTCTGGCCAACAATCTGATATTTGACAGGCTTGTCGTCTTCGTCGAGCAGCGTAACGGTTGCCCCGAACACGACCTTGTCACCCGACAGGTCGCGCGGGTCGATGACCTGCGCGCGCGAAAGCTTGTCCTCTATGTCGCTGATCGAGGCTTCGATCTGGCCCTGACGCTCCTTGGCGGCATGGTATTCGGCGTTTTCCGACAAATCGCCATGCGCGCGCGCTTCCTCGATCGCGTCGACGATCGTCGGACGCTCCGCCTTAAGCCGTTTCAGGTCCGCAGTGAGCCGCTCATAGCCCTCTTGCAGCATCGGCATCTTTTCGACGGTAGCCATCCCTCTTCGTCCTTCGTCTTCAAAATTCCCCGGTTGGCCGACCCTGCTGGGCCTGCCCGCACGTTGTTCTCATGTGGGGAATTAGGTGTGCGAGTGCGAATAATAGGATTGCAAAGGCCTGACTTCAAGGCTGCGCGTCGAAAGGGCGACAATCGCCAGTGCTGCCTCGACACTGGCGGGGGCTGTCGTGAAGTACGGGATCTTCAACGCCAAGGCCGATCCGCGGATCGGCGAGCTGTCCTTCAGGCTCTGCCAGCCCTCGGTGGTGTTGAAGATCAGATCGATCCCGCCATCCTTGATCCGGTCGACGATATGCGGCCGACCCTGCGCGACCTTGTTGACGCGTTCGACCGCGACACCGTGTGCGGCCAGGTAATCCGCCGTACCACCCGTCGCGACGATGGTGAAGCCATGCGCGGCAAGCGCGCGCACGCCCGGCAGGATCACCGGCTTGTCGCCATCTTTCACGCTGACGAACAAGGCTCCGCTCTTGGGCAGGACAGTGCCCGCGCCCAATTGCGACTTGGCGAAGGCGAGCGTGAAATCGGGATCGATCCCCATCACCTCGCCCGTGCTCTTCATTTCCGGCGACAAGACCGGATCGACGCCGGGGAAGCGGTTGAACGGGAACACCGCTTCCTTGACTGCAAAATAGTCGATGTGGCGATCGACCTTGGGCAAGTCCGCCAGCTTCTCGCCCGCCATCACCCGCGCGGCGATCTTGGCGATCGGCGCACCGATCGCCTTGGCCACAAACGGCACCGTGCGCGAGGCGCGCGGATTGACCTCGATGAGATAGACGAGGCCGTCCTTCACCGCGAACTGGATGTTCATCAATCCGACGACCGACAGCGCCTTGGCCAGCGCGACTGTCTGGCGCTCGATCTCGGCGATGATCGCGTCGGACAGCGAATAAGGCGGGATCGAGCAGGCGCTATCACCGGAGTGCACCCCCGCCTCCTCGATGTGCTGGAGCACGCCGGCCACCGTCACATCGGTGCCGTCGGAAATCGCGTCGACATCGACCTCGATCGCGTCGCGCAGATACTGATCGATCAAAACGGGTGATTCGCCAGAGACTTGCACCGCCGTCTGGATATATTCCTCGAGCTGCGGCCGCCCATCGACGATCTCCATTGCGCGGCCACCGAGCACATAGCTCGGGCGCATCAGCACGGGGTAACCGATGCGCTCGGCCGCAACGATCGCCTCTTCGCGGCTCCGCGCCAAGCCGTTGGCGGGCTGCAACAGGCCGAGCTTGTTGACAAGCGCGGCGAAGCGCTCGCGGTCTTCGGCCAGGTCGATCGCATCGGGGCTGGTGCCAAGGATCGGGATTCCAGCATCCTGCAGCGCCTGCGCGAGGTTGAGCGGGGTTTGGCCACCAAACTGCACGATCACGCCCGCCAGCGTGCCGTTCTGCTGCTCGACATGCAGGATCTCGAGCACGTCTTCGGCGGTCAGCGGTTCGAAATACAACCGGTCGCTGGTGTCGTAGTCGGTCGACACCGTCTCCGGGTTGCAATTGACCATGATCGTTTCGAAGCCGACATCCGCCAGCGCGAAACAGGCGTGGCAGCAGCAATAGTCGAACTCGATCCCCTGCCCGATCCGGTTGGGACCACCGCCAAGGATGACGACCTTCTTCCGATCGGTCGGCTGGCTCTCGCATTCGGGCTCGCCGAAGCTGGGCGCTTCGTAGGTCGAATACATATAGGGCGTCTTGGCGTTGAATTCGGCGGCGCAAGTGTCGATCCGCTTGAACACAGGACGCACGCCGAGCCGGTGGCGTAACGCGCGTACTTCCTGCTCGGTCACGCCACCCGTCATCGCGACGACGGCGTCATGCACCAGGCCCGACCCGCGCGCGACGCCGCGATCCATGCCTTCGCGCAGATTGGCGGATTTGAGCGCGAGATAGGCAAGCCGTTTGTCGCTGAAGCCCATCGCCTTCAGGCGGCGCATCCCCGCCGCCTCGATCGGCAGGCCATTCCGGCACACGTCTTCCTCGGCCGCGACGATTTCGGCGATCCGTTCCAGGAACCACGGATCGTATTTGGCAAGCGCATGAACCTCAGCGACGGTAAAGCCCTCGCGCAAAGCCTGTGCCGCGACCAGCAGCCGGTCGGGCGTGGCCACCGCCAACGCGGCCTCGATTTCCGCCCGTGGTGCGCCGACGAGCCGGTCGACCATGTTGAAGCCGGACAGCCCCGTCTCCAGCCCGCGCAGCGCCTTCTGCATCGATTCATGGATGTTGCGGCCGATCGCCATCACTTCGCCGACCGACTTCATCGCGGTCGACAGCACGGCCTCGGCCCCCTTGAACTTTTCAAAGGCGAAACGCGGAATCTTGGTGACGACATAATCGATCGTCGGTTCGAACGACGCCGGCGTCGCGCCGGTGATGTCGTTCATGATCTCATCGAGCGTATAGCCGACCGCCAGCTTGGCGGCGACCTTAGCGATCGGAAAGCCGGTCGCCTTGGAGGCGAGCGCCGAGGAACGCGACACGCGCGGGTTCATCTCGATCACGATCAGACGGCCGTCCTTGGGGTTGACCGCGAACTGCACGTTCGAGCCGCCCGTCTCGACGCCGATCTCGCGCAGGCACGCGATGCTCGCGTTGCGCATGATCTGATATTCCTTGTCGGTCAGCGTCAGCGCGGGCGCGACGGTGATCGAGTCGCCGGTATGGACGCCCATCGGATCGATATTCTCGATCGAGCAGATGATGATGGCATTGTCGGCGCGGTCGCGCACGACTTCCATCTCATATTCCTTCCAGCCGATCAGCGATTCCTCGATCAGCACCTCGGTGGTCGGCGACAGATCGAGCCCGCGCCGCACGATCTCCAGAAATTCCTCGCGATTATAGGCGATGCCACCGCCCGACCCGCCCATCGTAAAGCTCGGGCGGATGATCGCGGGCAGCCCGGTGCGTTCGAGCCCGGCGAGCGCCTCTTCAACGGTGTGGGCGATTGCCGAACGCGCGCTTTCCAGCCCGATCTTGGTCATCGCGTCGCGGAATTTCAGCCGGTCCTCGGCCTTGTCGATGGCTTCCGCATCGGCACCGATCATCTCGACGCCATATTTCGCCAGCGTGCCGTCGTTGAACAGCGCCAGCGCGGTGTTAAGCGCGGTCTGCCCGCCCATTGTCGGCAGAATCGCGTCGGGGCGCTCCTTTTCGATGATCTTGGCGACGATCTCTGGCGTGATCGGCTCGACATAGGTCGCATCGGCCAGCTCGGGATCGGTCATGATCGTCGCCGGATTCGAATTGACCAGGACGATGCGATAGCCATCCTCCTTCAGCGCCTTAATCGCCTGCGTGCCCGAATAATCGAACTCGCACGCCTGGCCGATGACGATAGGCCCCGCGCCGATGACGAGGATGGACGAGATATCGGTGCGTTTAGGCATTTGACAGCATTGCTTTCATTGCATACATTGATAGCGAAGGAGACGAAAGGTGGCGACGCTTACGGTCCGTAACATTCCCGAAGACGCGAAGCATCGCTTCCGGCAAGTCGCGGCAGCCCATGGGCGCTCGATGGAGGAGCATCTGCGCAACCTCGTAATCGAAGCCGGTTCCGGCGATGCAGGCGGCAGTCATGTCGCCGACGCCCCAACCGCCTTTCGTCACCGACGATCGGGCGAAGAGGTCGTGCGACAGTTGATCGAAGCGGCCGACGGGGTGGGCGACGACCTGCCCGACGCCCGCAAATATGCCGACATCCGCTTCATGACCGCAAAGGATGCGATGGCCGAATTGCGACGGCTGGCCAATGGCGCAAGCCTCGACCTGCCGCCGCCGCTCAACCCCACAATCGAGGCTCCCGAGCTTTGATTCTGGTCGACACCAATGTGTGGAGCGAACTGACCAAGCCGCACGGCGACCCCGCCGTGCTGGCTTGGCTGGAGGCGCATGACGAGGATCTTGCGCTGTCGGTGATGGTGGTGGCGGAAATCCAATATGGCATTGCGCTGCCGGGCGCGGCGCACAAGCGACCGTTCCTCCAGCCGTGGCTGGAAGGGCTGCGGGCGCGCTATTACCACCACACGCTGCGCTTTGAAGACGCGGATGCGGATCATTACGGTCGGATCGCGTCGCTTCCCGAAGTGAAGGCGCGCGAACCGCAAGTGTTCGACATGCTGATCGCCGCGCAGGCGCAATCGCGCGCGATTCCGGTTGCCACGCGAAACACCAAGGATTTCGCGTGGACCGGAGTCGCGCTGATCGATCCGTGGCGGGCGTGACGCCTGTCATTCCGCGCCATCCTCCGCGGTGCAGCCCCAGCCGTCATATTCCACGTCGTAGATCAGTTCGATCTGCAGGCATTTGAGCGTGAGCGCGCGGATCGCATCGTCGTCCGACGTCTGTTCGCGGCCGAGGAACAGGCTGACCTCGCCTTCCTCATCCTCTTCGCGCTCGATCACTTCAAAGCCCAGTTCCTCGGCATCCTCTTCCAGCCGGTCGAGCGCAGGCTCGGTACCGCGGAAGCTGACATCGACCGCACGGACGATCTCGGGCCGATCGCCATTCTCGCGCAGGCTCGCGAGCACATCCTTGTCGGCGGCCCATTCTTCTTCGAGGCGAGCGGGGGAGATTTCTGGGAGGGTCATGCCTTATCCTCGCACTTTGTTTCAATCACTGTGGTCTCACCATATTCAAACTCGAAAACCGGAGATTTCGACATTATTCGAGCACCACGACAACCGGTTGCGGCGTGTCAGAAAACCTCAAAGTCAGCTCTCCGGCATTCTCTCGCAAGCAATTGAGGACATCCAATCGACTGTTTGCGAGATCAACGGCGATCCCATTCCGATCACCGGCAGATTCGGCGACCGCGTTGGCTTTGCATCTTATCATTAGGCCAACTGGACTTTTTGGATCAGGAGGATGTGTTGGTGCGAATGGCTGCGCCATTTGCTCTTGGACGGTGACTCGCTGAGGCTCAATAATCATGTAGCGATGAGCAGGCTCCCGCCAACGAATTGCTTCCACGATAAGCGTCGATACGCAGACCGCTCCCGCCCCAATGGCAGCCCCAACTAGCCTTTCTTTGTTCACTCCAACATCCCCACGAACTTCTCGAACAGATACAGGCTGTCCTGCGGGCCGGGGCTCGCTTCGGGGTGATATTGCACGCTGAAGGCGGGGCGGTCGGTGAGTTCGATGCCGGCGTTGGAGCCGTCGAACAGCGAGACGTGGGTTTCGCGCGCCGTGGCGGGCAGGCTGGTGCGTTCGACCGCGAAGCCGTGGTTCATCGAGGTGATCTCGACTGCACCGTCGCTGAGGCGCTGCACCGGATGGTTGGCGCCGCGGTGCCCCTGGAACATCTTGGTGGTGCTGGCGCCGACCGCGAGCGCGAGCAATTGATGGCCAAGGCAAATGCCGAACAGCGGCTTGCCCGTGTCGAGCAATTGCCGGATCACCGGCACGGCATAGACGCCGGTCGCGGCGGGATCGCCCGGGCCGTTCGACAGGAAGAGGCCATCGGGGGCGAGCGCCATCACGTCTTCAAAGCTCGCGGTGGCGGGCACGACCGAGACATCGGCGCCGGCGGCGACGAGGTTGCGGAAGATGTTGCGCTTGGAGCCGTAATCGATCGCGACGACGTGGGGGCGCTTGGCACTCCCCTCCCGCTCGCGGGAGGGGTTGGGGGAGGGAACGCCATCGGGGGAAAGCGCGTCATCTGCGGTCAGGCCCTCCCCTAGCCCCTCCCGCGAGCGGGAGGGGAACGAGGTGTCATAGCCTTCGCCCAGCCGCCACACGCCGCCCGCCCAGCCATAATGCGTCTGCGTCGTCACCGCGATCGCCAGGTCCATGCCTTCGAGGCCCGGCCACGCTTGCGCCATGGCGAGCAAGGCGGGAATGTCGAACACGCCGTCGGCGGAGTGCGCGATCACCGCATTGGGCGCGCCGCCGCTACGGATGCGGCGGGTGAGCGCGCGCGTGTCGACGCCCGACAGGCCGATTCGCTTGTGCTTGGCCATCCACGCGTCGAGTCGCTCGACGCTGCGGAAGTTGCTGGGGCCGGTCACATCCTCGCGCACGATCATGCCGAGCGCGTGGGGATCGTCCGCCTCGACGTCATCGGCATTGGCACCGACATTGCCGATATGCGGGAAGGTGAAGGTGATCATTTGCCCGGCAAAGCTCGGGTCGGTCATGATTTCCTGATAACCGGTCATCGCGGTGTGGAAGCAGACTTCGCCGACCGCGACGCCTTCCGCGCCGAAGCCGCGGCCCCACACCACCTCCCCGGTTGACAGCACCAGCACGCCGGTGGCGCCTTGGGGAGCGATGCTGTTGGACGCAGGCAGAGGTTTGGCGTCGGCCATTGCGGCGGGCACTCCGTTTAAAAAATTGTCGATGTCGCTAAGCGGCGGGGACTAGGAGCGCGGGGGCGATGCGTCAATCCGATAAAGCCGCTATACCCGCCGACCACCGAAAAGGACGTTCAATGATTCGTGACGACATCAAGGCCGCGCTCATCACCGCGATGAAGGGCGGCGACAAAGCGGGCACCGCGACGCTGCGCCTCGTGCAATCCGCGATCAAGAACCGCGACATCGAAGCGCGCACCGGCAAAGCGCCCGAGGATGACGATGCGCTGGTGGTGGAAGTGCTGCAGAAAATGGTCAAGCAGCGCCGCGAATCGATCGAGATGTTCGTAAAGGGCGGCCGCCAGGAACTGGCCGACGCAGAAGCCGCCGAAGTCGCGGTGATCGAGACCTTCCTGCCGACGCAGATGGACGAAGCGGCGACCGCTGCCGCGATCGAAGCGATCAAAACCGAGCTGGGTGCCACGGGCATGAAGGACATGGGCCGCGTGATGGCCGAGCTGAAGGCGCGCCACGCGACCACGCTCGACATGAGCAAGGCGAGTGCTGCGGTGAAGGCGGCGCTGGCATAATGCACGAGGGCGCGGCCTTTCTGCCTCCCCTCCCGCTTGCGGGAGGGGCTGGGGGAGAGAAAGCCCCTTCCCCCCAACCGTTCGTTTCGAGCGAAGTCGAGAAACCTGGCACCCGCCCCCACATGTGACCGCTCGACTCGACCGGAGTCGCTGATGCACACTGCCCCATGGCATTTTGGACCTACATGCTACGATGCTCCGACGGTGCTTATTACACCGGCCATACCGATAACCTCGATCGCCGAATCGGCGAGCACCAGACCGGCGGGCATTGCGATTTCACCTCGCGGCGAATGCCGGTGACGCTTGTGTGGAGCGAGAATTTTCCGAGCCGGATCGAAGCGCTGGAAGCCGAGCGCATCGTGGGCGGCTGGTCGCGGGCGAAGAAGGAAGCGTTGATCGCCGGAGATTGGTCGATGGTGTCGCACTTTGCGCGCCCACCAATGGAGCGTTCGGCCCGCCCGCTCGCGGTCAAACCTTGCCTTGCCCCCTCCCCGTTGGTTTCGAGCGCAGTCGAGAAACCTGCGGTGGTGCCGGGTTTCTCGACTGCGCTCGAAACGAACGGTGGGGGGAATTGCCCCCTCCCGCAAGCGGGAGGGGAAGAAAAGATCGTATGACCCTCTCCCCGCAATTCCTCGACGAACTGCGCGCACGCACGTTGCTGTCGGGGCTGATCGGCAAGACGACCAAGCTGCAAAAGGCCGGGCGCGAGTGGCGCGCGTGCTGCCCGTTCCACAATGAGAAGACACCCAGCTTTTACGTCAATGACGACAAGGGCTTCTACCATTGCTTCGGCTGCTCGGCGCATGGCGATGCGATCCGCTGGATGACCGATCAGCGCGGCCTGCCCTTCATGGATGCGGTGAAGGAGCTGGCGCAGGCGGCGGGGATGGAGATGCCCGCGATGGACCCGCGCGCGGCGGAGAAGGCTGAGGCAGCCAAGGGGCTGCATGAAGCCTGCGCCGATGCCGCTACCTGGTTCACCGAGCAACTGAACGGCCTGCCCGGCGCGACCGCGCGCGAGGTGCTGGCCAAGCGCGGGATCAAGGCGGAGACCGCGCGCGCCTTTGGCCTGGGCTTTGCGCCCGATTCGCGCGGTGGGTTGAAGGCGGCGCTGAAGGGCTATGGCGAGCCGTTGCTGGTCGAGGCGGGGCTGTTGATCCAGGTCGAGGACAAGGCACCCTATGACCGCTTTCGCGGGCGGCTGATGATCCCGATTCGCGATCCGCGCGGGCGTACCGTGGCGTTTGGCGGGCGCATCATTGGGGATGGCGAGCCCAAATATCTGAACTCTCCCGAGACGCCGTTGTTCGACAAGGGGCGCACGCTCTACAATCTCGACAAGGCCGCGCCTGCCACGCGCAAGACCGGGCGCGTGCTGGTAGTCGAGGGCTATATGGACGTGATCGCGCTGGCGCAGGCGGGGTTTGGCGAGGCGGTCGCGCCGCTCGGCACCGCGCTGACCGAGGCGCAGCTCGAACGGCTGTGGCGGCTGGCCGAAGTGCCGATCCTGTGTTTCGATGGCGATGACGCGGGGCAAAAGGCCGCCTTGCGCGCCGCGCACCGCGCGCTGCCGCTGCTCGCCCCGGGCCGCAGCCTCGCCTTTGTCACGCTGCCGCAGGGTCAGGACCCAGACGATATGGTCCGCCAGAAGGGCCCCGCCGCGTTCGAGGCACTGCTCAAGACCGCCGAACCGCTGGTCGACCGATTATGGTCGAGCGAACTCGCCGCCGAACCCCTCACCACGCCCGAGCAGAAAGCGGGGCTGAAGCAGCGCCTGAAGGAGCGCGCGGAGAGCATCGCCGATCCCGGCGTGCGCACCGAATATCTGGCGGAATTCCGTCGCCGCTTCGACGCGCTCTATGCGCAGCAGCGCGCGGCGTTCGTGCCGCTCGCGCCGTTTACGCCGCGTCGCGGTGGCGCACGCAAGCCCGGACAGCCATGGAAGGCCCCGCCCGGCCCGGTCGGTGCCGGGGCCAAGCGCCTGCAACAGCATGGCATTGACGGTGTGTTGACCAAACCCGTGCTGGCGGGGCTATTACTGCATCCGAGCGAAATCTGTCGGCATATGGGGGAGTTGGGTCGGCTGCATTTGACCGATCCCGCCCTCGCCCATCTGCTCGATGCGATGATTGATTCGGCCGTCGAACATCAGGCGCTTGATAGTGAGCACCTTCTTACCATATTGGCTGCATCTGGATTTGATATAATCGCGCAAGATTTGCTGCGGGCCGACCAACTCTCGTGTTCGTTTACGCAAAAGGACGCCGACCCCGCCAGGGCACGCGAGGACCTCGACGAGGCGATCGCGATCCTGGTGACTCGGCCGGAAGTGGATGCGGCTTTGGCCGAGGCGACGGCGACGATGCAGGCGAAGTATTCGGATGAAGCATATGAGCGGCAAGTGTCGCTTGTGAATGAACAACAGGCTTTGAACGCGCGACTTGCCAATCTGGTGCAGTCGAACGAAGACGCCAGAGCTTTTAGTACTGAGGGCAATTGATGGCGAAGACGGATATGGCGGACGTGGCGGACACCACCGAGGGTAGCGACGCACCGCTGATCGATTTGAACGACGCGTCGATCAAGAAGGTGATCGCCCGCGCGAAAAAGCGTGGCTACATCACCTACGAGCAACTCAACGAAGCTCTGCCCCAGGGCGAGATGTCGTCGGATCAGATCGAGGACATCAGCGCCGCGCTCAGCGAAATGGGCATCAACATCGTCGAGAATGACGAGCAGGGCGAAGAAGGCGACGAAGCCACCAAGTCCGAGGACGATGACGACGCCGAACCCGTCGACGCTTCCGAAGACCTTGGGCCTGCGCTCGACGTCAAGAAAAAGGAGGTCATCGATCGCACCGATGACCCGGTGCGGATGTACCTGCGCGAAATGGGCGCGGTCGAGCTGCTCAGCCGCGAGGGCGAAATCGCCATCGCCAAGCGGATCGAGGCCGGTCGCGACACGATGATCCTCGGCCTGTGCGAATCACCCATCACCTTCAACGCGATCATCGCCTGGTCGACCGCGCTTAACGAAGGCACGATGCAGCTGCGCGAGATCATGGATCTCGACGCGATGCTGTCGAAGGACCCCGCCCCGGAAGCGCTGGCCGAAGCCGAAGAGGGCGATGGCGAGATTTCCGAAAAGAATGCAGGCCCGTCGTTCAAGGAAGAGGCCGAGCCCGAAGAGCCGTCAGTTGACGAGGATGAGGATGGCGAGCGCCGCACGCCGCGCGCCTCCGACGATGAGGAAGAGGACAACACCCTTAGCCTCGCGCAGATGGAAGAGCAGCTCAAGCCGATCGCGCTGGAACGCTTTGCCAACATCACTGCGCTGTACAAGAAATTCTCCAAGATCCAGCAGGCCCGGCTCGACGCGATGGCGGGCGGCGGCGAACTGTCGAGCAGCGACGAGAAGAAATATCACAAGCTGCGCGAGGAACTGACCGCCGAGGTCGAGAGCGTCCAGTTCCACAATGCCAAGATCGAATATCTGGTCGACCAGCTTTATGCCTTCAACCGGCGCCTGACCGCGCTGGGCGGGCAGATGCTGCGCCTCGCCGAGCGCCACAAGGTGTCGCGCAAGGACTTCCTCGATCGCTATATCGGCCATGAGCTGGACGAGCAGTTCCTGCCCTCGGTCGCCAAGCTCGACAAGAAATGGACCGCCTTCGTCACCAACGAAAGCGAAGCCGCCGATCGCATCCGCATGGAAATTTCGGACATCAGCCAGGCCACGGGCATGGCGCTGACCGAGTTCCGCCGCATCGTCAACATGGTGCAGAAGGGTGAACGCGAGGCGCGCATCGCGAAGAAAGAGATGGTCGAGGCCAATCTCCGCCTCGTGATCTCGATCGCCAAGAAATACACCAATCGCGGCCTGCAATTCCTGGATCTCATCCAGGAGGGCAATATCGGCCTGATGAAGGCGGTGGATAAGTTCGAATATCGCCGCGGCTACAAGTTCAGCACCTATGCGACCTGGTGGATCCGCCAGGCAATCACCCGCTCGATTGCCGATCAGGCGCGCACCATCCGTATCCCGGTGCACATGATCGAGACGATCAACAAGCTGGTGCGCACCAGCCGCCAGTTCCTCCACGAGCAGGGCCGCGAGCCCACGCCCGAGGAAATGGCCGAGCGCCTCTCCATGCCACTGGAGAAGGTGCGCAAGGTGATGAAGATCGCCAAGGAGCCGATCAGCCTCGAGACGCCGATCGGCGACGAGGAAGACAGCCATCTCGGCGACTTCATCGAGGACAAGAACGCGATCATCCCGGTCGACGCGGCGATCCAGGCGAACCTGAAGGAAACGGTCACCCGGGTCCTGGCGAGCCTCACCCCGCGTGAGGAGCGCGTGCTGCGCATGCGCTTCGGCATCGGCATGAATACCGATCACACGCTGGAAGAAGTCGGCCAGCAATTCTCGGTGACGCGCGAACGTATCCGCCAGATCGAGGCCAAGGCGCTCCGCAAGCTGAAGCACCCGAGCCGCAGCCGCAAGATGCGCAGCTTCCTCGATCAGTAAGCCAAGGGCCCGGCGGCGCAGGTACGTCGCCGGGCTTTGCTATCGCACGCCGTCCAAATTGCTCCGTTTCGGAGGCGAGCTGTGACGTAGCGGCGAGCGTTGCGTACATTGGGGCGTATGTCGTCCCTCACCGCACCCGCTGCCGAACACATGGTTACTGCATCCGATTTGGTGCGACATTTCGGCTTGTGGCAGGAACGCGCGTCACGCGCGCCGATCTATATTCTGCACCGCGGTCGGCCGCGTCTCGTTCTCGTTTCGGTCGAGACAATGAACGCCTTATGCGCGATCCCGTCGGATCCACCGGACCGCGCCTTTCTCTCCGCCGAAGCGATCACCGCAACACAACTGCTCGACAATGTCCGCGATATCGTCTTGCTTGCAGACCGCGAGACCACGATTTTGGCATCCAGCCGGACTGCGCGCGCACATTTCGGCCAAATCGTGACGCCCGGCGCGTCCGTCGACACGATCACCCCGCCGCCATCCCGCGCGCTTCTTGCCGGGGCAATGCGGCGGGTTGGCAATTCGGGCATTGGAGAAAGCCTGACACTCCCGTCCGCCGCCCGCGCTGGCCGTATGCTGGCGCTCAGGATCGAACCGATCGGCGACGGCACCGGCATCTTTGCCGAAGATGTCACGCCCTAGCCGGTGCCGGACCTGCCGCGTCGCCCTCTCGCCGCGATGGTCGGAGCGCAGGGCGCTGCAAAAGCTGGTTGAGACACCCTTAATCGCAACTACACCAGGTCTTTACGCCCTTCGGTATAACCCTTGCCGCACTGCTTGCCCGACGGGCGCAATCCGGCGGCACTGCCGGCAGATATAGGGACGATTCGAAGATCATGGTGATCGCATCGATACAGGTGAAGACAGGGGGCTATGCGGGCAGCATTGCGGCTCTGGCGACAAGCGACGGATGTGCTGGCCACGCGATCGTCCGCCGTTTGACACAGGCCGCAGTCGTCGGCCGCGATCTCGCCGATGCTGTCCATGCCCTATGCGCCGTTCACGGACGCCTGACCAATCTGTTCGAGGAGGCGAATCGTCGCCCCGTACCCGATCTCGACAATCGCTGGCTTGCGGAAGCGACGGAGGCCTTTGGCGTTGAACGGGCTAATCTTGCGCGCCTAACCGCTGCCGTCGGCCCCCTACCCTCCACGCCGGGCCAGGCGGAAAGCGATGCTGCGTTTGCAGCCCAGCGCCATGCCTTCGATATGCTGGCGCGCTCTGACCGCTCGGGATGTTCCGTAGGAGCGGCCATGGCGTTGGTAATCGACTGGCACGCCTTTCGCGCTGTTCTCGACGCGGCCGCGCTCCGCACCGGCGGCACCATCGTGCCCTGTGTCCTGCCCAGTGCCTCGACAATTACGATGCTCGCAACCGATACCCTCCCCGCACCCGTCCGCCGCGCGATCGCCTTCGGCGCTCAGCAGACCTTCGCCCAGCATCGCGGACTGTGCGATTTGATCGAGGCCCGCGCAAGCGCGCGCGACAAGCTATAGCCACCGCTTGCGCGTGAGGGGCGTTTCCCTCTATCGCCGTACCCGGTATTCAAATGAAACGGGATGCAAGCGATGAAGCGCTTCGACGGTACGCAAGGCTATGTCGCAACCGATGACCTGAAAGTCGCGGTCAACGCGGCCGTTACGCTCCGCCGTCCCTTGCTGGTAAAGGGCGAACCCGGCACCGGCAAAACCGTCCTCGCATATGAAATCGCAAAGGCACTCGATGCCGAATTGATCGAGTGGAACATCAAGTCCACCACCAAGGCGCAGCAGGGCCTGTACGAATATGACGCGGTGGCGCGCCTGCGCGACGGGCAATTGGGCGACGAGCGCGTCCACGATATCGGCAATTACATCCGCCGTGGCAAATTGTGGGAGGCGTTCACCCGGCCCAAGCCGCCGGTGCTGCTGATCGACGAGATCGACAAGGCCGACATCGAATTCCCCAACGACCTGTTGCAGGAACTCGATCGCATGGAATTCCATGTCTACGAAACGCGGGAAACCATCCGCGCGGTCGAGCGCCCGATCGTCATCATCACCAGCAATAACGAAAAAGAGCTGCCCGACGCCTTCCTGCGCCGTTGCTTCTTTCACTACATCAAATTCCCCGATCGCGAGACGATGCAAGCGATCGTCGATGTCCACTTCCCCGGCATCCAGAAAATTCTGGTCAACCGGGCGATGGACATTTTCTACGATGTGCGCGACGTGCCCGGCCTGAAGAAGAAGCCGAGCACCAGCGAATTGCTCGACTGGCTGAAATTGCTGCTGCACGAGGACATGCCGCTCGACGTGTTGCAAAACCGCGATCCGACCAAGGCGATCCCGCCGCTGCACGGTGCCCTGCTCAAGAACGAGCAGGATGTGATGCTGTTCGAACGCCTCGCCTTCATGGCCAAGCGGCAGCAGAATAAGGGATAGCGCGCGCCCCCCGTTTCCGCCAAAACAGCTCAATTTCAACGTGGTAAACGCGGCATAAAGCCTGTAACGATACGCTCTTGCGGGGGTGCAGCCAGTATTGGGTGCATGTATGCGTTGCGTCGTTGTTTCTCTTGCGTTGGTATTCGCCCCACCGGCGATGGCCGCTGCCGCGCCATCCTTGCTCGATTATGTAGGCGAGTGCGTTCCCTTTGCGCGTGCCGCTTCCGGCATCCAGATTTATGGCGACGCCTGGACATGGTGGGGTCAAGCCGCCGGGCGCTATCGGCGCGGCGATACGCCGCGCCCCGGCGCGGTCATCGTTTTCGCGCGCAGCGCGCGACTCCCGCTCGGCCATGTCGCGGTGATCAGCCGAGTCGTCGACCATCGCGTCGTCATGATCACCCACGCCAATTGGTCTCGCCAAAATGGCGAACGCGGCCATGCCGAGCAGGACGTGACGCTGACCGACGCATCGCCTTACAATGACTGGAGCGCGGTGAAGGTCTGGTATCGCGACCGCGACGGGCTCGGCAGCACGATCTACCCGACCTACGGCTTTATTTACGGGACGCCGGAAGCGCACGGCCCGCGCGCGCGGACGGCGGCGGAATTGACCGGGCGCAGCCCGGATTATGTCGGCGCGCTGATCGACGCCTATCGGTAACGCTGCCCGTGCTTGCAGGAGCGCACCGCACCGGGCATGTTGCGGGCAACGGGGCATCTGGGCCCTGCCCTGGCCTCCCCGGATGCGGGAGGGGGAAGAGATGTGCCATGTTTCTCGATTTCCTCGACGCCCTGCGCGCCGCTGGCATCCCGGCCAGCCTCAAGGAGCATTTGCTGCTGTTGGAGGCGCTCGACGCCGAAGTGATCGACCGCACGCCCGAGGATTTCTATTACCTGTCGCGCGCGGTGTATGTGAAGGATGAAGGCCTGCTCGACCGCTTCGATCAGGTTTTTGCCAAGGTGTTCCGGGGCGTTGCCACGACCTTCGGCCAAAGCCCGGCGGAAATCCCGGCTGACTGGCTGAAAGCGGTCGCCGAGAAATATCTGACGCCCGAAGAGATGGCCAAGATCGAGTCGCTCGGATCGTGGGACGAGATCATGGAAACGCTGAAAAAGCGGCTGGACGAACAGCACGAGCGCCACCAGGGCGGCAGGAAGTGGATCGGCACCGGCGGCACCTCGCCTTATGGCAATTCCGGCTACAATCCGGAGGGCGTCCGCATCGGTGGTGAATCGACGCACAAGCGCGCGCTGAAAGTGTGGGACCAGCGCGACTTCAAGAACCTCGACAACACGCGCGAACTGGGCACGCGCAACATCAAGATCGCGCTGCGCCGCCTGCGCAAATTCGCGCGCGAGGGGGCCGCCGACGAACTCGACATTGATGCGACGATCGCGGGAACGGCGCGGCAGGGCTGGCTCGATGTCGTGATGCGCGCCGAACGTCGCAATGCCGTGAAACTGCTGCTGTTCCTCGATGTCGGCGGGTCGATGGACCCATGGGTGAAGCTCTGTGAGGAATTGTTCTCGGCCGCGACCAGCGAGTTCAAGAATCTGGAATTCTTCTACTTCCACAATTGCCCGTATGAAGGCGTGTGGAAGGACAACAAACGCCGCTTTTCCGAGCGCACCCCGATGTGGGACGTGCTCCACAAATTCGGCCATGATTACAAACTGGTATTCGTCGGCGATGCCTCGATGAGCCCGTATGAGATCACCCATCCAGGCGGCTCGGTCGAGCATTTCAACGAGGAATCGGGCGCGGTGTGGATGCAGCGGCTGACCAACACCTATCCGGCGGCGGTGTGGCTCAACCCGATCCCCGAACAGCAATGGGGCTATTCGCAAAGCCTGCGCATTATCCGCGAATTGATGACCGAGCGCATGTACCCGCTGACGCTGGCTGGCCTTGACGAGGCGATGCGGGAATTGACGCGGAAGCGGTAAGCCGGGGTTTTACGCCGGCATCGCCTGCAGCTTTTGCAGATAGGTTTCGATCAGAACGAGGCGACGTTTCCGTGCTTCCTCGGTAACCGCCCGGGCGACCGCGAGTCGCTCCGCCGTAACGCGACGCATGTAGAAGTGGCGATCGGATTCCACGACGTCCCATCCTTCCGGAGATAAGCGATCCGACAAGGCCCCCGCCTGCCGCGAATCGTATAAAAGCGTCATGACGGGATTGGCGATGTTGCACCACAGCAACAGGTTGGTGGAATCCCTGAGTCGTTGCGCGAGCGCGACGAAATGAGTGACCGTGTCGCGAAGGCGGTCTCAGTAGCGCAGATATGGCTGCCGAATCTGCTCCCAGGCCTCCTCATCCGCCGCCGCCAACACGTTGAGATCGGCCGGAGTCGCGGTCGCGTCATCTGTCCACAAGCGCAAGCCCGGTCCCCCGTTGATGACGTCGATCGGCAATTTGCCGAAAGCGTATTCGTAGGGGAAATCGCGCCACAGATCATAGTCCGGGTACAAGGCTCGGATCGCCTTGAACGCCAGCGCCTGTACCCGCCAGGGGCGGAATGCCGCGTGATCGTAAGACGGCCCCTCGGCATGGATCTGCACGCCATTGCACAGCGTCTTCACATGCTTGTGAAAGGTCGGTTCGAACCAGATGTCGCGCAAACGCGCGCCGGCGAGCCAATCGGGTGCCAGGCGGCGCATTTCGGCGACGACCGCGCGCGCATCAATGTCAGGCGCGCCGAACAGTTCGAGCGGGCGTGTGGTGCCGCGCCCCTCGGACAAAGTGGTGCCCTCCAGCATCACCGTGCCGGGATACGCGCGCGCCATCATGACATTGGGGGCATTGGGACTGGGGTTGATCCACACGCGATCGGTCGGCCAGCCGAAGCCGGGGGCGGCGTCGGGCTGCCAGCCTTCCATTTCGATCACGCGATACTCGACATCGAGTTTCAGCAGATCGATGAACCAATGGCCGAGTTCGCCCATCGTCAGCCCGTGGCGCATCGGCATCGGCCCCGCGCCGACGAAGCTCTCCCAGCCCGGCAGCAATGTCAGCCCCTCGACCGGACGGCCGACAGGATTGGGGCGATCGAGCACCCACACCGCCTTGCCATGTTCGGCAGCGGCTTCGAGCACATAGCGGAGCGTGGTGATGAAGGTGTAGATGCGCGTGCCGAGATCCTGCAGATCGACCAGCATCACGTCGAACGTGCCCATCGATTGCCCGGTGGGCCTGCGAACTTCGCCGTAGAGGCTGAACACGGGGATGCAGTAGGTCGGATCAGTGAAGTCGGGCGATTCCTCCATATTGTCCTGCAAATCGCCGCGCACGCCATGCTGCGGGCCGAACATCGCGGTGACGTTCAGCCCGGCGGCGATCAGCGCATCGACCGAATGCGTCAGGTCGCGCGTGACGGAGGCCGGGTGGGCGAGCAAGGCGACGCGCTTGCCCTCCAGCGGCTTGCGCAAGGCGGGGTCGGCGAGGAGGCGATCGATACCGAAGGTCATGGACGCTCAGGTGCCGGGAGGGTCGCGATAAAGCAATCCCGGTTGTGGAAATCGGGCGGGCCGGGCGCATGGGCGAGCGCCCAATAGGATTTGGTGCCGTCGGTTTCCTCGATGACGGCCGTCAGGCCGAGATCAAACGGTTCGCCTGGGAGATCGGAAAGAGGCTGCTCGACCTCGACCAGATAATCGGAGGTGTCGTCGCCGCGATCGACGAGCGGCGGGGTGGACAAAGGCAGATCACGCCCGCCCGCGCGGTGCGCATCGAAGCGGTACGCCGCCCATTGGGTCGAGGGCGAATAGTTGAACTCGACATAGACCTCCGACCCCGGCAACCCCAGAAACATCTCGCCACACGTCGTTTTCCATAAGTCATCCCTACGCGTGGAGGTCGCCCAATCAGGGAGCGCGACATGGTCATTGCCGTGGACGATGAAGGTGAGCAGCAGCGCACCCTCGCGCACGACGATCCGAACGCGCACTGCCTCGACCTTGGCCGGCGGCGTGTCGGGGTGCGGTACCAGCTCATATTCCTGCATCAGCGCGTCCTTGGTGATGGCGGAAGACCGCAAGTCGCGTTCTTTGCGGTTGCATGATCTGGTCTTGCCCGTCGCCCCATCAACATTGCCGCTCTTTCTTGTTCCATGCCGGGATCACCCGCAGCCGACGCTTGCCCCAATAGCTCAAATCCATCGAGATCCTGACTGGTATGCCTGTGTGCGTGTAGATGATCTGGTCGCCACGATCACCGCTGCCTGTGTTGCAGCTTCGCCAGCCCTGCTTTTCCAGCACATCGGTGATCTTATAGACGGCATATTGGTCCTGATCGTGCCACACCGTCACCTGGTCGAAGCCGCCGCTGCCGTCGTTGCCGGTCAGGTCCACCGCAGCCTCATAGGGGCCCGTACCATCGATCATCACGCCGTGGCGGCGGCAGCGCAGGCTGCCCCAATCGGGTGTGACGCAATCGGTGAAGCCCGCGCGGCGGGCGTCTGTCACGCTGCCGCTGACGGGCAGCCCAGCGAACATCACGCGCGGCGGTGGCGGTTTGGAGCTTTGCGCGCCGCATCCCGCGAGCAGCAGGAACGCCAGGCAGGGTGCGGATCGTGCCATGAACGGGAACCTTGGCGGTAGCGTGTACCGGTTAAACGAGAGGCGAAACCATGACGATAAAAGCGACCGTCGCGATGGCATAGCCATGAATTGCGCCGTAGCGGAACAGCGCCAAGCACCGCCCGAGCGGCAATCGCTGGAAAAATCCCGCAACTGCGCTTATGTGCCGCCGTTCCCATGGCAACAACACTCCCCTCCCCGCCGAAGATCGGCATGGTCTCGCTCGGCTGCCCGAAGAATCTGGTCGATAGCGAACGGATCCTGACCAAGCTGCGCAGCGATGGCTATCAGATGTCGCCCGATTATGCCGGGGCCGATGTCGTGCTGGTCAACACCTGCGGGTTTCTCGATTCGGCCAAGGAGGAAAGCCTCGAAGCAATTGGCGAGGCGATTGCCGAGAATGGCCGCGTCATCGTCACCGGCTGCATGGGCAAGGAAGCCGAGACGATCCGCGCGCGCTTCCCCAATGTGCTGGCCGTTACCGGCGCGCACCAATATGAGGAAGTGGTCGGCGCGGTGCATGACGCCGCCCCGATGCCGCCGAGCGCGTTCCTCAATCTTGTGCCCGAAAGCGGGCTGAAGCTGACCCCGCGCCATTACAGCTATCTCAAGATTTCCGAGGGCTGCAACCACCGCTGCGCCTTCTGCATCATCCCGAGCCTGCGCGGCGATCTTGTCAGCCGCCGCCCCGATGCGATCCTGCGCGAAGCGGAGAAGCTGATCGAAGCAGGCACCAAGGAATTGCTGGTGATCAGCCAGGATACCTCGGCGTACGGTGTCGACATCCGCCACCAGCCGCGGATGTGGCATGGCGAAGAAGTCCGCGCGCATATGACCGACCTGTCGCGCGAGCTGGGCAAATTGGGCGCGTGGGTGCGGTTGCATTATGTCTACCCGTACCCGCATGTCGACCAGGTCATCCCGCTCATGGCCGAGGGGCTGATCCTCCCCTATCTCGACATCCCGTTCCAACATGCCAGCCGCAACGTGCTGAAGCTGATGAAGCGCCCGGCGAACGAGACCAAGGTGCTCGAACGCATCAGGCATTGGCGGACGATCGCGCCCGACATTGCGATCCGGTCGACCTTCGTGGTCGGCTTCCCCGGCGAGACCGAGGACGATTTCGCCTATCTGATGGACTGGCTGCAGGAAGCACAGCTCGACCGCGTCGGCGCGTTCCGCTTCGAGCCGGTCGAGGGCGCGGCGGCGAACGCCCTGCCCGATCCGGTGCCCGAAGCGATCAAGGAAGAGCGCTACGCTCGCCTGATGGAACTCACCGCGCGCATCTCGGCCGAGAAATTGCAGGCCAAGGTCGGCCGCACGCTCGACGTGATCATCGATGAGGTTGGCGAGGATGGCGCGACCGGGCGATCCAAGGCGGATGCGCCCGAGATCGACGGCGAGGTGTTCCTGCGCGATACCGGGCATTTGACGCAGGGCGACATCGTGCGCGTCGAGATTGAGGATGCCGACGAGCATGATCTGTACGGGGTGCCGGTCGCCTGAACGTCAGCACGGCTTGCGCAGGGGCCTCGCGCTTCCGATAAAGGGCGCATGATCTTCAACCCCGCAGCCTTGCTGCAGCCCGATCGCGGCCAGCCCGCGCGCCTCATCCATGTCGTGCATCCCGACCAGTGGGAGAGCTGGCTGAAGGCCCAGCCGCCGCGCATTCGCACCACGGTGGCGGCGCATCGGCTGACGGGCAAGGCGGGCAACCGCGCGGTGCTGCCGGGCGACGGGCCCGATGACTGGGCGATGCTGCTGGTGTGCAACGAAAGCCTCGATTCGCCGTGGCGGATCGCCTCGCTGGGGGAGCAATTGCCCGAAGGCACCTATCGCCTGGCCGAGGGCGAGCCCGGCGCGGCGATGCTGGGCTGGGCGCTCGCGCAGCACCGGTTCGACCGCTATCGCAGCGACGAGGTGACGACGGGCGGGCGCGTGCTGCTGACCGGCGAGCCCGCGCGGATCGAGGAAACGGTGCGTCTGGCGCAAGCGGTGGCCAGTGTGCGCGATCTGGTCAACACCGCTGCCGCCGATCTCGGGCCCGCCGAGCTGGAGGGTGAGGCTGAGGCGCTGGCCAAGACCCACGGCGCGAGCGTGGTCGTCACCAAGGGGGATGCGCTCGCAAAGGGCTATCCGATGATCCACGCGGTCGGCCAGGCCGCCGCCAAGGGGCGCGAACCGCGGCTGATCGAGCTCGAATGGGGCAATCCGGCGCATCCGCGCATCGCGATCATCGGCAAGGGCGTGTGCTTCGATTCGGGCGGGCTCGACATCAAGCCGTCTTCGGGCATGCGGCTGATGAAGAAGGACATGGGCGGCGCGGCCCATGCCCTCGCCCTCGCCGGGCTGGTGATGGCAGCGCGACTGGCGGTGCGGCTGCACCTGCTGATCCCGGCGGTGGAGAACAGCATAGCAGGCAACGCCTTCCGCCCCGGCGACGTGCTGCGCACGCGCAAGGGGCTGACGGTCGAGAACACCAATACCGATGCCGAAGGGCGGCTGGTGCTGGGCGACGCGATCACCCGCGCCGCCGAGGAGACGCCCACGCTGATCCTCGATTTCGCGACGCTGACCGGGGCGGCGCGGGTGGCGCTGGGGCCGGATCTGCCCGCGACCTTCGCCAATGACGATGCGCTGGCCGAGGCGTTGCTGGCGGCGGGCACGGCGGTGTACGATCCCTTGTGGCGGATGCCGCTGTGGGATGGCTATGACGACATGCTGTCCTCCGACATTGCCGACATGGTCAACGCGCCCGATGGTGGCTTTGCCGGCGCAGTGACGGCGGCGCTGTTCCTGCGGCGCTTCGTGCCCGAGGGCACGCCATGGGCGCATTTCGATACCTTTGCGTGGCGACCTTCGGCCAAGCCGGGGCGGCCCAAAGGCGGCGAGGCGCTGGGCTTGCGCGCGGCCTGGGCGATGCTGAAGGCGCGCTATCCGGGGTGAGCTGGGCACAGTCGTCACCCCGGCCCTGTGCCGGGGTCCACCGTCATCCGAGACCTTTGGCCGCAGAATGTGCGGCACGGTGGATGCCGGGACGAGCCCGGCATGACGGGGGAGCGTAGGAAGGGGTTGGGCGATGAGACTGCAGATGATCTTGCGGTATTTCCGGACACTGTTGGTCGCGCTCGCGGCCCTGCCGATGGCGGCGATTGCCGCCCCCTCCCCGATCCTGCTCTCGGAATTCATCGACCCCGCCCCGCCTTACCCGCAGGCGCATGCCTCGACCATCGTCGAGCTGCCCGACGGCACGCTCGCCGCCGCATGGTTCGGAGGCACGGGCGAGAGCCGCCCCGACGTGACGATCTGGTTTGCGCGCAGTGGGGCGCATGGGTGGGACAAGCCGGTTTCGGTCGCCGACGGGCAAAGCGCGGACGGGACGCGCTACCCGACCTGGAACCCGGTGCTGTTCCAGCCGCCGGGCGGGCCGCTCACCCTATTCTACAAGGTCGGCCCCAATCCGCGTGGCTGGTGGGGGATGGTCAAGACCTCCAGCGATGGCGGCCGCCACTGGAGCACGGCGCAGCGCCTGCCCGAGGGTGTGCTGGGGCCGATCAAGAACAAGCCGGTGGTGCTGGCGGACGGAAGCTGGCTGTCGCCCTCCAGCCGCGAAGTCGGCACGCCCGAGGAAAACCACTGGTTTATCCGCATGGAACGCTCGACCGATCGCGGCAAGACATGGACGGTCGAGCCGCAAATCGCCTCGCCCATGGGAATCGAGGCGATCCAGCCGAGTGTGCTGACCTTCCCCGACCCTACCCGCCTGGCGCTGATCGCACGGACGCGACAGGGCGCGCTGGCGATGAGCTGGTCGCACGATGCCGGCAAGAGCTGGTCGCCCTTAGTGGCGGCGGACTTGCCCAACCCCAATGCCGGCACCGACGCGGTGACGCTGGCCGATGGACGGCAGTTGATCGTCTACAACCACAGCGCGCACTGGCCCGATCAACCGGGCAACGGCCCGCGCTGGCCGCTCAACGTGGGGCTGTCGGATGACGGGGTGCACTGGCGCAACGTGCTGACGCTGGAGGACAAACCGCTGCCCGATGGCTATGCCTATCCGGCGGTGATCCAGACGCGGGACGGGCTGGTGCACATTAGCTATACCTATAACCGGACGCATATCCGGCATGTGGTGGTCGATCCGGCGCGGCTTGGGGGGTAGGTTTGGACGCTTCTGGTTTCGCCCAATAGCGGTCTTGGCAGCAGCGGGATACAAAGGGGTATGAAGCATCAAAATCTGCCGATCCTAATCTCTCTTCTCGCTTTGAGCGCGTGTTCGAACTGGAAGGCGTCGGCACCCTTGCCGTCACCTGATGGCAAAACAATCGCCCAGATCGAAGTTGCACTCGCGGGTGCGCCTGCCGACAATAGAACGCGTGTAGTAATTCGCAACGGAACGGGCGGTGGTTTGCCTAAGTCGGTCAATGTTGTGGAGGCTGACAATGCAATCGTTGGCTACACTCGCCTGCGCTGGACTGACGCTAATCACTTAGAAGTAGTGCTCTGCGACGCGACTTCATTTCACGTCATTGCCGAAAATATGCGGGAGCCCGGATATGTGGACATAGGCAGAGCCGATGGGGTTGGTATGCCAAACGCGGTGTGGGTAGAGGTCCTGAACTTTACATACTCGGAAACGAAGCGAAATTGCCTTCCCCGCGCAGACCCTAGCTAACGGCAGCTTTCCACCACTTCTCGCCGTTCGCGATCTATAGGGGCTATGGCCTAAACGGTGTGCCCTCCAAGCTGCTCCCCGACAAAGGCCGAGGAAACTTGGTTCGCCGCAAGGACGGATCGAGGAGCGCGTCTGATCGCGGTCCCGCACCGCCGGAGGCCAACCCACCCCCAGCCCCTCCCTTCCAGGGAGGGGAGAAGTGAGATTGCCCTTCTTCCTCCCCTTCCTGGAAGGGAGGGGCTGGGGGTGGGTCGCTCTCCGTATCGGGAAACGGCAGTCTGCACGAACGCCGGGAGTAAGCAACGGCGACACTTAACGGCAAATCCCTCTCCCATCGGGAGAGGGAGGGAGCGGCGAAGCCGCGGAAGGGTGAGGGTGACTGGAGGATATGGTGCGGGTCGCCCTCACCCTTCCCACCGCTGGCGCGGCGGGCCCCTTCCCTCTCCCGGTGGGAGAGGGACATTCGATCACTGTGAAAGGGCGCGCCTTAACCCCTCACCCCTCGGTCTTGGGCGTGACCCAGACCGACACCGGCACGACGAATTTGCCGGGTGCGGGTTTGCCGACTTCGACGCGGTCGGCGGTGACCAGTTCGCCGGTGGCGAGGTTGAAGGAAATCCAGGGCTTGGGCATCCGCCCGAAGGTCATTTTCTGGATGGGCTGGCCGGTGGCCGTGTTCATGATCGTGGCAATAACACTCATCGCGCCCCGATAAGCGGCGCGCGGTTTGCGTGTCCAGTGGGGATTGGGACGCTCCGGACGGTACCCCGCCTCCCCCCGTTCGTTTCGAGCGAAGTCGAGAAACCAGGCACAGCGCTTGTAGCTGTTTCTCGACTACGCTCGAAACGAACGGAGAAAGCGGAGAAAGGAGCAACGACGCGCCCCCCTACCCCGCCGCTTCGATGATCGGCACGAATTTCGCCGCGGTCAGGCTGGCGCCGCCGACCAGCGCACCGTCGACATCCTCGGTTTCCAGAATCGCCGCCGCGTTCGCGCCCGTGACCGATCCGCCATAGAGGATGCGGATGGTGTAGGCGGCGTCGCCGACCAGCGTGCGCAGCTTGGCGCGCGCGATCGAATGGACTTCGGCGATTTCGTCGAGCGTCGGCGTGCGGCCGGTGCCGATCGCCCAGCGCGGTTCATAAGCCAGCGTCAGCCACGCGCCGGTGGCGAGATCGGGCACGGATTTCTCGATCTGCGCCTGCACCACGCGCGCGGCGCGGCCGGCGTCGCGCTCGGCATCGGTTTCGCCGACGCACAGGATGACGCCGAGGCCGTGGCGGTGCGCGGCGCTGGCCTTGGCCCAGGCGTCCTGGCTGGTTTCGCCCTGGTCGGCGCGGCGTTCGCTATGGCCGACGATGGTGAAGCTCGCGCCCGCCTCGGCAAGCATCGATGCCGACAGGCAGCCGGTGTGCGCGCCGCTTTCCGCCGCATGGACGTCCTGCCCGCCAATGGCGAGACCGGGCACGCGCTGGACAGCGGGGGCGATCAGCGTCGCGGGCAAGGCAATCGACACATCAACCGCGGGATGTGCGCGCGCGACCGCCGCGATCGTGTCGAGTTCGGCCAGAGCGGCCAGACTGCCATTCATCTTCCAATTGCCGGCGACCAGCTTGCGACGTGTCATGCCCATCCTCTTTTTCTGCCTTTGGCCCCGCGATAACGCCCCTGCCGGATCGCACAAGTCCAAGCCCCGGCTTGAAGCGGCCCGATCACCCCCCTAAAGCAGCGGGATAAAGCACCAGATAGATTGGCCGTCCCCGCTCATGCTCAGTTTTTTCCGCCGAATGATCCGCCACCCGCTGGGGGCCGCCGTCGCGCTTGGATTTGTGGCGTTGCTTGGCCTGGCGTTCGTGCTGTCGGATAAATCGGGCCTGTCGGGCAGCGGCACCCCCGCCGCCAAGGGCGACACCGTCGCCACCGTCGGCAACAAGACGATCGCACTGGGCGATTTGCAGGCGGCGGTACAGCGCGACTTCAACCAATATCGCCAGGAGCAGCCGTCGCTGACGATGGCGCAATTCGTGGCCGGCGGCGGGTTCGACGCGACGCTGGAGCGGCTGATCGATTCGACCGCCTTCCGCCAGTTCGCGCAGAAGCAGGGCATGGTCGTCAGCAAGCAGGCGGTCGATGCGGTGATCGCAAGCCAGCCGGGGCTCACCGGGCTCGACGGCAAGTTCGATCAGGCGCGCTATGAAGCGGTACTGAAGCAGAACGGCACCAGCGACGTGCAAGTCCGTACCGACATTGCCGACCAGACACTGACGCGCCAGTTGATCCTGCCGACGATCGGCGCGAGCCAGGTGCCGGTGCAGCTGGCGCTGCCTTATGCCAGCCTGTTGCTGGAAAAGCGCAACGGCACGGTCGGCTTCATCCCCAGCCAGGCGGTCGCAGCGGGCCCCGCCCCGACCGAGGCGGAACTGAACACCTTCTATACCCGCAACCTGTCGCGCTACCGCGTGCCAGAGCGGCGGATCGTGCGCTATGCGCTGGTCAATGCCGCCGCCGTCGCCGCCACGCCAACCGATGCCGAGATCGCTGCGGCCTATAAGGCGCAGGCGGCAAGCTTCGCCGCCGCCGATCTGCGCACGATCGCGCAAGTCGTCGTCGCCGATCAAGCTGCCGCCACCGCGCTCGCCGCCAAGGTGCGCGCAGGCACGCCGATCGAGCAGGCGGCACGCGCCGCCGGGCTGGAAGCCGCGACGCTGACCGACCAGAAGAAGGCGGCCTATGCCGGGCAGACCTCTCCCGCCGTTGCCGATGCGGCCTTTGCCGCCAAGGCAGGCGATGTCGTAGGGCCAGTGCGCGCGCCGCTTGGCTTCATCGTCGCAAAGATCGTGAAACAGCATCTTCAGCCCGCCAAGTCGCTCGCCGAGGCGACGCCCGGCCTGCGCGAGACGCTGCAGAAGCAGAAGACGGCAGCAGCGCTGACCGACAAGCGCAACGCGATGGAAGATGCGCTGTCCAAGAGCAATTTCGACAATCTCGTCACGCAGCAGAAGCTGACACCGCTGCGCACCCCCGCGCTGCTCGCGGGCGGGCAGGACATCGACAACCCCGCCGCCAAACCTGACCCCGCCCTCGCGCCGATCCTCGCCGCCGCCTTTGCAGCCCAAGCCGGAGACAGCCCGCAAACGGTGCCGCTGGGCCCAGATGGCAGCTTTGCGCTGGTCGCGGTCGAGAAGATCGTACCCGCGGCACCGCGTCCGCTGGCGCAGATCCACGATGCCGTGGTGCGCGACTTCACGCTCGACCGTGGCCAGCGCGAGGCACGCAAGATCGCCGCAAGCGTCGTCGCCAGCGCCAATAAGGGCACACCGCTGGCCGAGGCGCTCGCCGCGACAAAGCTGAAGCTGCCGCCACTGCGCCCGGTCAACGCGCCCCGCGCCGCGCTGATGGCAAATCCGCGCCAGGTGCCAGCCCCGCTGTCGCTGCTGTTCAGCATGGCCGCCAAGACCACCAAGCTGCTCGAAGCGCCCGACAAGGCCGGCTGGATCATCGTCCATCTCGACTCGATCGAATCGGGCGATGCGCGCGGCAATGACAAGGTGATCGCGGGAACGCGCGCTGACATTGGCAAGGTGATCGGCCGCGAATATGCCGGTGCCTTTGGCAAGGCCGTGCAAAAGGCAGTCGGCACCACGCGCAACACCGCTGCGATCGCCAAGCTCAAGCTCGACATGCTGGGTGGCGTGAGTGCGACCGATCAGCCCTGATACTGCGGCAGCACACGCCGCGCTCGCCACCGGTCGCCCGGCGCTGCTGTGGCAGCGCCAGGTCGCCGATACCGAAACCCCGGTCGCGGCCGCGCTGAAGCTGATCGAGCCGGGGCGGGGCGACTTTTTGCTCGAATCGGTCGAGGGCGGAGAAACGCGCGGGCGGCATAGCTTGATCGGGCTCGCGCCCGATCTGGTGTTCCGCGCGCAGGGCCATGACGCCGCGATCAACCCGCACTGGCTGACCGATCGCGAGGCGTTCGTGCCCTGTGCGGAACCGACGCTGGAGGCTTTGCGGGCACTGGTCGAGTCGTGCCGGATGGACGTGCCTGCCGAACTGCCGCGCGCGCTGGCCTGCCTGGTCGGCTATTTCGGCTATGAGACGATCGGGCTGGTCGAACGGCTGCCCCGGCCCGAGACCGACGCATTGGGCCTGCCCGACATGATGTTCGTGCGTCCGACGGTGGTGCTGATCTTCGACCGGCTCGCCGACGCGCTGTTCCTGGTCGCGCCGGTCTGGCCCGATGCTACGCGTACGCCCGAGGCGATCGTCGCCGAGGGGCTGGAGCGGATCGAGACGACTGCCGCGCGCCTCGCGACCGCGCCTTTGCCTGCGCCCGTGCGGGGCGAGGCGAGCGAGATCGCGCTGACTCCGACACTGCCGCCCGGCCGCTATGCCGAGATGGTGGCGCGCGCGAAGGAGTATATCGTCGCGGGCGACATCTTTCAGGTGGTGCTGTCGCAGCGTTTCACGGCACCGTTTCCACTGCCCGCGTTCGAATTGTATCGCGCGCTGCGGCGGATCAACCCGTCGCCGTTCCTCTATCATCTCGATCTGCCGGGCTTTGCGCTGACCGGATCGAGCCCGGAAATTCTGGTGCGCGTGCGCGACGGCGAGGTGACGATTCGCCCGATCGCCGGCACGCGCCCGCGCGGCAAGACCGCCGCCGAGGACGAAGCCAATCGCCAGAGCCTGCTCGCCGACCCCAAGGAGCGCGCGGAACATCTGATGCTGCTCGATCTCGGCCGCAACGATGTCGGGCGCGTGGCCACCGCTGGCAGCGTGACGGTGACCGCCAGCTACACCACCGAATTCTACAGCCATGTCATGCACATCGTCTCGAACGTCATCGGCCAGCTAGCGCCCGAGCATGACGCGCTCGACGCGCTGTTTGCGGGCTTCCCGGCGGGCACGGTCAGCGGGGCACCGAAGGTGCGTGCGTGCGAAATCATCGCCGAACTGGAGGGTGCCGTGCGCGGCCCTTATGCGGGCGGCGTCGGCTATTTCTCGCCTGATGGATCGATGGATTCGTGCATCGTGCTGCGCACCGCGATCGTGAAAGACGGCATCATGAACGTGCAGGCGGGGGCGGGAATCGTTGCCGATAGCGAAGCGGCGTATGAACAACGCGAATGCGAGGCCAAAGCGGGAGCGCTTCTCGCCGCCGCGCGCGAGGCGATCGCGCGGGCGGCAGAGAGCGGGTTCGGGCAGTAATAAGCGTCAGCGCTGCGCTTACTTACCCCCCCCCTTTCGGGCTGAGCTCGTCGAAGCCCACCTCTCCACGGGAGCGGGCGTGCCCCCGTGGCGAGATGCCCTTCGACAGGCTCAGGGCGAACGGAGGGGAAGCGTGTCGACGCGCCGCCTCGTTACGGAACCTGGCTCGCCTGACGCTTCGCATCGGCCTTTTCGGCGGCATATTGTTCGGCACGCAACTTGGCACAGCCGGTCTGGCCGCCCGAGCCGGTCGGCGAGCAGGTATCGGGCAGGCCACCTGCACGGCGGCCGACATCGTCCATCAGGGCGGCGCGATTGACCCAGCTCTGGTTCTGCGCCGGGATCGGCTTGTCGTCGCGCAGCGCCTTGGGAATGCGGTAGGGTTCGCCGACGCGCGCGCACACGACGATTTCCTCATCGGGATTGTTGGACTGCGGGCATTTTTCGTTACCCGTCAGCGTGACCGAGCGAATCCGGAGCGGCGGCTTGCCCGACTCGGCCTGTTTGGCTTCGGTCGTCGAAGCCTGCGGCGCGGTCTGCGCAAACGTCGCGGTGGAGATTGTGGCCAGCAAAACGGCGACGGCGAGAGAGCGCAGCATGGGAAATTCTCCTTGGGACACGGCAACGTGTAGCACGTCTGGTTAGATCCAACCTGAACGGCGTCTTTATCACCGCGATTGTCGTATCAGCACAAACAGGTTAGCGGCGCGCCATGATCCTCGTTATCGACAATTACGACAGCTTCACCTGGAACCTGGTCCACTATCTGATGGAGTTGGGCGCGGAGGTAAAGGTCGTGCGCAACGATGCGCTGACCGCCGCCGAAGCGCTGGCCAGCAATGCGCAAGGATTCCTGATCTCCCCCGGCCCGAAGACGCCGACCGAAGCCGGCATCTCGCTCGACCTGGTCGCGGCCTGCGCCGCCGCCGGGCGACCGCTACTAGGGGTGTGTCTGGGTCATCAGGCGATCGGCCAGCATTTTGGCGGACGCGTGGTGCGCGGCGGGTTGATGCACGGCAAGACCTCGCCAGTCACGCATGACGGAACGGGCGTGTTCAAGGGGCTCCCCTCGCCCTTTACCGCGACGCGCTATCATTCGCTGATCGTCGAGGATTTGCCGGAGACGCTGCTGGTCAACGCGCGCGCCGATGACGGCTCGGTGATGGGCGTGCGCCATGCGACGCTGCCCATCCATGGCGTGCAGTTCCACCCCGAGAGCATCGCCACCGAACATGGCCATGCGATGCTCGCCAATTTCCTGGCGGATGCGGGGATTGTCGGATGACCACCCTCGCCCTCCTCCCCGATACGGCATCGCCGCTCAGCCGCGAAACCGCCGCGCAGGCGTTTGCCGACCTGCTCGACGCGCGGACGTCGGAAAGCGAAATCGAGGCCTTCCTGATCGGGCTGACCGAACGCGGCGAAACGAGCATCGAAATTGCCGAGGCAGCGCGCGCGATGCGCGCACGCCTGCTGCCGATCGATGCACCGCCGGGCACCGTCGACGTCTGCGGCACCGGCGGCGACGGGCATCATACACTCAACGTTTCGACCGCGGTCTCGATCGTCGTCGCCAGCACCGGCGTGCCGGTTGCCAAGCATGGCAATCGCGCGGCCTCGTCCAAGGCGGGCGCGGCGGATACGCTGGAGGTGCTGGGCCTCGACATGCACCGCGCCGGGTTGTGCGCGGAGGCGAGCCTGCGCGATATCGGCATCGCCTTCCTGTTCGCCGCCAATCATCATCCGGCGATGAAACGCATCACGCCAATCCGCCAGCGGCTGGGCCGCCGCACGATCTTCAACCTGATGGGTCCGCTCGCCAACCCCGCCGGGGTGACACGCCAGCTGATCGGCATCGCCCGCCCCGATTACGCAGCGACCTATGCCGCAGCGCTCGAACAGCTCGGCACCGAAGCGGCATTGGTCGTATCGGGCGAGGAAGGGCTGGACGAGTTGTCGAGTGCCGGGCGGAGCGTCGCGGTCAGCGTTGGACAGGTGGACTTGCCCGGCATCATCGTGCCCGAAGACGCCGGATTGCCGCGCCACCCGGTCACCGCGATCCGCGGTGGCGACGCAGCGTATAACGCCGCCGCGCTCCGCCGCTTGCTTCAGGGCGAAGCGGGCCCGTACCGCGACGCTGTTCTCCTCAATGCCGCCGCCGCGCTGATCGTGGCGGGCACCAGCCAGAGCCTTTCCGAAGGCGTGGAGATCGCGCGCGACGCGATCGACAGCGGCGCGGCGAACGGCTTGCTCGATCGATGGATTGCCTATTCATGACCGACGTTCTCACCCGCATTCTCGAAACCAAACGCGCCGAGGTCGCCGCGCGCAAAGCGACGACCGCAATCGCCGAACTCGACGCCCGCATTGCCGCTCAAACCGCGCCGCGCGGCTTTCGCGCCGCGCTCGATGCGCGCGCCGAGACCGGCTATGCGCTGGTCGCCGAGATCAAGAAGGCCAGCCCGTCCAAGGGCCTGATCCGTGCCGATTTCGATCCGCCCGCCCATGCCGCCGCGTATCAGGCGGGCGGTGCGGCGTGCCTGTCGGTGCTGACCGACGAAGCGTGGTTCCAGGGGGCGGACAGCTATCTGACCGCCGCGCGCAATGCCTGTACACTGCCGGTGCTGCGCAAGGATTTCATGGTCGATCCGTGGCAAGTGCCCGAATCGCGTGGGCTTGGCGCAGATGCGATCCTGCTGATCATGTCGGCGCTCGACGACGGACTGCTCGCCGAGATCGAGGCGAGTGCGCTCGAATGCGGCATGGACGTGCTGGTCGAAGTGCATTCGCACAGCGAAATGGAGCGCGCGCTGAAGCTCAAGTCGCGGCTGATCGGCGTCAACAACCGCAATTTGCGCGATTTCACGGTGGATTTCGCGCGCACCTATGAACTCGTGTCCAAGGCGCCCAAGGGCTGCACCTTCGTCGCCGAAAGCGGGCTTACCACGCGCGCAGATCTCGATGCGATGGCCGAACATGACATTCGCTGCTTCCTGATCGGCGAATCGCTGATGCGCCAGAGCGACGTCGAAGCGGCAACACGCGCGCTGGTCGGATGAGCGAGCTCACCCATCTCGATGCCGCCGGTGCGGCGCATATGGTCGATGTCGGCGGCAAAACGCCGACCCGACGTGAAGCCGTGGCGACGGGGCGGATCGACATGATCCTCGAAGCCGCGCGCGCAATCCGCGACGGGACTGCGCTGAAAGGCGATGTGCTGGCGGTGGCGCGGGTCGCGGGGATCATGGCGGCCAAGCGCACCAGCGAATTGATCCCGCTCTGTCATCCGCTACCGCTGACGCGCGTGGCGATCGATCTGGTGGTGGACGACCGTGGCGTCACCGCGACCGCGACGGCGGCGACCGAGAGCAAGACCGGGGTCGAGATGGAAGCGCTGACCGCCGTCACGGTCACGCTGCTGACGATCTACGATATGGCCAAGGCGATCGACAAAGGCATGACGATCGGCGGCGTACAATTGCTGACCAAGACCGGCGGCAAATCGGGCGATTGGGCGCGGGTGGGCTGAATCACCTGCCTCGTAGATCAGCGTTAGCATCCGATGCTCAACAATCACAGCGCCTCAGTGACACGATTGTCATTAGCGGAGGTTGAGCCAGAGGGGTATGCTAGCACGCCGATCATGCCGTGGAGACGACAAGATGCGATACGCGGTTTTTGCTTTTGCCCTCGCGGGCCTCGCATCAACCTCTGCGTCGGCGCAAGACCAATTTGCTGAGCGTTGCACCGGAACAGAAACCGTCCAATTTGGCACGAACGCGCCTATGGTCGTTCCTTACACCATAACATTCAGTGCGGACCTGGCAGCAGGATATTATTGTTACGCTGAGTGTAGGCCCCAGCAGACATATCCCATTAAGGATCGGGCATCGTATCCAATAAAGCTGGCTGACATGCAGACGCCTGAGCAGTCTCGCTTAATCACCTTCGATCGTAAGACCGCGACCCTCACCGACCATCAAATCATTCGACTTGTTGGCACCACCATAAGAAACGCAAAGGCCACTTGTCTAACGGCGGCGTTCCACAAACCGCAAACCGGCAACTGATCGCCGACGTGGGCCAAACCGGATCGCTGCGTTCTGGCAGCGCCCATATCCGGTTTGCCCCCCAACGGTGAACGCGACCTGCCGAAGCAGGCCGCGCCCTCAGCCCCTTAGAACTTGCCGCTCAGCGACACGCCGATGATGCGCGGGTCGTTGAACACGGCGGCGTTGTAGTTGTCGAGCACGCCCTTGAGGTTCTTCTCATTGGTCAGGTTACGCACGAACACGGCCAGTTCGTACTTGTTCTCAGGGGCGGCGTAACCGGCCTTCAGACCCGCTTCGAAAGTGCCGTCCGAGGTGTACTCGATCGTCTTGTACGGCACGAAGCTGGTATAGCCCTGCAGCGTCACGTCGCCCGCGAGGAACAGCTTGCCGCCATTGCCCAGCGGATAGTCATACCGTGCATTGGCATCGAGCTGATATTTCGGCGCGTCGGGCAGGACGTTGCCGTTGATCTGCGCGAGCGTTGCCGCGCCGACATTGATCGTCGGGTTGAGCACGGTGCAGGTGACGACGCCGTTGAGCTTGCAGACCGGCGCATAAACGCGCGTGTCGTTGATCTCGGTGTGCAGCACGCTGCCCCCCAGGCCGAGCGTGAACTCGGGCACCGGACGCCAGGTCAGCTCCGCTTCGCCGCCCCAGGCCTGCGCCTGGTTGGCGTTGAACAACAGGCCGTTATTGTTGGCGTCGTTGCCGTTCAGCTGGATGTTGTGGACCTTGTAGTAGAAGCCCGTCGCGTTGAAGCGCAGCGTGTTGCCGAACAGGTTCGACTTGATGCCGGCTTCATACGACGTGATCGTCTCCGACGTGGCCGTCACGAAGGCCGAGCTGAACACGGCGTTGCGGCCCTGGATCGTCGGCCCGCGGAAACCGTGCGAAACGCGCGCGAACACGTTCACATTCGGCTCGACTGCATAGTTGAGGCTGCCTTCCCAGCTCGGCTGGGTATCGGCCAGGCGCACATAGCTCGCGGCCGCAGCCGGGAAGGTCGATACGCCCGCTGCGTTGCGCGGCGGCGTGACGAGGCGCGTGGTCTTTTCGTCATAGGTCACGCGCACGCCACCGGTCAGCGTCAGCTTGGGGAGCAGCTCGTAGCTCGCCTGGCCAAAACCGGCATAGGACGTGTTGACGTTGCGCAGCACGACGAAATTGTTCGGGTTGGGCGTGGTGCCGAACGAATTGTCGAGCAGGAAGAAACCGCGCTGGTCAAATTCGGTCGTATCGCGCGATTCGAAGTAGATGCCGCCGATCTGCCACTTGAAGCGACCGGTGCCGTTGCTGGCCAGACGCAGTTCCTGGCTCAGCTGGTCGAGATCGCGCACGCGGCCCTGGCTCTCGCCGTAGAACTTGCCGCCCGCGAAATTGACCGCAGCACCGCCATCGGTGTCGCCGCGGCTATAGCCCGACGTCGATTCATACGCGGTGATCGAGGTCAGCGTGACCGCGCCGAAATCGTTCTTCGCGTTGAACGAGCCGCCATAGGTCCGGTACGCTTGTGGGTTGTTATGGCCCTCATCGAGCGCGATGCTGTCGCGCGGTTCGGCGCTGACATCGTTGGTGCCGAGCTTGATCGCGCCGCGATGGAAGATCGTCGACGTGCCCGAGTAATTGCGCGCATGCGCCGAAACGATGCCGGTGAAGCCGGTTTCGGGCGGGGTCAGCATCAACTGGAGGCGGACATCCTTTTCCTCGAACCCGCCGAGCTTGTTCTTGCCGCCGACGGTGCCGTCGTCGCTCGGGCCGGTATAGCTGTTGTCGATCCAGTTATCGCGACGCTGATACAGGCCCGACACGCGGAACGAGAGCACGTCCTTGACGATCGGCCCGCCGACGCCGGCGTCGACCGACACCGTGTTGTAGCTGCCATAGGACGCCGTCGCACGGCCTTCATAATCGTTGGTCGGCTTGTTGGTGTCGAACTTGATGATGCCGGCCGTGGTGTTACGGCCGAACAGCGTGCCCTGCGGCCCGCGCAGCACTTCGATCTGGTTCACGTCGAACACCGGGTTCGACTTCAGCACGACATGCTCGAGCACGACGTCGTCCTGGATGATCGACACGGGCTGCGACGCGCCGAGGTAGAAATCGATATTGCCGAGGCCGCGAATGTAGAAGCGCGGGAAGATCTTGCCGGTGGTCGTCTCGGCATAGAGGCCGGGGACGCGGTTGGCGAGTTCGAGCAGCGTATCGCCGCCACCCGCCGTGAAGTTGCGCAGATCGGCACCCTGCAGCACGCCGACCGAAACCGGCACCTTCTGCAGGTTCTCGCTGCGACGTTGCGCGGTGACGACGATGTCCCCGAGATTATCGTCGGCGGCGGGCGTCTGCACCGCTGCGGCTGCGGCAGGAGCATCCTGCGCGCTGGCAGCGCTGGCACCGGCAAGCGCGACAAACGCGGTGCCGAACAGGAGTGCGGACTTGGCGACGAGTGATTTGGACACGATGTTCCCCATTTGTGAGTTTAGCGTACTGCGGACATGACAACACGCGCGCAGCCCCCTTTGCGGGTGTCTGCGCGATGCGCTCTGAGCGGGCTTCGACTTGGTAAAGTCTGGTTGCTGAGGCGCGGCTAGGCCGAGATTATGTCGCGATTGTGACAGTTTGGACCGAAGGCCGGGATTGACCCGCGACTGTGGTTTCCGTGCAACTACCCTGTGCGTGTGCGACCAATGGGCCCGTTTGCGGCAAGCGCGCGCCTTCGCGTAAGGAAGGACAAGCTGACCGAGGAGGATCATCCGAATCTTGATCGAGAGCACTGCGCAGCCCCGAGGGAACTGGTACCTGGCCGAATGAATCACATACGACCGAACCTGCTGGAACGATTGCCGCTCCTGATGGACCGCCCCATCGCGGCTTACGCCCTCGCTACGGTGTCGGCCGTTCTGGCGGGACTTTTACGTAGCGCGCTGAACCCGTATTTCCCGCCGGGCTTTCCGTTTCTCACCTTCTTTCCGGCGGTCATCATCTCGGCGTTCCTGTGGGGTCGGGGGCCGGGCGTGCTGTCGGCGATTCTGTGCGGGCTTATCGCCTGGTATTTCTTCATCCCGCCGCTGTTCAGCTTTCAGATCGAGGTGCCAACCGCGACCGCGTTGCTCTTCTATATCGGCGTCGTCGCGGTTGATATTGCGCTGGTCGATATGATGCAAAAGGCCAACGCCCGCCTGCGCGAAGAACGCGAACGCACGCGTGAACTGGCGGCCCAGCGCCTGGATCTGGTCGAACGCAGCAATGTGCTGTTCCACGAATTGCAGCACCGCGTGTCCAATAATTTGATGATGGTCGCCGCATTGCTCAGCGTGCAGCGTCGCGCGATCGCCGATGAGGCCGCCAAACAAGTCCTCGACAACGCCGTCCACCGCGTCCAGCTGATCGGGCGAATCCAGCGGCAATTGTATGACGTGAGCGGGGGACAGGTCGCCCTTCATGCCGTGGTCACCACATTGGTCGCCGATCTCGCCGAGGCCGGCGGGAAGCCCGGAATCGCGTGTCGCGTCGACGCGCAAACCGATCTCGTGCTCGATCCCAATGCGCTGATCCCGCTGGCGTTGATCCTGGCGGAGGCCGTCGCGAACGCCTTCGAACATGGCTTTGCCGATCGCGAAACCGGGCGGATCGACGTGGTCGTACAGCGCACCGACGACACGCTCGACCTCAGCGTTACCGACGATGGTGCCGGTTTGCCCGATGGGTTCGACATGACCCGCACGACCAGCCTCGGCCTGACCATCGCCAGCACCCTGGCGCGGCAATTGGGGGGACGGTTCGATGTCGCGGCAACGCCGACTGGCGGTACGATCACCCGGCTGACGATCGAGCGGATTGCCCCACCCGCGACGACCCGCTGATACCCGCCAGCCTTACCGGAAAGCATGACGATGGCCCCTCCTCTGATCTCCGTGTCCGATGCGCAAGCGCGCCTGTTCGCGCTTGGTGCCGCAGTACCGAGCGAAACGCTTCCACTGGCCGCGGCCGCCGGACGCTGGCTGGCAAGCGAGGTCTACGCCTTGCGGACCCAGCCCTATGCCGATCTCTCGGCGATGGACGGCTATGCGGTGCGGTTCGACGATTTGCCGGGGCCGCTGCGCGTGATCGGCGAAAGCGCCGCCGGACGCCCCTTTACCGGGACGTGCGGCGCGCACGAAGCGGTGCGCATCTTTACCGGTGCCGCCGTGCCGCCGGGGGCCGATAGCGTGCTCGTTCAGGAAGAAGCCGCGCGCGAGGGCGACAGCCTTACTCTGTCCGGCGATGGCCCGGTGCGCGGCGGCAATATCCGCCGCAGGGGGCTCGATTTCGCCAGCGGTGAGGTGCTCATCGCGAAGGGCGAGCGGCTGACAGCGGCGCGCGTCGCACTGGCGGCGATCGCCGGACACGCCGAATTGACGGTCTCGCGGCGGCTGCGCGTCGCGGTCGTGGCGAGCGGGGACGAACTGGTTGCGCCGGGTGCCAGCGGGCCACCCGATGCGCTGCCCGAATCCAACAGCGTGATGCTGGCGACGTTGCTTGGTGATTTGCCTGTCGACGTCCTTCGGCTCGGCATCCTGCCCGACCGGCTCGATGCCATCGCCGCCGCCTTTGCGGCGGTGGAAGCCGACATTCTCGTCACCACCGGCGGTGCCTCGGTCGGCGACCATGACCTGATCCGTCCCGCACTGGAGGCGGCAGGCGGGAGGATCGATTTCTGGCGGATCGCGCTGCGGCCCGGCAAGCCCATGCTGGCAGGGCGTTTGCGCGGGACTACGGTGCTGGGCCTGCCCGGCAACCCGGTGTCGGCCTTCGTCACCGCGACGGTGTTCCTGCGCCCGCTGATCGCGCATCTGAGCGGCGCGCGCGATGCGATGCCGGTTTTGCGCACGGCGATCCTCGGTTCGGCGTTGCCCGCCAACGGCGTGCGGCAGGATTATCTGCGAGCGGAGACGCGCGACGGGCGGGTGTATGTCGCGCAGCGCCAGGACTCGTCGTTGTTGCGGACGCTCGCCGAGGCCGATTGCCTGATTGCCCGTGCACCGCATACGCCAGCCGCCGAGCCCGGCGACTCGGTGGAAATCCTCGCGCTCCCGTAAAGCGCGCGCTTGACGCGTGATTTTTCGTTCCGTATAGGTTCGTTGTCTGTTCCGACGAAAGGGCCCGAGCGATGCTAACGCGCAAGCAGCATGAGCTGATCTGCTTCATCAACGACCGGCTTGATGAGACCGGGGTGTCGCCGTCGTTCGAGGAAATGAAGGAAGCGCTCGACCTCAAATCCAAATCGGGCGTCCACCGCCTGATCAGCGCGCTCGAGGAACGTCAGTTCATCCGCCGCCTGCCCAATCGAGCGCGCGCGCTCGAAGTGCTGAAAATGCCCGAGCGTGGCACCAACACACCGACCAAAACCACTGCTGCGCCCGCCGCCAATCTCCGCGCGATGCCGGAGCCCGCCAATGACGTGATCGAGATCCCGCTGCACGGCCGCATCGCCGCCGGTGTGCCGATCGAAGCGTTCGAAGGCGCCTCGATGCTTGCCGTCCCCGCCGCCCTGCTCGGCAATGGCGAGCATTATGCGCTGGAAGTCGCCGGGGATTCGATGGTCGAGGCCGGGATCCTCGACGGCGATTATGCACTGATCAAGCGCCAGGAGGTTGCGCGCGACGGCGAAATCGTCGTGGCGCTGATCGAGGAAAGCGAAGCCACCCTCAAATTCTTCCGCCGCGAAGGCGCGATGATCCGGCTCGACCCCGCCAACCGGGCGTATGACCCGCAGCGTTATGCACCGGCGCAAGTGCGCGTGCAGGGCAAGCTGGCGGGGATTTTGCGGCGGTACGATTGAGGCGAAGTAGACGGCCGCCGAGCGCGGCCGAAACACAGTGCTATGTAGAAAAGTTTGACGTCGATTCTGGCGATGGCCAGCAATCTTAAACCGTACGAACGCTTTTTCTTCGTGCCGGCATTGTCTAACCGCTGACCATAGTTCAGGTGTCTGTCTTCGCGGGAGACAGCCGATGCTATTGCCTTTGATCGCTTTAATCTCGGCAGTCCCCGGTCAGGATGCGGGCGGGCCTCCATCTGCCATTCCGGGCTCAACCGCGCCTTCCCCAACCGCGCCTTCCCCAACCGCGCCTTCCAACGAGCAGCGCATCGCGCACGCTTCCAATATCGGGAGGCTAATTTACGGCTTCGATCGTGCGGCCTGGGTCAGCACCGATGCGCTGTTGGCCGCAGTCCCGAAAGATCAACTGACTGGCGTGGGTGGATATGTCGTCGAAGTGTCCGACGAGCAAACCTTGCACGTGACCTACTACCGCGGGACCAATACAACCGCCCAAGCCTTTTTCGTCGCCGATGTTCGTGGCGGAAAGGTGGTGCGTCAGGAACAATTGCCCCAACCGATCGCGCTCACTCCGTCGCAAGCCTTCCTCGCGCACGCACGCGAAGTAGCGCTCGAACGCGCGAAGGCACAAAAGTACGAACCGTGCACGCCGGCACCGTTCAATACGGTCGTGCTACCGTCACCCAATGGCGGGCCAGTCGCGGTCTACTTGCTGACGGCCCAGCAGGATGCCGCCACCTACGTGATGGGAGGCAACTATCGCGTCGTCGTTGCGCCCGACGGACACGTGCTGTCTTCCCGTCCGTTTAATGTCAGTTGTCTCGCGATGAAGCGCCCCAAACTGCCACCGGGTGCAACAGCAGAAGGCTTCATGACCACGCATTTGCTGGACCCCGTTCCGACTGAGATCCATGTTTTTACCTCCTACAATATGCATATGCCCCTGTTTGTGGCGACCGCAGCCAAAACGGTCTGGGAGGTGAAAGACAGCGCCATCACGCTGGCTCCAATCAAATAGAAGGTCGACGCGCCGCGCCGCCAGCTAACTAACCCCCGACCTAAAGCGAAATCGACCGCCCTCAGCGATGGCGCGCCTCGTTCCCCTTGCGGAACCGCGACAGCTTCGATGATACCGGCATCGTCACCCACGGATGCCGGTCGCCTGCATGGCGCACCGTGCGCACCGACGCCCTGCTCAGCGTGATCGCCACGCCGCCGCTACGCGCCAGCGTCGCCCGGTCGAGCCGTAGCCAGCGCGGTGCGCAGCGGCGCGGCAGGCGGCGTTCGCTGATGACGATGTCGGCCTCTGCGCACGCCGCCATCAGATCGGGCGCGGGGACGAGATAGGCGCTGCGCGTCGCGAGGATGCGCCAGTCGCGGCCGCCGGCGCGGCGCGTCATCAGGCACAGGTCGCGGCTGCAGCGCGCTTCGGGCTGTTCGGACATCAGCACCGGTAGGTCCTCAATCCCGCCATTCTCCGCCAGCATGTCGGCGGTGTAATCGCCGGTACGGTCGCGCAGCAGCGCCAGATCGCCGCGTGCTGTGCGGATCGCGACGTGGCGGCCGTCGCCCGTCACCAGCACGTCTGGCGCGGGCGTCAGCAGCGCCCATACCGCGCCGACCGCGAGCGGCAGCAGCCCCAACCGCCGCCAGCGCGTGCGCCATAACGCCAGCCACAGGCCACCCACCACCATCAGGGCGTAAGCAGCACCGGGCATGGCGGGCAGCGGCGCGACCGATCCGGGAATGGCGGCGGCGGTGTGCGCGATCCACAGCAGTAGATCGAGCGAGCGCGCCGTCGCCCACCAGAACGGTGCCCCCGCGCCGATGCAATCAAAGAGCAATGCCAGCGCCTCCAGCGGCATCGTCACGAAGGTGGTGAGCGGAATCGCCACGATATTGGCGACCGCGCCGTACACCCCGGCTTTCTGAAAGTGGAACAGCGAGATCGGCAGCAGCGCCAGTTCCACGACAAGGCCCGTCAGCAACAACGAAGCGAGCTCGCGCGCCAGCTTTGCCAGCCGAGATTGCTCGCGCGGGCCGAACCAGCCGCGGACCGCGGGGTGCTCGTTGAGCGCGATGATCGAGGCGACCGCGGCGAAGGACAGCTGGAAGCTCGGCCCCGCCAGCGCCTCGGGATAGAGCAGCAACACCACCACCGCGCCCGCTGCAACCAGCCGCAGCGTCAGCGCCTCGCGCCCCAGCGCCAGCGCGATCAGCACGAATAAGGCCGCGACGCAGGACCGGATCGTCGGCACTTCGGCCCCGGTCAGCAGCGTATAGCCGATCGCCGCGAGCGCCCCCGCTCCCGCTGCAATCAGCGGCAAGCGCCAGCGCAAGGCCAGCCACGGGCTGAGCGCGAGCAGGCGCATCACCAGCACCATCACCGCGCCGACCGCCGCCGTGATGTGCAAGCCGCTGACCGAGAGCAAATGCGCAAGACCCGAACGGCGCATCGCCTCATTGTCGGCCATCGGGATGCTGCCCTGGTCGCCGGTAGCCAGCGCGGCGGCAATGCCCCCTGCCCCGCCCCCGCCTGCTTGCGCCTGAATATGCTGCGACAATCGCACGCGCAGCCCCGCTTCCGCCGCCGTGCCGCCACCCGCGATGACGCGGATCGGCGCGAAGCCGCGCCCGGTCGCACCGATTCCGTCAAACCAGGCGGTCCGGGCATAATCATAGGCACCCGGCACAGCGGGTTCGGGCGGCGGCATCAACCGCGCGGAAAGCAGCAGCGTCGCCCCCGGTACCAGCCCGACTGGAACATCGGCCTCGGTCAGATTGACGCGCAGATGGGCGGGGAGCATCGGCAGCGGCTGCGGAGGCCCGCGCCGCTCGGGCACTGCCACTACCCGGATCGGCGCGAGCCGCACGCGCACGAGGCCCCGCGCCACCAGCGGCTCGACTCGCTCGACCCGCGCGGTGAAGGTCGCGATCGTCGGGCGGGCAAGCACACCCGCCGCGACTCGCTCCGAGCGGCTCCAGATCAGTGCCAGCCCAAGCAAGACGCAAAACCCGCCCACCGCGACCACCCGCGCCGCCCGCCCATGTCGCGCGAACGCCACGCCGCCAAGCGCCACCGCCAGTGCAAGACATGCCGCCGCCCTCCACGCCGGCGGGTCGGGCAGCACGAACCACAAAGCGATCCCCGCGCCCAAGGCGACCGGCACCCACAAGGCCAGTTGGTCGCGCTCCGCCTCCAGCCACCGCTCGAGTCGGGCATTGACGGCGGCAAACCCCCGAAGCACGCCGATTTGAAGCGCGGGAAGGTGCGTGCTAGGGGCGCTCAAGGCTGAACCGGCCATCCATCCTTAAGTCTGGGAGTATGCGCGATTGAGCGCAATATCTGATCCCGCCACGGCCCCCGCCGTCGGCGCCACCACCACCCCCAATGACGCCACGGTCGTCACCCGGTTCGCGCCGTCGCCGACCGGCTTCCTGCACATTGGCGGGGCGCGTACCGCCTTGTTTAACTGGCTCTATGCCCGTCATCATGGCGGCAAGTTCCTGCTGCGCATCGAAGATACCGATCGTGCGCGCTCGACCCAGCCTGCGATCGACGCGATTTTGACCTCGATGCGCTGGCTCGGGCTCGATTGGGACGGCGAGGAAGTCTTCCAATTCTCGCGCGCCGCGCGCCATGCCGAGGTCGCCTATCAATTGCTGGCGGCAGGCCAAGCATACAAATGCTTCGCCACGGCAGACGAACTGACCGAAATGCGCGAGGCGCAGAAGGCGGCAGGCAAGCCGATGCGCTATGACGGCCGCTGGCGCGACCGTTCGCCTGAGGAAGCGCCCGAGGGCGCGCCTTTCGTCGTGCGGCTGAAGGCGCCGCGCGAGGGTGCCACCACGATCGAGGACCGCGTCCAGGGCAGCGTCACCGTGCAGAATGCCGAGCTCGACGATTTCGTCCTGCTGCGTTCGGACGGCACGCCGACCTATATGCTGGCGGTGGTGGTCGACGATCACGACATGGGCGTGACGCACATCATCCGCGGCGACGACCATCTCAACAACGCCTTCCGTCAGCTTCCCATCATGCGCGCGATGAACGCGATCGAGGGCGGCTGGCCCGACCCGGTCTATGCGCACATCCCGCTGATCCACGGGTCGGACGGCGCGAAAATGTCCAAGCGCCACGGCGCGGTCGGCGTGGAATTCTATCGCGACGAACTGGGCATTCTGCCCGAGGCGCTGGAAAATTATCTGCTGCGGCTCGGCTGGGGGCATGGCGATGATGAAGTCATCAGCCGCGACCAGGCGATCCAATGGTTCGATCTCGACGGCGTTGGCAAATCGCCCGCACGCTTCGACCTGAAGAAACTCGAAAATTTGAACGGTCAGTATATTCGGCAGGCCGACGATGCCCGCCTGGCCGAGTTGGTGGCCCCGCGACTCGAGGTCACGCCGAACTCGGAACAGCTCGATCTTCTGCGTCGCAGCATGGCATCGCTGAAACCACGCGCGGCCAATCTCAATGAATTGGCCAGCGGTGCTGGCTTTCTTTTTCGCACCCGCCCGCTTGCGATGGACCATGATGCGACAGCGCTACTGTCGGGTTCGGCCCACGGATTGCTCGCGCAGGTGCACGCGGCGCTTGACGCGGTCGAAGACTGGGATACGGAGGCGCTCGAAGCTGCGGTTCGGCAGGTCGCCGACGATGCAGGGGTCAAGCTCGGTCAGGTCGCGCAACCGCTGCGCGCCGCATTGACCGGACGCAAGACCTCGCCTGGAATCTTCGACGTGCTCGACTTGCTCGGGCGCGACGAGAGCCTGGGGCGTATCGCCGACCAGATGGCCGCATAGACGTCACGAAAGGACGACCGATGACTGACACTGTCAAGCTGAACGCCGCGGACAAGGATCTCGATTTGAAGGTCCTGCACGGTAGCGTGGGTCCGGACGTGATCGATATTCGAAAACTCTACGCCCAGACCGGCATGTTTACCTACGATCCGGGCTTCACCTCGACCGCAAGCTGCGATTCGGCGATCACCTATATCGATGGCGATGAGGGCGTGTTGCTGCACCGCGGCTATCCGATCGGGCAGTTGGCCGAGCAGTCGAGCTTCATGGAGGTGTGCCACCTCCTCCTGAACGGCGAGCTGCCGACCAAGGACGAACTCGACAAGTTCACCTACACGATCAGCCGCCACACGATGCTGCACGAGCAGCTCGCGACCTTCTATCGCGGCTTCCGGCGCGATGCGCATCCGATGGCGATCATGTGCGGTGTCGTCGGCGCGCTTTCGGCCTTCTATCAGGATTCGGCCGACATCACCGATCCGCAGCAGCGCATGATCGCGAGCCATCGCCTGATCGCGAAGATGCCGACGATCGCCGCGATGGCGTATAAATATTCGATCGGCCAGCCGTTCATGCACCCCAAGAACGAGCTGAGCTACACCGGCAACTTCCTGCGCATGACCTTCGGCGTTCCGGCCGAGGAATATGTCGTCGATCCGGTGATCGAAAAGGCGATGGACCGCATCTTCATCCTCCACGCCGATCACGAGCAGAACGCCTCGACCTCGACCGTCCGGCTCGCGGGTTCGTCGGGTGCCAATCCCTTCGCGTGCATCGCGGCGGGCATCGCCTGCCTGTGGGGCCCGGCGCATGGCGGTGCCAATGAAGCCGCGCTCAACATGCTGCGCGAAATCGGCACGGTCGACCGCATCCCCGAGTACATCGCGCGCGCCAAGGACAAGAACGATCCGTTCCGCCTGATGGGCTTCGGCCATCGCGTGTACAAGAATTACGATCCGCGCGCGACCGTGATGCAGCAGACCGTGCGGGAAGTGTTCGCCGCGATGAAGGTGTCGGACCCCGTGTTCGACGTCGCGCTGAAGCTCGAGGAAATGGCGCTGAGCGACCCGTACTTCATCGAAAAGAAGCTGTTCCCGAACGTCGATTTCTATTCGGGCGTCATCCTCTCGGCGATCGGTTTCCCGACGACGATGTTCACCGCGCTGTTCGCGCTCGCGCGCACCGTCGGCTGGGTCGCGCAGTGGAACGAGATGATCGCCGATCCGGAGCAGAAGATCGGCCGTCCGCGTCAGCTCTACACGGGCCCGACGCAGCGCGATTACGTGCCGCTCGACGCCCGCTCGTGAAAGCGGTGAAGGCGCTCGCCCTGGTGGCGGGCGTCGTCCTGCTGGCCTTCGGGCTGCTGTTTGCGGGCCAGGGCCTTGGCATCATCCTGTGGCCCGCGTCGAGCTTCATGCTCGCTCAGCGCGAATGGGCGGTGTACGGCGCGCTTATCGCGCTGGCGGGCGTTGCGCTGCTGTGGTGGTCGCGGCGCTGAGCGTTGGTCGCACGCAGGCATATTCGGGGTTTATTGAACCGAAGTACTGCCTGCGGCATTAACGGCGCGGCCGTTCGCACGAGATGGGCGACGAGCGGCGGGGCGTGCCGTCTCCCCGGTATTTCCCGTCTTGAACCGCTCGGTCTGCTGCGCAAGCGATCCCACCTCGGCGGTCAGGTTGCGCGCCGCTGCCGACGTTTCCTCGACCATCGCGGCGTTCTGCTGCGTTGTGCGATCCATCGAGCTGATCGCGCTTGAGATTTCGCTGAGCGCCGACGACTGTGCGGCGGCATCGTCCGCCATCGAGCCGAGCAGATGGTGCACCTTCTCCACATCGCCCGAGATGTTGGTCAGCGACGTATCGACATTTTTCACGGCATGGACTGCGGTTCCGATATCGGCCTGAGTCACGGTCAACTGATCGCGGGCGCGCTTCGCCTCTTCCTCGGCGCGCATCGCAAGGGCCGAAACCAGATCGGCAACGACCGCGAAGCCCCGCCCGGAATCTCCGGCGCGCCCCGCTTCGACCGCCGCGTTCATGGCCAGAACGCGCGTTTGAAACGCAATCTTGTCGAGGCCTTCGATTACGGAATCGATGCCCTTGGCGCTTTCACCGACACGGATCATGGCTTGGACCGCCTGGTCTGCGGTCGCGCGACCGTTGGCGACAGTGTCGGTCGCCTGCTGCGCACGGTTGACCGTCTCGGCCGTCGCGGCGGCGGTAGCCCTGAGCCGCGAGTCGATCTGCACAAGCGATGCCGACGTCTGCTCAAGACTGGCGGCAGTGCCCTCGGTCCGCCGCGCAAGGTCTTCCGACGCGTGGGCGATTTCCGAAGAGCCGGTACGAATGCCAGCGCTGCTCGCCACCACGCTACCGATCAACCCACGCAAGGACGTAAGCGCCTGGTTGAAGCTCGTCTCGATCGCGGCAAAGGCCGACGGCATGTTTGCAATGTCGTTGCTCAGATCGCCGTCGGCAAGCGCGGCCAAAGCCTGCGACAGGCTTTCGATTGCTCTGTTGCGCTCTGCTTGCGCTTCTTCGAAGTAGATCGAAACCGACAATTCCATGTCGAGTAAGGCGGCCTTGACGATCGCGCTGCTGGCATCGGCTGCGCTCGGACCGCGGAAGAGCGACAACAGGCGCCGCCACGGCGACAAATGGCGCGCGATACCTGCGATCAGATTTTCCAGGACGAGCCCGTAGGCACCGATATACCAGCGCGGCTCAAGGCCGATGCGGGCATGGACCGCGCCGATGCGGCGGACGCTGGCGTGAAAATCCTGATCGAACGTGCCCGTCGCGATACGCGTCCAGTGGCTTTCCTGTGCCCGCTTGGCATGAGCCATATGCTGGTCGTCGCGGAAAAAAGCCGCGGTTTCCGGGGTCCTTCGGGCAGTGTGATAGAAACGGTCCAGTGCCGGACCAAGCAAAGTTCGAACTACCGGTTGTAGCTCCGCCAATACGGCCCGCTGCTGTTCGTCAATCGCCATGAAATCCAAGCGGGTTTGAACATCCTTGTCAATCATGTAGAATTGTCCCGATGTATTGGCACCGTTCGGCCCCTCATCGCTTTATAGACTACGAAATTAGACAATCGGACTCGACAGGCGCATTTTTGTGCGACCTTTCACAAGGCCAAATTTCACAACGCCAATAATGCGAGTGTCGCCAAAGTCCGCGGGCTTATCAGCGGCCCGGCAGGGTGAATACAAACCGTGCACCTTGCCCTGGGGCGGAATCCACCGTCACGTCGCCGCCCATCGCGCGCGCCAAACGGCGCGCTATGTAAAGCCCGAGCCCGCTGCCACCGACCTCGCGCGGATCGACGCGTTCGAACTTTTCAAAAATGCGGGCCTGATCCGCTAGCGCGATGCCCTTCCCCTGATCCGCGACGATCACCGCTGCGACTGTGCCTTCGCGCTCCGCGCGCACCCAGACCATCCCGTCGGTCGGCGAATAGCGAACGGCGTTGCCGATCAGATTGACCAGCACTTGGAGGGCGCGACGGAATTCTCCGGTCGCGGCCAGTGTCTCGCCCAGCGACGGGCGGTCGATCCGCACCTTCGCTTCGGATGCGCGGACCTGCAGCAATCCTGCGGCGCGGCGTGCCACGTCGGCCAGGTCGATGGCTTCCTTGGCCACCACGAAATCGGGCCGCTCGATCGCCTGGAGATCCACCAGATCGTCGACCAAGCCCATCAAGTGCCGCCCGGCGCTGGCAATGTCGGCGGCATAATCGGCGTAGTCCTGCCGCAAAGGCCCTTCCGACTGGGCATGAATGCTGTCGGCATTGGCGATGATGCGATCGAGCGGCGCGCGCAGCGCTTGATCCAGCCGCATCGCAAAAGCGGTGGTGACGGCATCCGCAGCTGCGGGCGCAGCGGGCGGGATCACCGTCGGCGGAACGCTGTCGTCCAGCGCATACGCTGCACCGACAAAGCCGGAAAAGGCCCCATGGGCGTCGGTCCGTGGCGTGGCGGCAAGACGAACGCGATGCCCGGTCGCGCGAATCGTCGCCACTTGATCGTCGAAGCGTTGCTGCAACGCCAACCCGCCGAGAATCGGGAAGACCCCGCCATCCCCCTCCCCCAGTACGAACAAGCGGGTGAGCGGCTGGCCCAGCATTGCTCCGGCATCGAAGCCATAACGGGCCCCGGCCGACAGCGACAGGAAGGTCAGCCGCAACGCGCTGTCGGTTTCCCACAGCCAATCGCCCTCGCTTCGCAGAAAGTCGGTGGCGCGCTCCTCGGCCGCCGCCGCCGGATGCCATGCCGCGCGACTGCGCCAGCCGGTGATGTGCAAACGGACATTGCCCGACGTCGCAGCGGATTCGGGCTCGGCCCGGACCCACAATTCCAGATCATCCGGCCCATCCGCCGCAACCACGCCGCGCGATACCAGAATACCAAGCCGCTGCGCCAACCGCGCGAGCGCGGCGATTTGGGGCACCGCCAGCGGCTGCCCGATGTCGCCACCGGCGCGCGCGTTGAGGTCATGAAGGCGCTGATCCGCCTCGACCAGACGCCCGTCCCGATCGACCATGCCGCGCACCGGCGGCAACATTGGCTCACTCACGTTCATTGGTGCGTCCTCCGCCCCAGTGCCACCAGGGCCGCACGATAATCGCGATGCAGCAACAATGGGGCAAGGGCGTGGCGGGCCGTCGCGGGGGAAATCGCCAGAATGTCGTCAATCCCGTCGGCGAAACGATCGAGGTTTCGAGCCGGGTCCGCCTCGCAAAGCGCAAGCCCGATCCGCGCGATCGCCGCACGATCCAGTTCCAGCGCCCGTAACACCAGCCAGAACCGGCTGCCGTCGCGATCGAGAACGATCTCGCGCGCGTCGCTATAATCAAGCCCCAGCGCGCGCGCGAGCAACGCGATGAACAGCGAGAGACGCCGATCGGCCAGCGCCTCGACCAGGAGGATCGCCAATTCGCTCGCCTGTGGATCGAGCGCGCTGGCCAGGCGCAGCGCGGTGGCTTCCAGCCGATCGCCCTCATCGTGCGCGGCGATGCTGCGAAGCGCGGCATCGACCAATGCGCGATCAAGCAGCGCTTGCGATTCGCTTTCCAGCGGCCCCATGCTCTCGCGGATCGCCGCTGCGACCCACCAGATGACTCGGTGATGCAGCTCGGCGGGAAGATCGGTAACGGCAGGCTGGCCGGGGGTGGGCGCAACCCGGCGACGGCTTTCCGCCGTCATCAAGGCGACGGCACTGGCCGAGATAACGCGATCTGCCGCGCCGGCAAGACGTGGCAACAGGCTCGGACGGTCGGGATCGTCGGGCGATTCACCTGACAGTGCATCGGTCAGAAGATCCTGTTGGACGCGGCCAAGCAGTTCTCGCATCAGTTCGGGATCGCGCAAAACGCCGGCTTGCACCAGGCGCTGAAAAATCGACGGTTCCTCCGCTTCAATGGCGGCGGACAGGGGCGCTGCCTCGCGCGCCAGCAGCAAACGAGCGGCGTGATGGCGCAACGCGCCTTCTACCGCCTGGACCAGATCGCCGAGCGTCGCCGCCATCGCGATTCGCGTGCGATCATCCAGTCGCGCGGCATCTGCCAGGAAAAAGTCTGCAATGGCCACGCGCAGCCGATCGTCGGCGTGCGAATCCGCCGTCGCTGCCCGTGTGAGCAGTGCCGTGACGGCCCGATCGGCCGCATCATCCTTGTCGCCACATTCATTCGACATGATCTCGGCAATAAGGGGTTGTCGTTAAAGCGAGACTAAGGCTTTTCGAGAAAGCCCTCAATGGCGACCGCCAGCGTCACGACCGCGTATAGTGCGGCAGCGCCAAGCGCGAGCAGCGGCTGCCCCACCGCCAACAGCGGCAGCATAACCAGCGGATAGGCGACGGGGCTGGCCCATAAACGCCGGACCGGTGCCGATCCGGCGATCCGTTCGAGCAGGGCCGCAATGATAATGAAGGCAAATGCGAGGATCAGACCGGCCGGTCGATCTGCGCCATAGCCGACCAGCAGGGCGGCCACCGCGACAATTGCCGGGGTGGCATGCGTCGCGAGGCGCGCCACCGCGCCCTCGTCGCGGACCCAGGCCAGCGCCGCCGCGATCGCGGCGATGGCGATGGCAAGGTACGTCACTGCCATCCCGGCCGCAGCGTGCCCAAGAAAAATCGTCAACCAACCGCCAAGCGCAACGGCCACGCCCCCCGCCAGCAACGCGATCGATCCGACGCCGCGCGTCATCAGCGGTGGCAATATCAGGCGAACGAGCGGCGACAGCAAAAAGCGTTCGGCCCAACGCGCCGGTTTGCTGACCAGCGCCGCGACTGTTCCATTGCCACGCGCGGCCAGAGCCTGCGTACTGCGCTCGATACTGTGCCCGGGGGCCATATGCGGATCGAGCCGGACCTGATCCGCCGCCGCCTGCGCCGCAACCCGCAGCAAGGTCGACTGAAAATCGTAATCCCGCGGCAAGGCGGCGACTTCGGCAATGCGCTTGCAATCCAGCAAGGCGAGGCCCGCCCACGCCACATTGGCCCCGACACGTTCATAATGCGGATCCATCTGGTCGGTGACCAGCAGCGTATCCTGCGGCGCGGCGGCGATCGCCTGGACAACGTCGCCCGTGGTCACCACGCCGTCCGCGACGACAAGCACGCGCGCGAGCGGATGGAGTTTTTCCAGCACTTCGCGCGCACTGCGCACAGCGTCGACCGATACGCCGCGCCGCCCGATGCGGCTGATCGCGCCCAGCAATTCCGGCGTCATCCGCGCGACGACAAGAATGATATGGGTCGCGCCCGCCGCCACCAATAAGCGCGCCTGGAACTCGATCAGCGTCAACCCGCCAAAAGGCAGGGTCGCCGCGAGTACACCCGCGCGATCATCGGCATCTTCGGTCGCAAAAATCAATCCAGCCAGCATCGCCTAGCTGTTAGGGGCTCGACTCGATTAAGGCAAAGCCCGCAAAACGATCACAGCCGCTCCACTGCGCGGCGCAAGCGCCGCATCAGCGCGGGGTCATGCGCAGTCGCCTCTGCCGCCTCGGTCGCGATCGCCATCAGCCGGATTGCCCCGAAACTCGCCGCGAGGCCGCGCATCCGCCATGCCGCAGCCCGCCATGCCTCGTCACCCTGTGCCGCGTCGAGCACGCCCAATCCGCGCTCGACGCTCTCCAGAAATGCGCCGCGCAGTTCCGCGATCAGGGCGGGCTCATCGCCCACCGCTGCCGCCAAGGTCGCATCGATTGCACCGGGATCATAGGCCATTGCGCCCGTCTAGCGGGGGAAGCGTTAAGACAAGGTTTCGCTATTCGCTTTGAACTGGCGACTTTCGTGATAAACAAGCATGATGAACGGGGGTTCTCGCATCATAGACCTGCGGCCGCACAGCGCCGCGCCACCCGCCGAAGCCGACGCGGAAGAAGCTGTGGCAATGGCGGAGTTTGCGCCCATGCCGGAGGATCCCATCGAACTGACCGAAGCGATTGACGATGAGCTACCGTCGCGGTCGGTGCCGTGGCTCCCGATTTTGGGGATGCTCGCATCGCTGGGGTGGATCGGCGCGATGCTGTGGTTGTCGCGGGACAGTTTGGCCACGCTGACGCCGCCTGCGCTGGTCAATTTCGTGGCCGGGCTGTGCGTGCCGCCGGCATTGATCGCGATTTTACTGGTACTGGCGCTTCGCACCAGCACCGCCGAGGCGCGTCGCTTCGGACAGACGGCACAGGCGATGCGCGCCGAGGCCGCCAGCCTCGAACGCACCGTCGCGGCCCTGGCGCACAGCATCGAGAGCAACCGCGCGAACCTGGCCGAGCAAACCGGTGCCCTGATGGCGTTGGGCGACGGAGCGGTTGCGCGGATGGCCTCGATCGGGTCGGGCCTGACCGCGCAAATCACGACCGCCGACGCCCATGCGGCAACCTTGGCTACGGCGGCCGACCAGGCGCATACGCGGCTCGAAGTGCTGCTGGCGCTGTTGCCGCGCGCGCATAACGAGACCGACGGGCTGGCGCAGTTGCTCAAGGAGACGGGCGTTACCGCGAGCGAACATGCCGCCGCGCTCGACGCCCAACTCACCGCGCTGGCGGAGCGCGGGCGGGAGGCCGATGCCGTGGCAAACGGGGCTGCCCAGAAGCTCGCGGCGCATATCACGCGGATGGAAGTGACCAGCGAGACCGCCGGCGCGCGGCTGGAACAGGTCACCGGCGACATGTCGCATGCGGTGGACGGGCTGCTCGGTCGCACTGCCGACGCCGTCGACGAAGCTCGCAAGGGGATCGCTGCGCAGGGCGAAGCCATGCTGGCGATGCTTGGCACCAACCAGGCCGCGCTCGAGCGCGCCGCACACGACAGTGCCGAAGGCCTGGCGGCGCGGATCGCCGAGATCGAAACCCTGATCGATCGCGTCGCCGCCCGCCTCGCCGATCAACGTGCGGCCAGCGACACCATCGTCGAAGAGATCGACCAGGGACTCGTCCGCGTTTCCGAAACCTTCGAGACGCTCCATGACCGGGGTATTCAACGGACCCAGTCGCTGGCAGCATCGATCAGCGCGCTCGGCGGATCGGCCGATGCGATGACCGAAGCGCTCAAGACCGGCGACGAAATGGCGACACATGCCATCGCCTCGACCGAACATTTGCTGATGGCGCTCGATTCCGCCGCCCGCGAGATCGACGAGACCCTGCCCGAAGCGCTGGCCCGCCTCGACGACCGCCTTGGCGTCAGCCGCAAGATCGTCGGCCAGGCCAAGCCCGAATTGCTGTCGCTGGTGACGGCTGCGGAGAGCACGCACGACGCGATCGAATCGATCGCCCATGTCATCGCGCTCCAGCGCGACACCGTCAACGAACTGGCGAGCACGCTGCTCGACACGCTGTCCGACGGCAAGATCAAGGCCGATGCGCTGGGCGAAATGGTCGACGATACGATCGGGCGCACGCATCGCTTCGCCGAAGACGCCGCCCCCCGGCTGGTCGAGGCACTGCTGCGCGTTCGCGATACCGCCAGCGCCGCGGCCGACCGTGCGCGCGAAACGCTCGCAACCGTCATCCCCGAGGCGGCGCACGCTTTGGAACAGCAAAGCGCCGCCGCGATGGAACGCGCGACGCGCGTCGCGGTCGAACGTCAACTCGCCAGCATCGGAGAAGCGGGCGAAGCCGCCGCCGAAGCCGCCGCGCGTGTATCCGAACGGCTTACGCAGCAAATGCTCGCCATCGCCGATTCAACCGCTTCGGTCGAAAGCCGCCTGCAAGACGCCCGCGCCGAGCGTGAAAATGCCGATCAGGAAACGCTGGCGCGCCGTGTTTCTTTGCTGATCGAATCGCTCAATTCCGCTTCGATCGACATCGCCAAGACCTTCTCGACCGACGTGTCGGACAGTGCCTGGTCGGCCTATCTCAAGGGCGATCGCGGGGTGTTCACCCGGCGCGCAGTACGCCTGCTGGATAGTGCCGAAGCGCGCGAGATCGCGCGCCTGCACGACGAAGATCCGGTCTTCCGTGAGCAGGTCAATCGCTACATTCACGATTTCGAGGCGATGCTCCGCACGATCCTGTCGCAGCGCGATGGCTCCCCGCTTGGGGTTACGATCCTGTCGTCCGACATGGGCAAGCTGTACGTCGCGCTGGCACAGGCAATCGAACGCCTGCGTGCCTGATCTGCTCTGCCGGGCAGTCTAGGCCGTCAATTTGCCCGCCGCCCAAAGGTCGGGCGGCGCTCGACCAACGGATTGGACTCCCGCTCCAGTTTCGCCAACGTCTGCTCGAACAGCGGCCGCAGCGCGACAATATCCTCGAGGGCCTCGTCGGGCGTGTCACGGTTTTCCACGCAATCGCGCGCAATCGCTTCGATCCGCTCGGCAAGGATCGCCAGCGGCTCGGCCCCGAACTGACGCGCTTCGCCTTTCAGGGTGTGCGCCGGAATCACCATCGCTGCCGCATTGCGCGCGCGCATCGCGGTTTCGATCGCGGCGACGGACTTGACCCCGTCTTCCCGGAAATAGCCCAAAATGCGGACGAAGCCCGCACCCAGCTCGGCACGGGCCCGCGTAAACACGTTCCAGTCGATCAGGATGGTCTCATCGAGCGTCACCGTCATCTCCTCCAAGCCGCACTCTCAGTCGAAAGTACCACTTGCTTCTACGCGCGCGAAGTAAACGAGCCGTTGACGCGGGGCAGAATCATTTCGGGCGCGTGACTACCAAGTGGCTGGCGTTACGCGATAAGTCGGCTGCAGTGCCGACTCCGGGATCAGCGGTCGAACGGGTTCTTCGGTGCCCGTAAAGTTAGCCGCACCGGCACCGCACCAAAGCCCAGATCGCGGCGAATGCCGTTGATGAGATAGCGCTGATAGCTGGTCGGCAACTGGTCCACCCGCGTGCCGAACAGCACGAAGCCGGGCGGACGCGTCTTGGCTTGCGTCAGGTAGCGCAGCTTGATGCGCTTGCCACCGGGTGCGGGCGGCGGATTGGCCTCGACCGCCTTTTCGAACCAGCGGTTGAGCTCGCCGGTGCCGACGCGGCGCGACCAGGCGTCGCGCGTCTCGAACGCGACTTTCAGCAGCACGTCGATGCCCTTGCCGGTCGCGCCCGACACCGTGAGCACGGGCATCCCCTTGATCTGGCTGAGCCCTTCTTCCAGTGCACCGCGAATGCCGTTGAACAGGCTGGAGCCGTTTTCGGCGATATCCCATTTGTTGATCGCGACGATCAGCGCGCGGCCTTCCTGCAGCGCGGCATCGGCGATGCGCAGATCCTGCGATTCGAGCCCGCGCGTGGCATCGAGCAGCAGCACGACGACTTCGGCGAAATCGATCGCGTGCAGCGCGTCGGCGACCGACAGCTTTTCCAATTTGTCCTGCACATTGGCACGCTTGCGCATTCCGGCGGTGTCGATCAGGCGGACTTTGCGCGCATCCTCACCCGGCTCGCGCTCGGGATCGTGCCAAATCCAGTCGACCGCGATCGAATCGCGCGTGATCCCGGCTTCGGGGCCGGTGATCAGGCGGTCTTCGCCGAGGATGCGGTTGATCAGCGTCGATTTGCCGGCATTGGGGCGGCCGATGATGGCGAGCTTGAGCGGCGCTTCCGGGCTGTATTCGCCCTCGTCATCCGCATTGGGGATGTCGGCGCCATATTCGTCCTTTTCAGGCTCGATAAAGGGCAGCAGCGCATCAAACAGTTCGACCAGACCTTCGCCATGTTCGGCCGACAGTTCAACGGGATCGCCAAAGCCGAGCGACAGCGATTCGAGGATGCCGTCGGCCCCTGCTTTGCCCTCCGCCTTATTGGCGACGAGGATAACGGGCGTGGTCGACCCACGCAGCCAGCGCGCGATTTCCTCGTCGAGCGGGACGATGCCAGCGCGCGAATCGAACAGGAACAAGGCGACATCGGCTTGTGCGACCGCCGCCTCGGTCTGCGCGCGCATCCGCCCGGGCAGCGAGGCGGCGTCCTGATCCTCATAACCCGCAGTATCGATGACGCGGAAATCGAGGCCGACCAGCGTGGCATCGCCTTCGCGGCGATCGCGCGTCACGCCGGGGCGATCGTCGACGAGCGCCAGCTTTTTGCCGACGAGACGGTTGAACAGGGTCGATTTGCCGACATTGGGCCGGCCGATAATCGCGACCACGGGAAGATTGGGCATGGCCGCTCCATACGCCAGACGGGCGCTTTCGTCACCCCCGCGCGATTCGGGGCCGGAACCGGGGTTCTACCCGCGCATCACCCCGGCAATCGGTTCCGAGGTGACCGGATAGCCTAGGTCGTCGGGAATGCAGAGATGCTCGCCCCCATCGCGTTGCTCGATCCACGGCGTGACCGCGCGGATTTCGTGCGCGGCGGCGTGCGCGGCAGCGGCGGCGAAGCTGTCGAATTGCGCCAGCCGCTCCAGATTTCGGCGCGTCGGGAAGATGATACGCGCGCGTCCTGCATCGGCGTCATCCAGCACACCTTGCGCGGTCGACCAGAAGACGCGGACATTCTCGGTATCGTCGACCACCGCCTCGGGGCCATCGAGCGGAGCCTGCGCCAAATAGAAACGCGTATCGAAAATCCGCGCGGGCGCGTGCGACGGCAGCCAGCGCGCGAACGGCACGAGCTGCGCAGGGTCGAGCGCGAGATCGAGTTCGCGCAGCACCGCGCCCAGCGCCTCGCCCCGGTGGAGCGCCGCGCGCAACTCGGCAAAGATGGCGTCGGGCATCGGCGGCAGGCCGATGGGCAACCCGACTTCCTCGATCGTCTCGCGGATCGCACCGATGCGGGCGGCCATGTCCTCAGGGTCGCCGCCGAGTTCAAGCGCGAGCGCGCGGTCGCCGGGGTCGATCCGCCCGCCGGGAAACACCAACGCGCCGCCTGCAAACACCATCGCCTTGGAGCGCTCGACGAAGAGGAGCTCCGGCACCCTCCCGCGCTGCCGGAACAGCACGAGCGTGGCGGCGGGGATAGGTGCCGTCATGCGCGGAACGCCCAGCGCAAGGTGCTGGCAATGCCGAAGGTGCCCGCGCGCAGCAACGGTCGGCCGAACTCCGGTTGGGCGAGACCGTGCATCGCGCGCGCCCAGCCCGGCAGCAAATCCACCCCCGCTTGCAAGGTCATCGCCTGAAACGGCCCCGCCGCCAGCGAGGGCGCTGGTTGATCGAGCAACACGCGCGCCACCTCGCGCGTCCGGGTATCGACCCGCAATTGAGGACGCATCGCAGTCATGATCGCCTCCGCCTCGGCGCGGGTGTGCGGCACGGGCGACACGCCCAGCGGCTCGGCAATGCGGGCCATTTCGGCGACATAACGGTCCTGGTCGGCACGGCTCATCGTGGGTTCGCCATAGCGAATCCAGCCGTCGAGAAAGCACAGCACCTCGCACACATGCACCCAGGCGAGCAGATCAGGGGCACTCGCCAGATAGGGCGTACCATCGGGCAAGGTTCCGCCGACATGATCGTGGATTCGCCGCACTTTGGCGAGCATCGCCCGTGCGTCGTCGGGCGGGCCAAAGGTGGTGACCGCGATGAAGCGCGCGGTGCGGCGCAAGCGCCCCTGCATGTCCTCGCGAAAGCCCGAATGGTCCCACACCCCCGCCAGCACCTTGGGGTGGAGCATCTGCAGCAGCAGCGCGGCAATGCCGCCGACCAGCATCGACGTCACATCGCCATGCACGCGCCAGGCGACCGAATCCGGCGGGAACAGCGCGTCCGGGCTACGCACAACCGGTGTTTCGCCCCGCGCCTTGTCGTTGAACAGCGCGCGCACTTGCCCGACGATGAGCCCTTTCAGCGGACGAGTCAGGCGATCGGTTGGCGACATAAGTGGCATCGTGCCTGAATGGTTGGGATGGCGATAGGGTCCGTGTCGATCCACAATCGCGCTGCCCGCCCTCTTCCCGCGAAATCGCTTCCCCGGTTTCGTAGCGGGTGATTATACCGTGCCATCATCTGTCATTTCGCGAGGCCCCATTGCGCATTCTTCCGCTCACGCTTGCCCTGCTCGCCACGCCCGCCTTGCTTTCGGCGCAAACCGCGCCGATGACACCCGACACCGTCGCGGTGTATCAACAGGTTCGCCCGCAAGCCGATTACATCCGCCGCGAAGTGATGGTGCCGATGCGCGACGGGACCAAGCTGTTCACCGTCATTGTGATGCGCAAGGGCACGCACGGCGGCCCGATCCTGCTCAGCCGCACGCCCTATGACGCCGGCAAGGCGACCTGGCGCAACCCCAGCCAGAAGATCGAGGAAATCCTGCCGATCGCCGATGCCGAATTCGTCAATGACGGCTATATCCGCGTCTATCAGGACGTGCGTGGGCTGGGCAAATCCGAAGGCGACTATGTCACGACGCGCCCCTTGCGCGGGCCGCTCAACCCCACTGCTGTCGACCATGCCACCGATGCCTATGACACGATCGACTGGCTGGTGAAGAACGTGCCCGAGACGAACGGCAAGGTCGGCATTACCGGCTCTTCCTATCTCGGTTTCACCTCACTGATGGCGCTGATCGATCCGCATCCCGCGCTGAAGGCGGCGGTGCCGCAAAGCCCGATGGTCGATGGCTGGGTCGGCGATGACTGGTTCCACAATGGGGCGTTCCGCCAAACCAACTTCGACTACATCGTCGGCCAGACCGCCAAGAAAGGCGGCGCGATTGCCGATGGCACCGGCGACGATTACGACGCCTATCTGAAGGCGGGGTCGGCGGGCGATTTTGCCCGCGCTTATGGCATCGACATCTTCCCGGCGATCCGCAAGCTGATGGAACATCCCGCTTACGACCAATTCTGGCAGGAACAGGCGGTCGATAAACTGCTCGCCAAGCGCAAGCTGACCGTACCGACGATGGTCGTGGTCGGCGAATGGGACCAGGAAGACAGCTATGGCGCGCCTGCAGTATTCAAGGCGCTGAAGGACAAGGACCCGAATGCGCCGATTTCGCTGGTGATCGGGCCGTGGCGGCATAGCGGCGTCAATTATGATGGCACCAGTCTTGGCGCATTGCAGTTCGAGGGCGATACCGGGCTGCAATTCCGCCGCAACACGATGAAGCCCTTTCTCGACCGCTATCTGAAGGACACCCCCGCCGACACCGCGCCGACCCCGGCGGCGATCACCTATGCCAGCGGGATCAACCAATGGCAGTCCTTCACGCACTGGCCTGCGGGCAAGGCGACGCCGCTCTATCTCCAGGCGGATAACAGCCTCAGCTTCACCGCCCCGGCCACGGCTGGCCAGGAACGCTATATCTCCGATCCGGCCAAGCCCGTGCCGTTCGTCACCCAGCCGGTGCATATGAAGGATCGTTCGGTGTGGACGACGTGGCTGGTCGCCGACCAGCGTTTCGTCTCCAGCCGTCCCGACGTGCTGAGCTATCAGACCGGCGTGCTCGACAAGCCGGTGCATATTGCGGGCGCGCCGCAAGTCGATCTGTTTGCCGCCACCACCGGCACCGACAGCGACTTCGTGGTCAAGCTGATCGACGTCTACCCGGATGAGAACAGCGCGCATCCGGCGCTGGCGGGGTATCAATTGCCGATCGGCATCGAAATCTATCGTGGGCGCTATGTGCATGGTCGCGCCACCCCCGCCGCGCTGAAGCCGGGCAAGGTCGAGAATTACAAATTCGGCCTGCCCAATGTGAACCATGTGTTCCTGCCCGGCCACCGCATCATGGTGCAGGTGCAATCGAGCCTGTTCCCGCTCTACGATCGCAACCCGCAGACCTTCGTGCCCAACATCTTCAACGCCAAGCCGGGCGACTATCATGCGGCGACGCAGACGATCGTCCACGCGCCGGGTGCCGCGAGTGCAGTGTGGCTGCCGGTGGTGGAGTGAACGGCACCGCGTCTTTTTACCGTAGCATCATGTCGCTAGGCCACGCTCACTAGGAGACCCAGTAATGCGCCGCGCCCTGATCCTCGCCTCGTCCGCCCTTGCCCTGTGGGGCGCAGGGAGTGCCACGGCGCAGGATCGGGGAACGGCGCTGCCGACCGGGCAAGCGCTTACCCCGCTCGCAGCGCCCGGTGCGCGCTTCGCGCCGCTGGTGGCACGAACCGGCCCCAACCCCGCGTACATCGCCGATGGCGCAGCGGCGATTGCAGTCAGCCCCAATGGCCGCGAGATGCTGGTGCTGACCAGTGGTTTCAACCGCTATAATGGCCCCGACGGCAAGCTCGTCCTGGCCCAGTCCAGCCAATATCTGTTTCGCTACCGCATCGACGCCAAGGGCCCGACCTGGCTGCAGACGCTGACCATGCCCAACAGCTATTCGGGCGTCGCCTGGTCGCCCGATGGCACGCGCATTGTGGTGGGCGGCGGGGTGGATGATGTTGTCCATGTCTTCGAAAAGGGTGCCAGTGGCACTTTCGCCAGCGTCGGCAAACCGATCGCGCTCGGCCATAACAAGACCGGCAACGGGGCCGATGTGTTGCCGCAGGCGGCGGGCATCGCGATCAGCCCCGATGGCACGCGCGCGCTGGTCGCCAATTACTACAATGACTCGGTCAGCCTGATCGACCTGACGCGCGGCACTGTGCTGGTCGAACAGGATCTGCGCCCCGGCAAGATCGACGCCGCGCAAGCCGGTGTGGCGGGCGGCGAGAACCCGTTCGCGATCGTATGGCGCGATGCGACCCATGCCTATGTTTCGGCCCCGCGCGACCGGCAAATCGTCGCGCTGGAGGTGACGGGCGAAGCGATCAAGGTCGGCACGCGCATCGCGACGCTGGGGCCGCCGACGGCGCTGTTGCTCGATGGCAAAGCCCGGCGGCTGTATGCGACCGAGGACAATGCCGACCGGCTCGCGGTGATCGACACCGCGCATGACCGGCTGGTGATGGAACCCCGGCTCGGCCTGCCAGACGCGCTGGGGGCCACGCCGGGCAAGGGCGTCAACCCCAATGGCCTGGCGCGCCTCGCCGACGGGCGGTTGCTGGTGACCTTTGGCGGGATCAACGCGCTGGCGGTGGTGGCACCGGTCGATCAGGGGATGCAAGTCCAGGGGCTGATCCCGACCGGCTGGTATCCCAGCGCCGTCGCGGTCAGCGCGCAGGGCAACCACGTCTTCGTCGTCAACCGCAAGAGCCCGCCCGGCCCCAACCCGCTCGGCTGCGCACCCAAGCTGGCGGTGCAAAAGGCGCAGCCGACCGCGTGCGGGGCCGCCAACCAATATATCTTCCAGCTCGAAAAGGCCGGGCTGCTCGATTTCCCGCTGCCCGCCCCCAAGGCGCTGGTAGCCACTACACTGCAAGTCGCGCGAAATATCGGCCTCGACCCGGCCCCGGCGCGCGCCGCCGCCGAAGCGAAACTGGCGGCACTGCGCGCGCACATCAAACATGTCGTGTTCATCGTGAAGGAAAACCGCACCTACGATCAGGTGCTGGGCGATCTCGAAAAGGGCAATGGCGACCCCAAATTGGCGATCCTGGGGCAGGCCCTGTCGCCCAACCACCATCAACTCGCGCGGCAGTTCGTCACGCTCGACAATTTCTACGACAGTGGCGAGCAATCGAGCACCGGCTGGACCTGGACCACGGCAGCGCGGGTGCCCGATTTGCTCGAAAAGAACGCGCCGGTAAACTATGCGCAGCGCGGCCTTGCCTATGAAGCCGAGGAAGCCGACCGCTCGATCTACACCGCGCTGACGCCAGCCGAGCGCCGCGCGGTCAACCCCAAGGCCCCGACCGACCCCGATGTGCTGCCCGGCCCCGCCTTGCTGACCGCGCCCGATGGCGATGATGATGCCAGCGCCGGCCAGGGCTTCCTGTGGAGCGCAGCAATCCGCGCCGGGCTGAGCGTGCGCAATTACGGTTTCTCGGATGCGTCGATCTATGACGCGGGCGAGCCCGGCGCGAAGCCGCTGGAGCGCGAACCCGCCAAGACCGGCACGCGCATCTACACCCCCGGCGACCGCCTGCTCGCCAGCCGCAGCGACCCGTATTTCCGCGGCTTCGACCAGAAAATGCCCGATTACTGGCGGATGCTCGAATGGCAGCGTGAATTTGACGCCGCCGATGCTGCCGGCACCGTCCCCGCGCTCACGCTGTTGCGGCTCAGCCATGATCATTTCGGCGACTTCAAGGACGCGATCGACGGGGTGAACACGGTCGAGACCGAGATGGCCGACAATGATTATGCCATCGGCCGCGTGATCGAGCGGATCGCCGCGAGCAAGGTTGCCGATTCGACGGTAGTATTCATCATCGAGGACGATGCCCAAAACGGGGCCGACCATGTCGATGCACGGCGCAGCATCGCCTTTGTCGTTGGAGCGCATGTGACGCAGCAGGCGCTGGTATCGACCCGTTACACCACCGTCAGCCTGTTGCGGACGATCGAGGCGCTGCTGGGGCTGAAGCCGCTTGGCCTGAACGATGCGCTGGCGCTGCCGATGGCGGATGTGTTCGACATGGCCGCAACGCCGTGGAGCTACCGTGCGACGGCGGCTTCGGTATTGAAGACCACGGCCTTGCCGATCCCCGACGACCGTTATGCCGTCGCCACGCGCGCCTGCCCCACGCACACCGCGCAATATTGGGCGGACGCGATGCGAGGCCAGAATTTCGCGCAGGAGGACCGGCTCGATACCGCCGCGTTCAACACCGCTTTGTGGCGCGGGCTTGGCAGCGGACCGGAGCCGGTGGTGCGTAGCGGGGCGGACTTGCGGCAAGGCCGCACCGCGACGGTGGCCGCCGCGAGCTGCTCATAAGGCAGAGAAATCAAAGGGATGGCGTGGTGGAGCTGAGGGGAATCGAACCCCTGACCTCTGCAGTGCGATTGCAGCGCTCTCCCATCTGAGCTACAGCCCCGCACCACGCCCCGGCCCTCTTTTCAGGCGGGAATGCCGCCTTAACGGGGCTTTCTTGGCGATGCAACCTACAGCGATCGCACCCGTACCCTTTTTCGTTGCCAAAGCGCCTGGCACGGCATACCCCACCTTCGAAAACACAATGGAGGAATGCTGATGTCCCGCGCCTGGAGCCTGAAATCCCGCCCCAACGGCATGCCCGTGGCGAGCGATTTCGACCTGATCGATCTGCCCGCGACCGCTTTGAACGAAGGCGACGTGCGCATTGCCAATCGCTGGCTGTCGGTCGATCCTTATATGCGCGGGCGCATGAACGACGTGAAATCCTACGTTCCGCCCTTTGCGCTCGGCGAGCCGATGCAAGGCGGCGCGATCGGCGAAGTGATCGAGAGCCGCGCCGAGGGGTTTGCTGTCGGCGATGTGGTGCAGCATTTTCTGGGGTGGCGCGATGAGGCGGTGCTGCCTGCGGCACAGGTCCAGAAACTGCCTGCACTCGGCGTACCGCCACAACAATTTCTGGGTTTGCTGGGGATGCCGGGGATGACCGGCTATTTCGGCCTGCTGCATGTCGCCGAGGCCAAGCCGGGCGACGTGGTGTTCGTCTCGGCGGCGGCGGGTGCGGTCGGTTCGACCGTGGTGCAAGTCGCCAAGGCGAGCGGGATGACGGTGATCGGCTCGGCCGGCGGTGCCGACAAATGCGCGCTGGTAAAGGGGCTCGGTGCCGATGCGGTGATCGATTATAAAAGCGACGGCCCGTTGCTGAAGAAGCTGCTGGCGGCACTGCAGGGGCTCGGCAAGGACGGCATCGACGTCTATTTCGACAATGTCGGCGGGGAGCATCTCGATGCCGCGCTGGCGACCGGCAATCTGCACGCGCGCTTTGCGATTTGCGGAATGATCGACATCTACAATTCGTCCAAACCCACCGAGCTGCGCTATCTCGCGCGGCTGATCGGGATGCGGATGCGGATGACCGGGCTGCTGGTCAGCGACCATATGGGCAAGGCGGCCGAATTCTACCGCGTGATGGGCGGCTGGCTCGCCGAGGGCAAGTTGCAGAACGAGGAGACCGTGTTCGAGGGCCTCGACGCGATGCCCGATGCCTTTTTCGGCCTGTTCACCGGCGGCAACACCGGCAAGATGCTGGTCAAGCTGTGAGCTGACGCCCTCTCCCGCAGGCGCGGGAGAGGGCCTTGGCTGGCTTTAGAGTGCGCCCGAGAAGGTGTCGCACTGGTTGGGGTCGCCCGTTTCCATCCCCTTGCGCAGCCACGCCATGCGCTGCGCCGAGGTGCCATGGGTAAAGCTGTCGGGCACCACACGCCCTTGCGATTCCTGCTGCAACGTATCGTCGCCGATCGCGTGTGCGGCGGTAAGACCTTCCTCGAGATCGCCTGGATCGAGCCGATCCTTGTTCTGCGCGGCCCACACCCCGGCATAGCAATCCGCCTGCAACTCCAGTTTGACCGAGGCCTGATTGCCCTGAACTTCGCTGCCGCGCTGCTGGATCGCCGCGACCTTGTCCGACGTACCAAGCAAATTCTGGATATGATGACCGAATTCATGCGCGATCACGTAATCCTGCGCGAAATCGCCCTTGGCCCCAAAGCGGTTGGCAAGTTCGTCGAAGAAGCTGGTGTCGAGATAGATGCCCTGGTCGCGCGGGCAATAAAACGGCCCCATCGCACTTTGCGCCGCGCCGCATCCCGAGCGACCGTCGCGCGCATAAAATACCAGCTTGGGCGGCTCGAAGCGTGAGCCCAGCAGCTTTGCCCAAGTTTTGTCCGCCGAACTGAAGGCATTGCAGGCGGCGAGGCTCTGCGCGTTTAGGCGGCAGCTCGACGCCGTGTCCGTGCCCGCCTGCTGTTGGCCGACTTGCGCGCTCGGAGCGGACAGTTGCCCGCCGCCGCCGCCGAGCATCCCCAGCCCACCGCCGAAGAAGAACAGCACCGCCAGCAATACAGCAACGCCGCCGCACCCGAATCGGCTGAATATCAGCGGCAGCAGGCCAAAAATCAACCCGCCGCCACCGCCACCGCCAAAACCGCCAAAACCACCACCGCCCTGCCCGCGCTGATCCTCGACATTGATATTGGGGTCGAAATCGTCGAGGCGCATCGCAAGGGATCCCGAGGTCGTTACCGTTGCCGCATGAATGCGCGGGGACGACGCTGGTTGCAACGGCTATGGCGCGCCTGGATGACGTCCATTTCATCAAACTGTCGTTGATCCCGCATCACAACGCGCGCATGTCCGGCGCATGGCCGATTCCGAGACGATCACGCCCAAACGCCGCGCCAAGGCGCTTCCTCTACCCGATTGCGTGGCGTTGGTATTGCAGGGCGGCGGCGCGCTCGGCAGTTATCAGGCGGGCGTAATCGAAGGGCTCGCCGCAAGCGAGATCGAGATCGACTGGGTCGCCGGTATTTCGATCGGGGCGATCAATGCGGCGATCGTAGCGGGCAACCCGCCCGAGCGGCGCGTGCAGCGGCTGAATACCTTTTGGGACCTGATGACTTCGGCACTGCCGAGCTTCCCGATCTTCCCCAATGACCATATCCGCGAATTCATCCACGAATGGTCGGCCGGATTCGTGCTGGCGGCGGGTGTGCCGGGGTTCTTCACCCCCCGCTTCCTTTCGCCCATGCTGGCGGTGCCGGGCACGCCGGAGGCTGTCAGCTTCTACGACAGCGCCCCGCTGAAAGAGACGCTGAACGACCTGATCGACTGGGATCTGCTCAATAACGGTCCGGTGCGGTTGTCGGTCGGCGCGGTCGATGTCGAAAGCGGCAATTTCAACTATTTCGATACGACGCAAACCAGGATCGACGCCCGCCACATCATGGCATCGGGCGCGTTGCCGCCGGGACTGCCGCCGATCGAGATTGACGGGCGACTATGGTGGGACGGCGGGCTGGTGTCCAACACCCCGCTGACACACGTGCTCGACCATCAGCAAGGCCCGCTGCTCGCCTTCCAGATCGACCTGTTTGCGGCGGCGACGGAGCGCCCCCGCACGATTATGGACGTAATGGCGCGCGAGAAGGAAATCCGGTTTTCCAGCCGCACGCGGCAAGTGTCCGACCAGGTGATGCGCATCCGCAAGGACCGCGAGCTGGCGCGGCGGGTGCTCGCCAAACTGCCGCCGGAACTGCGCGACGACCCCGACGTTGTCGCGCTAAGGGCGCAATCGAACGAAGATCCCGTCAACCTCGTTCACCTGATCTACCGCGCCAATGCCTGGGAGGGCGGCAGCCGTGATTTCGAATTTTCCGCCCGCACGATGCGCGAGCATTGGGAAGCGGGCCAGGCGGCGGTGGCCGAAACGATGGCCAATGCCGAGTTGGTCGCCGAGAATATCGAAACGGGCCGAAGCGCTGCGTTCGACTTGACCGTGAAACACCCCCCTTTACCAACCCTTTGATTCGCAACGGAGACTCCGCCATGTTCCTCAAGGGCAAGACTGCCATCATCACCGGATCGACCTCTGGCATCGGGCTGGAATATGCCAAGGTGTTTGCCGCCGAAGGCGCGAGTGTCGTCATCAACGGATTCGGCGATGCCGCCGCGATCGAGACCGAGCGCGCGAAGCTCGAAGCGGCAAGCGGTGCCAAGGCGCTGTACGATGCCGCCGACATGACCAAGCCGGAGGAAATCGCAGCGATGGTCAAGCGCTGCCATGACGAATTGGGCGGCCCCGACATCATCGTCAACAATGCCGGCATCCAGCATGTCGCCAAGATCGAGGATTTCCCGGCCGACAAGTTCGAAGCGATCATCAAGATCAACCTCAATTCGGCCTGGTACATGATGCAGGCGGCAGTGCCGTTCATGAAGGCCAAGAAATGGGGCCGGATCATTTCCACGGCGTCGGCGCACTCGCTGGTCGCCAGCCCCAACAAATCGGCCTATGTCATGGCCAAGCACGGCCTGGCCGGCTTGACCAAGACGATCGCGCTGGAAACCGCGACCGACGGCATCACCGTCAATTGCATTTCGCCAGGCTATGTTTGGACGCCTTTGGTGGAAAACCAGATCCCCGACACGATGGCCTCGCGCGGGCTCACGCGTGAGCAGGTCATCAACGATGTGCTGCTCGAAGCGCAGCCGACCAAGGAATTCGTGACGGTCGACCAGGTGGCCGCACTCGCCCTATTCCTATGCCGCGACGAGGCGAAATCGATCACCGGCGCAAACCTTTCGGTCGATGGCGGCTGGACCGCAGCCTGATCGGGTAGCCCTACCCTTGGCAACCCTTTGCTGGCGTGGTTAGGTGTCGGGCTATCGCAATAGGGGATCGGTCGCTTTGAAGGTTTTAGCCCGAATCCTGGGGTCGATCTTGTGCGCTTTGCCCGCTGCACTGCTCGCTGGGTGCGGCGGCAAGGCAAGCAAGACGATCGAGGTGCGCATCGCCGAGCCGCGATCGTTGCGCGCCGCGCCAAGTACCGAAATCGACTGGCGACGCGTGGCGACTGCAGAAGACCGGACGCGCTTGCGCAACTGGCGACAGGCGTGGGTCGATGCCCTGGCCAAGGCACAAGGCAGCGCAAAGGCGACGGTTGTCGCCTCGGATTCGCTACTCTTCGACCCGGACCGCGCGCTGAGCGGGGCAATGCCGCCTCCCGGCAGCTATCTGTGTCGCGTCATCAAGTTGGGCGCGAACGGAACCGCCATGCACGACGTGACCACCTATCCTCCGGTCGATTGCAAGGTCGACGATGAGGGTGAGGTGTCGAGCCTGTACAAGGTTTCCGGGGCGCAGCGTCCCGTCGGGCTGCTGTTCCCCGAGTCTCAAGCGCGCGCCGTCTTCTTGGGAACGATGGTTCTCGGCGACGAGACCAAACCGCTCAGTTACGGGCAGGACAGCAATCGCGACATGGCAGGCTATATCGAACGGATTGGCGACAAGCGCTGGCGGCTGGTGCTCCCTTATCCCCGCTTCGAATCGCTGCTTGACGTCGTCGAGATTGTCCCTGCTCCCAAGCGCTAACGAGGCGGCCCCGCAGGAAGCGTTGCCGCATTCTCGCGCTTTTCCGGGCGGATATAGATGGACGACAGCATCGGCTCGGCTGCCTTCAACTCGGTCTCGATCGTTTCGATCAGCGTCTCCGCGTCGCCCATCGTGATCTGATCGCGAAAATCGGCGCTGATCGCGACGAAGATGCTGTCAGGCGCGGTGTGGATGGTGCGGACATGATTGACCGCAGTGATTTCGGGCCGTGATGCGACGATCGCGCGGACCTTGGCCACCACCGCAGGATCGGCCCCCTCGCCGATCAGCAAGCCCTTCGCCTCGCGCGCGAGCAGCGCCGCGACGACGCCGAGGATGACGCCGATCACGATCGACGCCGCCCCGTCGATCCGCGGGTCGCCCCAGGCCTGACTGGCCCAAACGCCAACCCCGGCGACGATCAGGCCGGCGATTGCGGCCGAATCCTCGAACAGCACGATGAAGCCCGCCGGGTCCTTGGACTTGCGTACCGCCGCCCACCAGCCCTTGCCGCGATTGGCGGCGGCGAATTCGCGCACCGCGACGAACCATGATCCCCCCTCCAGCGCAAAGGAGGCGCCGAGCACGATATAATTGACCAGCGGATCGTGCAGCGGCTCGGGCTCCAGAATGTGGACCCAGCCCTCGTAGATCGACACGCCCGCGCCGACGCCGAAGATCAGGATCGCGACGACGAAGCTCCAGAAATACAGCTCACGCCCATAGCCGAACGGATGCGCCTCATCGGGCGGACGACGTCCGCGATGCTGGCCGTACAGCAACAGGAGCTGGTTGAAACTGTCGACGACCGAGTGGAAGCCTTCGGTCAGCATCGCCGACGATCCCGTGATCGCCGCCGCCACGAATTTGGCGAGCGCAATGCCGAGATTGGCGAAGAGCGCCGCGATAACGACGAAATTGGCTCCGCCCTGCTTGGTTGCCGACATGGATTTCCCTATTTTTGGCCCCCGACCGTTGGAGGTTACCAGCACATAGCGTGAAGGCTCGACACCAAACAGCCCAAGCAGCCAAGCCCTTTATTGACACCGGTATCAACGTGGCTAATCTCCCCTTCCTAAACAAGAATCCGGCGCGACGGATCGATGGAGGATGCCGGGAGGAAGGGGCCTAGCGACGCGAGGGCAGAGACTTCGCACGCTTAACGTTCCGGATCACCCGCAAGTCAGGAGTGCGACGAAGACCGGCATGCGGCAAAAATCCGTATGACACCGGTGTCTACAGCATAGGTTGATACACAGGGGAGAGTGATCATGACCATGAAAGCGGTGTTTTTGATGACGTCAGCAGCCTTGGTGCTGGCGAGCTGCGGAGATTCCAATTACGGCGGTGGGGTAACCGTCGTCAGTGGCGGCACGACCGGGAGCACGCCGACGCCCAGCCCCGCCACCCCAGCGCCAACGCCTGCTTCCTCGCTCGGTGCCGATGGCTGGGCCGCGACCGGCACCGGCACCACCGGGGGCGACGGCGCGGTTGCGGCCAAGACCTATACCGTTACCAATCGCAACGAGTTGATCCAGGCGCTGTACGGCAACACCGCCACGATCGCCGCCGATGGCAGCTATACGGGCACGCTCGATCCGGCGAAGAAGCTGATTTACGTGAAGGGGCAAATCAGTCTCAACATGAACCAGGCGCTGACCGAACAGACCGCCGACGATTACATCAAGGGCAGTTGCGCGAGCACGACCTATGGGTTCACCGCCGAGGCCGCGCTGACCACCGCCTATCTCGCCGCCTATCGCCCGAGCGTATACGGCAATGCCAGCTTGCCGGTCGGCAATCCCGAAAACGCGCGCGTCTGTGCAGCCGCGCTGCAAAAGAAGGTCGTGCAGATCTTCGTGCCGTCGAACACTTCGATCATCGGCCTGGGCAGCGATGCCAAGCTCGTCCACGGCAATCTGATCCTCGGCACCAGCAGCGCGCCGATCGACAATGTCGTCGTGCGCAACATCACCTTCGAGGATGCGTTCGACTTCTTCCCGCAATGGGACCCGACCGATTCCACCACCGGGCGCTGGAACTCGGCCTATGATCTGATCTCGGTGCTGTATGCGACGCATGTCTGGATCGACCACAGCACCTTCAGCGACGGCGCGCGGATCGACCGGTTGTATCCCTCGGTATGGACCGAGACGGTCGGGGCGGTGAATTACACCGGCAGCGACTTCAAGGTGCAGCATCATGACGGGCTGATCGACGTGACCAAGCTCGGCAATCTCGTCACGATTTCGAAGAGCTATTTCTTCGGCCATGACAAATCGTTCCTGATCGGCGGCACCGACACTGCGAGCAAGACAGCAGAAAACCCGAGCGTGCTGAAGGTGACCTTCCACGACAATTATTTCCAGGGCCTGCGCCAGCGGATGCCGCGCGTGCGCTTCGGCCAGGTCCATGTGTACAACAATTATTATGAGGTCTCGCTCGACCCAACCGCCGACGAACCCTTCCTGGTGGCCTGGACCGTCGGGCAAAGCGGCAAGATCATTGCCGAGAACAACGCCATCATCACGCCGGGCACTGCCGGGACCGTCAGCAACCTGTGGAGCATTTCGGTCAGCGCCGCGCGCACCAGCGGGTGCATCACGACGGGTTACACCGCCGATGATTGCGCATCGACCTTTGCCGATTCGGGCACGCAGTTGAACGGCGTCACCGTGGATGTCACCACCCCGCTGCGCGCCTCCAATGCTGCCGTCGCTGCCAGCACCTGGTCGCCCGCCGCCAATTACAGCTATGTGCTCAAGCCGACCACCGGGCTGATCGGCACCGTCATCGCTAATGCGGGTGCGGGCAAGCTCTGACAGCGGCACGATTGACCACCGGGCGCGTGCGTAGTTTCCGAAGCTACCACGCGCTCACTGCCGACGGATATTGGCGGCATGCACGCCCCCGCCACCAGTTCCACTGCGCCGCCGTTTTGGACACGCTCCGTTGACGCGCTGTGTACCGAGCTCGACTGCAGCCATGACGGGCTGACCACCGCGCAGGCCGATGCGCGGCTCGCGCATTATGGCCAAAATGCCGATGCGACGGTCCGCCAGACCGGGCTGTTCCGCGCAATCGTCCGCCGCCTGTTCGAGCCGCTGTCGCTGATCCTGCTCGTCGCGGCGATCGTGTCGATTGCCACCGGCGACTCCGTGGGCGGGACGATCATCGTCGCCATTCTGGCGATCTCGATCGGGCTTGAGGCGGTGCAGGAACGGCAGGCGCTGGGCGCGGCGGCGGCTCTGCGGCGGACGGTGGCGCTGAAGGCCGAAGTCAAGCGCGACGGCCAATTCGTGCAGATTGCGGTCGAGGGCGTGGTGCCCGGCGACGTGATGCGGGTGCGCGCGGGCGACATCATCCCGGCCGACGGGCTGGTGCTCGATAGCGATGCGTTCACCGCCAATGAGGCGGCGCTGACCGGCGAGCCCTATCCGGTGGAAAAGCGCCCCGGCACGGTGACTGGCGAGACGGCGGGCGAGGCATCGAACGCGCTGTTTCGCGGCGCTGTCGGCCAGACCGGCGAGGCAATCGCCTTGGTCGTCCATTGCGGAGCAGCGACCGTGTTTGGCGGCGCGGCGGCGGCGCTGGACGAAGCGAGCGAACTTTCCCCCTTTCAGCGCGACTTGCGCAGTTACGGGCTGCTCACCGCGCGGCTGACGATCGTGCTGGTCGTGGTGGTGCTGGCAACCAGCGTGTTCTTCGGGCGACCGGCGCTGCAATCGCTGATGTTCGCGGTCGCGCTGGCGGTGGGGCTGACACCCGAATTGCTGCCGATGATCACCACCGTCACGCTGTCGCGCGGCGCGATGCGGATGGCCAAGCGCAAGGTGATCGTGAAACGGCTGGCGTCGATCCACGATCTCGGCGCGATGACGGTGCTGTGTACCGACAAGACCGGCACGCTGACCTCGGCTGAAATCACGCTCGCGCGCAGCCTGTCGCCCGCCGGCGCGGAAGACCCGCGCACCGCTCGACTGGCCGCGATCGCCGCATCGCTCGGCGGGGATCGCGGCGCGCTCGACGCTGCGCTGCTGGCCGCCGCGCCCGCTGCGGATACGGGCTGGACGCTGGTCGGACGCCACGCCTTTGATTTCGCGCGACGGCTGGGATCGGTCGTCGCGAGCGGCCCCGAAGGCACGATCCTGATCGCCAAGGGCGCGCCCGAGGCGATCCTCGCTTTATGCACGTCGAGTCAGGGCGGCGGCGCGATGGGCGCGGCGGAACGCGCCGCTGCGCTGGCGCAGGTCACGGCGCTCGCCGGGAAGGAAGGCCTGCGGACCATCGCGGTGGCATCGCGCGCCTGGACCGGCCCCGCGCAAACCGTTTCGGCGGCGGATGAGACCGGCCTCGTCTTCGAGGGCCTGTGCGCCTTTGCCGACCCGCCCAAGGCGACCGCAGCCGCAGCCATCGCCCGGCTGGCGGCGGCGGGAATCCGGCTGAAGATCCTGTCGGGCGACGATCCAGTGGTGGTCAAGCGGCTGGCCGGACTGGTCGGCATGAAGGCCGACCGCGTGCTGTCGGGCGCGGACATCACGCACCTGTCCGACGATGCGCTTGCGGTGCAGGTGCGGCATGTGGACGCCTATGGGCGGCTCGCGCCCGACCAAAAATCGCGCATCGTGCGGGCATTGCAGGCGCGCGGTGCCGTGGTCGGCTATCTCGGCGACGGCATTAACGATGCCCCGGCGCTGAAGGGGGCCGATATTGGCCTGTCGGTCGCGGGTGCCACCGGGGTTGCCCAGGCGGCGGCGGACATGATCCTGCTCGACAGCGATCTGGCGGTCGTCGCAGACGGCGTCGAGGAAGGGCGGCGGACCTTTGCCAACATCCTGAAATATATCCGCATGGGGGCCAGTTCCAACTTCGGCAACATGCTGTCGATGGCGGTGGCATCGTTCTTCCTGCCGTTCCTGCCGATGCTGCCGACGCAGATCCTGCTGAACAACCTGCTCTACGACGTGTCCGAAATCGGCATTCCATTCGACACCGTCCGCGCCGAGGCGATTGCAAAGCCACAAGTGTGGAACCTGCGCGACCTGGTGAAATTCGCGGCGATCATGGGGCCGCTCTCCTCGCTGTTCGACTTGCTCACCTTTGCCGGGCTGGTGCTGCTGTTCCACGCGGCACCACCCGAATTTCGCACCGCCTGGTTTCTGGAATCGATGGCGACGCAAGTGCTGGTGATCTTCATCATCCGCACCAACGGCAGGCCCTGGGCGAACCGCGCGAGCCCGATCCTGACGATGACGTCGCTCGGCGCGTTACTGGTGGCGCTTGCCCTGCCCTTCACGCCGCTGGCGCACTGGCTGGGCTTCCAGACACCGCCACTGGCGATGACGGGCGGGATCGTGGCGGTGGTGGTCGCCTATCTGGTCTGTGCGGAACTGCTGAAAGGCATTGCGATACGGCCCAGCCGCGCGACCCGCCACGCGCATCAACGCGGGCCGATACCCCGGTGAGCGTCGCGCGATCGCGAGAAAATCTCCCAGGTCGCGATGAACATCGCCGCGATCACCGGGCCCACCACCAGCCCGTTAAACCCGAACAGTTCCAGGCCGCCAAAGGTCGAAATCAGCACGACATAATCGGGCATTTGCGTGTCGCGCCCGACCAGGATCGGCTTCACCACATTGTCGACGCTGCTGATGATGAAGAACCCGCACAGCGCCAGCGCGATCCCCTGCCAGATCGCGCCGGTTGCCAGCAGATAGAGCGCCATCGGCACCCACACGATGCCCGTACCGATCGCCGGCAGCAGCGAGAACGCGCCCATCAGCACGCCCCACAGCAACGCGCCACCAATGCCCAGCCCCCACACGATCAGCCCGCCGATCAAGCCCTGCAGCACCGCGACGACCAGACTGCCCTTGATCGTCGCGCGCACGACGGCGGCGAATTTGTCGAACAGCGCGCGCCGATATTCGGGCAGCAGCGGGATGGCATGTTCGACCTTGGCGACGATCGTGCGCCCGTCGCGCAATAGGAAGAAGCAGAGGTACAGCATGATGCCGAGCGTCGCCAAAAGCCCGAACACGCTTTGCCCGAGGCTGAATGCCCGCCCCGCCAGCGAATCGAAGCTCTTGACCGCCCCTTCCGCGATCCGCGCGCGCACCGCCGCAAAATCGGTGAGGCCATAGCCCGCCAATTGCTGTTGGACCCAGTTCGGCAAGCGGCCCTCGATCTGGAAGATCACGAGATCGAAATCGATCTTGCCCGACTTGATCTTGGCGTAGAGCCCCGCCGCCTGTTGCAGCAGCGCCCCGCCCAGCAGCACCGTCGGCAAGATCACCGCGAGCAGTATGACCAGCAGCGTCAGCACGGTCGCAAGGTTGCGACGGCCGCCAAGCGTGGCGGTCAGCCAATCGGTCAGCGGGGCGAACACGATCGCGGCAACCACGGCCCACACGATCGCCCCGAAAAAGGGCGCGATGAGCCAGGCGAAGACCAGCGACACGATCATGAGGAACGCCAGGAAGAACCCGCGCTCGAGCGAGAAGCCGCGTGAATCGGGTGCGATCATGCCGTCGCCGGACGCGCGATTGCGCCACGCCCCATGATCGCGCGCACCACTGGCTTGCACAGTTCGAGCAGGACCAGAAGGCCCGCCCCCAGGCCAAGCGCAAACACCATGTCGATCCACGCGATCGAACCGAATTTCAGCAAGGTCTGTGCGGCGGGCAGGAAGAAGATCAGGCTCGCGATGATGACGATCGCCGCCAGCACGGCGCGCAGCGCACTGTTGTGCCGCGCGAACGCCTCGATGATCGACGCGCCGAACGATCGGTTGACGAGGATCAGCGCGAGGATTTCGGCAATCAGCGAGAAGAAGATCAGCGCACGCACCTCCGCCTCGGGCATCCCGCCCTGCACTTCCAGCAGGAACACCGTTGCCAGCATGGCAAAGGCCAGCCCGCCCTGGAACACGCCCCATGCGATCATCGTCACGGAGAAGAGCGGTTCATTCGGGTCGCGTGGCGGGCGTTGCATGATGTCTCTTTCTCCGCGCTCGGCCTCGAACACAAGCGCGCAGACCGGATCGATCACCATTTCCAGCAAGGCGATATGGATCGGCCCGAACAGGATCGGCATTCCGAACACCAGCGGCAGCAGCGCCAGCCCGGCAATCGGCACATGCACCGCGAAGATGAACGCCATGGCCTTGCGAATGTTGTCATAGATCCGTCGGCCGAGCGCGACCGCCTTGACGATCGCGCCGAAATCATCGTCGAGCAGCACGATCGCCGAGGCCTCGCGCGCAACATCGGTGCCGCGTTTACCCATGGCGATGCCGATATGCGCGGCCTTGAGCGAGGGCGCATCATTGACCCCGTCCCCGGTCATCGCAACCACTTCGCCATCGGCCTTGAACGCCTGAACGATGCGCAATTTCTGTTCGGGCATGATGCGCGCGAACACGGTGACCGTCTTCAACCGCGCCGCCAGCGCGGCATCGTCGAGCGCTGCAAGCTCGTCGCCGGTCAGCACGTCCCCATCGGCAATCCCCGCCTGCGCCGCGATCGCCTTGGCGGTGGCGGCATAATCGCCCGTGATCATCGCCACGCGGATCCCGGCTGCCCGGCATTCGGCAACCGTCGCCTTCACCGTCGGGCGCAGCGGATCGGCGAGCCCGACCAAACCGACCAGTTCGAACGCAAAACCCGCCTGCGTCTCGGGCCAATCGGTATCGGTAGCGACCGCCGTCGCCACACCGAGCACGCGAATGCCGCGCGCGGCCATCCGATCCACCGCCAGCGTCATACGGTCGCGTTCACCGGGTGCCAGCTTGCACAAATCGGCAATCGCCTCGGGTGCGCCCTTGGTCGCGACGACCAGCCGGTCGTCATCGGTGCGCCAGACATTCGACATGGCGAGCAGATCGGGCCGCAGCGCATAACCGTGGACGTGCGTCCAGTCCGGCTCCGATGGTGCGCAAACCTCGACATGCGCCTGATGCAGCGCGATTTCCATCGGGTCGGACGGTTCCACCGCGCTGGCCAGCGCGGCCATGCACACGATCGGCCCGTAATCGGCAAAGGCGCAAGGTGCCTCCCCCAGCGTCGCATCCTCGCCCGAGGCCAGCCACAAGGCGACCACCGACATGCGGTTTTCGGTCAGCGTACCGGTCTTGTCGGTACACAGCACGGTTGCCGAGCCCAGCGTCTCGATCGCCGCCGCGCGCCGCGTCAGCACGCCGACCGCGCCGATCCGCCACGCCCCCATCGCCAGGAAGATGGTGAGCACGACCGGAAATTCCTCGGGCAGCATCGACATGCCGATCGCGATCCCGGCGAGGATCGCCTCGATCCAGCCGCCGCGCAGCAGGCCGAACAGCACCACCACCGCCAGCGCCACCGCGCCCCCGCCGATCGCGCACCAGGTGACGATGCGAGTGGTTTCGCGCTGGAGCCGCGGCGCTTCGGTATCGAGCGTGGCGAGCGACTGGCCGATCTTGCCGATTTCGCTGCGAGGGCCCGTCGCGGTCACCTCGGCGATGCCGCTGCCCCGCGCGACCAGCGTGCCCGAATAGACATAGGGCTGATCCTCGCCGCCCGGACGGTGATCGGCTGATGGAGCGTCGGCTTGAACCGCCTTGCCGACCGCCAAAGACTCGCCGGTCAACAATGATTCATCGGCCTGAAGATCGTCCGCGCTGAGCAAGCGTCCATCGGCGGCGATGCGATCCCCCTGCTCCAGCACCAGCAGATCGCCGCACACCACCTCGCGCCCCGGAATGCGCAACCGCTCGCCCCCGCGAACGACCAGGGCGCTGGGTGCGGAGAGATCGCGCAGTGCCTCCAGCACCCGTTCAGTGCGGGTTTCCTGCACGACGGTGACGACCACCGAAAAACTGGCAAAGGCCAGCAGGATCAACGCCTCGGTCAAATCGCCCAGCAACAGGTAAGCCATGCCGCCTGCCAGCAGCAACGCGAACATCGGCTCCTGCACCACCTCGAACGCGATATGAAAGGTCGAGCGCCGCCCGGCGCGGGGCAAGGCATTGGGCCCGTCGCGCACCAGACGATCGACGGCTTCGGCAGGCGAGAGACCAGCGGGTCCGGGCGTCATCATGATGGCTTTCCCCGACACCGTGTCACCGGCGACACGATCCTGCCGACAGCGCAGGGTGCGCGCGCGATGACAGGAGCAATGCCGCGCCGCCCCAGCTTCTGCTATGCGTGCTTTCCCCTAGACGGAACCATGCCGAGCATGGCCGCTATGCTTCATCCGTTCACGCGATATGGTCTTTTCTAGCGCTTCTTGGGCTGGGGTACGCCGCTTACCCAGAAGATGCCGCCTGGCTGCAAGGCGATGACATATTGGCCGTGGTCGTCGCATTCGGCGATCCAGGTCGCCTTGCCGTCGATCGGCGCGTGCTTCTCCATCCGCACGATCTTCTGGCAGGTATAGCCGCCGTCGCGGATCGCACGGAACATCGTCGTCTGCTGTAACGAGGGCGACAACGCGTCGATCTTCGCTTCCATCGGATCATGCGTCGCTGCGGCGGCGGGCTTGTCGCTGCCGCTGGGGCTGCCATCGCACGATGCCAGCGCCGCCGTCAGGATCATCGCCACACAGATACGCTTCATCATGTCGCTCCTGTCCTTCAAATCCCGCCCGCCACAACCGTCCGCCCGGTCGCCTCCAACGCGCGCGTCAAGTCCGCGATACAGCGGTCGGCCAGCGCGGCGTCGGTCGCGCGCACCACGAAATTGGCACCGGTGCGCCCGTCGCGAAAGAAGGGATAACTCCCAATTGCCACGCCCTCATGGCTTTTTTCGGCCTCGCGCAGCAGGTCGGCGATTTCGCTTTCGCCGACCCAGCAGCCGATCGTGCGCGACAGCACCGGCAACCCGCCCTCCAGCGTGCCGGTCAGCGCGTCGAGCATCCCCGCCGTTATGTGCGGTACCCCGGCCATGATGAAAATATTGCCGACACGGATGCCCGGCGCGCCCGACATGCGGTTTTCGATCAGATCGGCCCCTTGCGGCACGCGCGCCATGCGCTTGCGCGCCTCGGTCAAGCCACCACGCGTGGTGTAATAGGCCTCCAGCACCGCCACTGCCTGCGGGTGATAGACCACCGGCACGCCCAGCGCCTCGGCAATGGCATCGACGGTGATGTCGTCGTGCGTCGGGCCAATGCCGCCTGTCGTGAACAGATAATCGTTGCGCGCGCGCAGCACGTTGACCGCCTCGACGATCGCTGCGGTCTTGTCGGGCACAACGCGCACCTCGGCCAGGCGGATGCCCTGCACGTTCAGCCAGGTCGCGATTTGCGCGATATTCTTGTCCTGCGTGCGGCCCGACAGGATCTCGTCGCCGATCACCGCCAGCGCGGCCGTCCAGATGCGTGTCGTCATAGCTCCGCATAGCCCGCATCGTGGCCCTCGCAAAGCCCAAGCGGCTTCGCTATATCGCGGGGATGACCGAATATGTAACCGTAACCGCCGACGCGCCCACCGCCCGTACCGGTGCCATCAAGCTTCATGGGCCCGAAGCCTTTGCAGGTATGCGTGCCGCCGGAAAACTCGCCGCCGAAGCGCTCGACATGATCGTGCCGCACATGGTGCCCGGCATGGCCACCGCCGAACTGGACGCGATGATCCGCCGTTTCATCGTCGAACGCGGCGGCGTGCCCGCAACGCTGGGCTATCGTGGCTATACGCATTCGAGCTGTATCTCGACCAATCATGTCGTGTGCCACGGCATTCCCAGCGACAAGACGTTGAAAAATGGCGACATCGTCAATGTCGACGTCACCCCGTTGCTCGACGGCTGGCACGGCGATAGCAGCCGCATGTATTTGATCGGCGACGTGCCGATCAAAGCGAAGCGGCTGGTCGAAGTAACCTATGAATGCCTGATGCTCGGCATCGAAGCCGCCAAGCCGGGCAACCATCTGGGCGACATTGGCGACGTGATCCAGCGCCACGCCGAAAAGCACCGCTATGGTGTGGTGCGCGATTTCTGCGGCCACGGCGTCGGCCGCCTGTTCCATGATGCGCCCGAAGTGGTCCATGCCGGTCGCCCCGGCACCGGCCCCGAACTGAAGCCCGGCATGATCTTCACGATCGAGCCGATGATCAACACCGGTCGCCCCGACGTGAAGGTGCTCGACGATGGCTGGACGGCGGTGACGCGCGACCGTTCGCTGTCGGCGCAGTTCGAACATTCGATCGGCATCACCGAGGACGGCTGCGAGATCTTCACGCTCAGCCCCGGCGGGTTCGACAAGCCGCCTTATTGAAATCTGATCCCCGATCGGTCTTAGCGAGACATCCGAAAGGCAGCGTGGGGCAAGGCAGCCCCGTCCCCACGCTGCCGCCAGGTTCAGCTGACTTTGCTTACCGTGCCGTGCGTAATGGTGTGGTTGCCATAGGTATAAGTGCCAACGCCGTTCCATTCCGCATCGACGGCCAGCGCCGCCGAGAAGTGCGCCAGATAGCTGCCGATCGCGGGCGGCGGCACCGACACGACATATTCCCCATGCAGCGCGATGAGCCGTGTATCGTGCCCGAAACCGGTATGATGCAGCACGCCGCTGACGGGAAATTCGATCGATCCGTAGGGCGGCGGCAGCGACTGCGTAATGTGCGCCGTGCCATGGATTTGACCAGAAACCGCATTGACCAGCAGCGACAAATGCAAGGTGGGAGCACCGACGATCGGCTCAACGCCGAGCTGGACCAACAGCTTTACTTGATAAAGACCTACTGCTTCAGACATGGTTTATCTCCTGCTTCTTGAGAGAATAAAACAACACGTCGAGGATTGAGTCGTTACGCGCATCGTACATTTTCGGTATAATTTTTACACTGACGCCCTTGAACGCCCTTCAAGGGTATAATGCACGACTCCCGACTCGACCTCCGAAGAGTATCATTTCTCTCTTTGAGTCCAAAGCCGCTTTTGCGCGTAAGCAGCTGAACCAACATCACTCCTTCGGTAAATTTCTTGCGGGTGCAGAAGTTTTTATTTCATCTTTTTTTGGTTCAATCGAACCGACACGACCACGCGCACTCGCATGCGCGACGGCATCGTCGTGCCTGCCAATCCGGCAATTCCCCCGCCTCCTGCCCATTTGTTGAGCATCGTGACATGGGTGCCGACCGGGTCCGCCCGCGCTTTTGCGCCCCTCGCGCGGCTGGCACGGTTGTTGTAAGGTGAACCGACAGAATGGGAGTGCGTGCTGCGTGAAAAAGATCGAGGCGATCATCAAGCCGTTCAAACTCGATGAGGTGAAGGAGGCGCTGCACGAGGTTGGCGTCAGCGGCATCACGGTGACCGAAGCCAAGGGGTTCGGTCGTCAAAAGGGGCATACCGAACTGTATCGCGGCGCGGAATATGTGGTCGACTTCCTGCCCAAGGTAAAACTCGAAGTGGTGGTGGAGGATTCGCTGGCGGAACGCGTCGTCGAAGCCATTGCCGCTGCCGCGCAGACCGGGCGCATCGGCGACGGCAAGATCTTCGTCATTCCGGTCGAAACCGCGCTGCGCATCCGCACCGGCGAACGCGACGAGGATGCCATTTGACGCAGCGCAACATCTTGTGACAACGCGATCATCCTAGTGGAATGTGATTCCCGAATTGCTCGGGCTATTGATCGATAACGAAAGGGCGTGGGGACATGGCGAATTCGGCTCCAAACACTGCGAGCGACGTACTGAAGATGATCAAGGAGCAGGAGATCGAGTGGGTCGATCTGCGCTTCACCGATCCCAAGGGCAAATGGCAGCATTTGACGATGGTCGCCGGCGTTGTCGGCGAAGATGAGCTGACCGACGGCTTCATGTTCGACGGCTCCTCGATCGAGGGCTGGAAGGCGATCAACGAATCCGACATGATCCTGAAGCCCGATCTGGACGCCGTGTGGACCGATCCGTTCTCGGCCACGCCGATGCTGATCCTGGTGTGCGACATCGTCGAGCCCTCGACCGGCGAACTCTATGCCCGCGATCCGCGCTCGACCGCCAAGCGCGCCGAGGCGTATCTGAAGACGACCGGCATCGGCGACACCGTGTATATCGGGCCGGAAGCCGAATTCTTCATGTTCGACAACGTCCAGTTCGAGAACAGCTATTCGACCAGCTATTACAAGATCGACGATATCGAGCTGCCCACCAACACCGGCACCTCGTATGAAGGCGGCAACCTCGGCCACCGTCCGCGCGCCAAGGGCGGTTACTTCCCGGTCGCGCCGGTCGACAGCGCCGTCGACATTCGCGGCGAAATGGTTTCGACCATGCTCGAAATGGGCCTGCCGTGCGACAAGCATCACCACGAAGTCGCCGCTGCCCAGCACGAGCTCGGCCTCACCTTCGGCACGATGACGCTGACCGCCGACCGCATGCAAATCTACAAGTATGTCTGCCACAATGTCGCGCAGGCTTACGGCAAGACCGTCACCTTCATGCCCAAGCCGATCAAGGAAGATAACGGCTCGGGGATGCACACCCATCTCTCGATCTGGGACAAGGGCCAGCCGCTGTTCGCGGGCAATGGCTATGCCGGCCTGTCGGACACCTGCCTGTATTTCATCGGCGGCATCATCAAGCACGCCAAGGCGGTGAACGCCTTCACCAACCCGACCACCAACAGCTACAAGCGGCTGGTGCCGGGCTACGAAGCCCCCGTGCTGCTCGCATATTCGGCGCGCAACCGCTCGGCCTCGTGCCGCATTCCCTATGGCACCGGCCCCAAGGCAAAGCGCGTCGAAGTGCGCTTCCCCGACGCGATGGCCAACCCGTATCTCTGCTATGCGGCGCTGTTCATGGCCGGCCTCGACGGCATCCAGAACCGCATCCACCCGGGTGAGGCGATGGACAAGAACCTGTACGACCTGCCACCGGCCGAACTGGCCGAAGTGCCGACCGTCTGCGGTTCGCTCCGCGAAGCGCTCGAGAGCCTGGCCGCCGATCACGACTTCCTGCTCAAGGGCGACGTGTTCTCGAAGGACCAGATCGAATCGTACATCGAGCTGAAGATGCAGGACGTGGCGCGTTGGGAAATGACGCCGAGCCCGGTCGAGTTTGATATGTACTACAGCTACTGAGGCTGCCGTGCCGGCAGCCGGTGGGGACAAGGCGAAGCCAAAGTCCCCACAGGAGCTGTCGGCCGGCCTCGCTCTAGCGAGGACCGACGAGTTTCAGGTAAACGATGCCCCGCATCGTTTAGGTCATGCCGGGGGCATGACCCTCCTGAAACTGGCTTTGCCGCAGCGCGGTGCCAGAAAAGGCGTCCGGAGCGATCCGGGCGCCTTTTCTTTTTGCCGATCAACACGCGGACCCCGGCAGCGCTCAAGACCTTCCGACCTTGACCGCCCTACCCCTTTGCGGGTCTCGACAGCCCGCTCTACCTTCTTCGCGCCTCATTGAGGGAGTGACTCGCATGCTGATCCTCGCTGCTGCTTTGGCAATCGCGCCCGCAACGAGGCCCGACCGCCTCGACTTCCAGATGATGGCTTCGCCCGTCTACGATGTCTTTGCCGCTAAGGGGGAAGCGTTATGCCCCGCGCGCAAATTGCGGTATTTGCATCCTGCGGATCTCGCCTTTCTGGAAGAAGGCTTTCTGCCATCGCTGACGCCGCGCGCCCGGCACAGGGTTACCTTGCGCGATGTCGGCGATAAGGGCTGTACGGGGGGCGGACTGTCCTGCCCAGCGCAGCACATGCTGGCCGCCATTTCCGAGGCGGGCCTGCTGGACGCATTTGTCAGCTTTGCGTGCGTAGCCCCGGCGTAGCGCAGCCTTCGTTCAGTCAGAGCGGGCCAGCGCAGTAGGAGCTAAACACTCCTCACCAAAACACCCTGGAAACGCAATCTGCGCGGGCAAGCCTTATTCGCCCCTCACTCATCAAACGCCGTTCCGCCCTTCTCGACCGTCCGCCCGTTCAACTGCCCCCACAATTGCGCGGTCCCCGCCTCATGCGCCTTGTTCACATATTGCGAGGCGACCAGCCACCCTTTGATCGGGCGTAGCGGCAACAGGCATCCCGCCAGCATCAGCGGCAGCGAGGTGACGGCATGGACCCAGAAAGGCGGGCTGAACGCCACCTGGAACCACACCACCACGAACAGCAGCGGAAACGCGACGATGCACAGCGAGAAGAAGGCGGGGCCGTCATCGGGCGAGGCAAAGCTGTAATCCAGCCCGCATACCTCGCAGCGATCGACCACCTTCAGCCAGGAGCGGAACATATGCCCCTTGCCACAGCGCGGGCACAGGCCCTTGGCCCCGAATTTGAGGATCCAGCGCCATTTTTCGCCTTCGGTCTGTGTGTCCGCCATGTCTGATCCCAACGTCTTTGCTGCCGCCTAGATAGGAACGCGCGCGCCGACTGCGATGAGACAAAACGCCCAAGGCGGTTACACGGTCAGCACGGTCGCTCCACACGTCTCCCCGGCTTCCAGCGCGCGGTGCGCGGCGGCGGCGTCTTCCAGTGCGAAGGTCTGGCCGATTTCAGGGGTGATCGCGCCTGAGCGCAGCATCGCGAACACGCGGTCGATCCCGGCCTGGCGCTCCTCGGGCGTGACATAATAGCTGAACAGCGTCGGGCGGGTGACGAACAGCGATCCGCGTGCCGACAGGATGCCGAGGTCGACCCCGGTCACTTTGCCACCGGCATTGCCGAAGCTGACGATCAGCCCGCGCCGCGCGGCGCTGGCCAGCGAAATCTCCCAGGTCGCCATACCGACACCGTCGAAAATGATCGGCGCGCCCGCGCCGTCGGTCAACTCGCGCACGCGCTGCGCCACATCTTCGCTCTTGTGCAGCAAGACGTGGTCGGCACCCGCCGCCTTGGCCTGTACGGCCTTTTCCGTGCTGCCAACGGTGCCGATCACGGTCGCACCGATCGCCTTCAACCAGCCGACCAGCAAATGCCCGGTGCCACCTGCCGCCGCATGAACCAGAACGGTCTGTCCGGCCTGTACGCGCGCGCAGCGCTCGACCAGAAATTCGGTGGTGCACCCTTTCAGCAACACGGCGGCAGCGGTCTGATCGCTAATATCGTCGGGCAGTTTCAGAAGGATCTTGGCGGGAACGTTACGCTCGGTCGCATAGGCACCAAGCGCGGGGCCGAACGTGCCGACGCGGTCGCCCGGCGCAAAATCGGTAACCCCCGGTCCAACCGCCACGACCACCCCCGCCGCTTCGGAGCCAAGGCCGCTCGGCAGGTTGACCGGATAAACGCCCTTGCGGTGATACACGTCGATGAAGTTCAGGCCGACTGCGGCATTGCGCATTCGCACCTCGCCAGGGCCGGGATCGGGCAAATTCACATCGCCCCATTCGATCACTTCGGGGCCACCAATGCGGTCGATCCGCGCAACGCGTGCCATTTGCCTATCTCCTTATCGAACCGCCCTAACCGACGACGTACGTTTCGGGTTGCAACCTATTTCGTCCCGCTCCATTTGTCGTCGCGTACCAGAAATTCAAGACGGTGGAGAGCGGCGATGAAGAGCTACCTCAAACAGTATATCAACGGTGCCTGGGTCGACAGCATCGGCGGCACGCGCCACGCGGTGATCAACCCCGCGACCGAGCAGCCCTGCAGCGAAATCACGCTCGGCACCCCCGCCGATGTCGATGCCGCCGTCGCCGCCGCGCGGACAGCGTTCGAGACCTACTCGCAGACCACCGTCGCCGAACGTGCTGCGCTGCTCGAACGGATCATCGAAGAATATAAGAAGCGCATTCCTGATCTGGCGCAGGCGGTCAGCCAGGAAATGGGCGCGCCGATCGGCTTTGCCACGGCCGCGCAAGTCCCCGCAGGGCTCGGACATTTCATCTCGACCTTGAAGGCGCTCAACGCCTTCCAGTTCGACGAACAGCTCGGCCGCGCGCGCGTGGTGCATGAGCCGTTGGGCGTCGTCGCGATGATCACCCCCTGGAACTGGCCGCTCAACCAGATCACCGCCAAGGTCGCGCCTGCCCTCGCGGCGGGCGACACGATGATCCTGAAGCCCAGCGAGGAATCGCCCGGCTGCGCGGTGATCCTGGCCGAAATCCTCGACGCCGCAGGCGTTCCGGCGGGCGTGTTCAACCTGGTCAATGGCGACGGCGCGGGCGTCGGCTCGGCGCTGTCGGCGCACCCGGACGTGGATATGGTCAGCTTCACCGGATCGACTCGCGCCGGAATCGCGATCGCGCAAAATGCGGCGGCGACGGTCAAGCGCGTGCATCAGGAACTGGGCGGCAAGGCGGCCAATCTGGTGATCGAAGGGGCAGACCTGGCAGCGGTGCTCCCCCCGACGGTGCAGGGCGTGCTCGCCAATTCGGGCCAAAGCTGCATCGCGCCCACGCGCCTGCTGGTGCACAAAAGCCAGGTCGCGGACGCCACCGGCATCGTCAAGGCGATGATGGAGGGCACACCAGTGGGCGACCCGGCCGAAATGGGCGCGCATATCGGCCCGGTCGTCAACAAGGCGCAGTTCGACAAGATCCAGGGCCTGATCCAGTCGGCGATCGACGAAGGCGCGACGCTGGTCACCGGCGGCACCGGGCGGCCCGACGGGCGCAATGTCGGCTATTTCATCAAGCCGACGTTGTTCACCGACGTAACCCCCGCCATGCGCATCGCGCAGGAGGAAGTGTTCGGCCCGGTCGCCACGATCATCGCTTACGACACCGAAGACGAAGCGGTGAAGATCGCCAACGGCACGCCCTACGGCCTGTCCGCGACGATTTCGGGCGATGCCGCCAAGGCCGCCAAAATCGCACCACGGCTGCGCGCCGGGCTGGTGACGATCAATTCGTGGAGCCCCGACGGCAACGCGCCGTTCGGCGGCTACAAGCAATCGGGCAATGGACGGGAAAACGGCAAGTTCGGGCTGACCGACTTTATGGAAGTCAAGACCGTGATCGGCGAGCCTGCCTGAGCCATGCGCGGGCGGCACCTAGCCGCCCGCGCATGATCGGTTAAGGCGTTACGCCGGTTTGCGGGCGGGCGGGCTGAAGCTTTTCAGCGTGAAGCTCGCGCCCTCGCGCACGATATGGTGCTTGGGCGGCAGCGGCTTTTGCGGGGGCCGCTGCGTTTCGGCAGTTTTGGGCAGATCCGGCATTGGCTTTACCTCCAGGGCGGCACCGCTCGCTCGGAGTGGTGAACGCCTCTGCCAGCAATATAGTCGCTTCCGCGCAGAATGCGAGCAGGAAGCCGGTCATCACGAATAGCAGTACCTGGCTCCGAGCCTTGGCCTTCGCAACGTTGTTTCGCCTGTTGCGTGTCGCGGCATCGGCGAACTCACCGATCATCAGCGTCCGCAAATCGTCGCGAACCAGACCGTCTCGCTCGACCGCTTTCTTGCCAATGTCCTGATAGAAGGTGCCCAAGGTCTGCGCATAATCCAGGATTTCGACATCATTGGGCGGATAACGATAGTCGCGCAGGCGGATGACATCCCAAAACCAGCGCCCCGCGATGACAAAGCACCCGACCGATCCAACCAACAGAAACACCACCGCGATCGTCCAGCCCGGATCGCGCACCGAAAAGGCCGAGCGATAAATGCTCGGCAGGACGGCGACGGCAAGGCCCAGGATCGCCGCGAAAAACGGCAGCGAGCGCCAGATTGCCTCATCGGCGTCCAACTCGCGCTTGTAGGAGTCCGCAAAGAGTGCCGAGAGATATTCGTCGGTCTTGGTTTCCGCCACCGCCTGCTCCCCGCCTCAATAATCCTTCGATACGCGCAAGTTTGCGCTTTGCCGTCCCAGCGTCGAGATCGTCGACAGCACCGACAGCCAACGCGTCACCTGGAACTCGACCTGCGTCGCCGAATAGCCGGCTCCGTCGGTGACGATCTCGGCATAAAAGCGCCGCGTGATGTATTTGCCCGCCGCGACCGAGGTGCCCTGCCCGGTCTGCGCGTCGGCGGGAAGGATGCGCAAGCGGTCGAGCCCGGCCACGCGGCGGACCGCGTTGATCGGATCCAGCCCGCCTTTGCCGTTCTGCAGCGCCGCCACTGCCGAGGCCAGTTGCAACGCCTCGGGGGCGGACAGATTGGTGATCGACGTGCCGAACAACAGCCGCGACAGCAATTCGTCCTGCGGCAAGGCAGGCACGCTGGAGAAGGTGATTTCGGGCTTGAGCGCCGGGCCGGTGACGTTGATCGAGGCGTTCAGCCCGGTAGTGTTGGCATTGGCCGAGATATCCAGCGCCGGATTGGCGGGGACTTCGCCGGCAAACAGGATCTTGCCGCGTTCGAGCGCAAAGCTGCGCCCGGCGAAATCGTAATTGCCCTGCACCAGATCGGCGCGACCGGTGATCGCGGGATTGTCGGGCGCGCCGCCGATCTTGAGGTCCGCCGACCATTCGCTGCGCAGGCCAAGCCCGGTGACCAGTACCTGATTGGCCGCGCGCGCATGGATGGCGAGCTGCCACGGCGCGCGCGGCGCTTCATCATCCTCAGCGCCGCCGCCGGGCACGTTGATTTCGCGAATGGCGAGTTGCGGCACCGCGCTGGCGGCGCTTGCCTGGCCCAGGCGATAGCGCGCCTTGTCGAGCTTCAGATCGCCCGAAATCGTCCCCCCTGCCCCATCCGACTGGAAGCGCAACGGGCCGGTGACGGTTGCGCCGATATCGTCGCGCGCGATCATCACCGCATGATCGGTCTGCAAGGTCAGATCGAGCCCGAGGCCGTTCTTCGCCGCGAAATCGAAGGTGCCGCTGCCGTTGACGTGCCCGCCCTTGCCTGCCTCTGCGGCGAAGCGATCGATCGTGAGGCGTGACCCGCCAAAGCGTCCGGCCGCCTGCACATTGGTCAAGACGGTGCCGGTCGTCGCGCTTTCGATGCGCGCGCCCTTGGCCTGGACAACGCCGCTGATCTGCGGGTTGGCGATCGTGCCGCCCACATCCGCGCCGATCGCGACCGGGCCGGTAAGATCGAACAGTTCAACCCCGGTCAGTCGCCAGATAGTGTCGGCAGGCCCATCATAACGAAGCTGCGCAAACGCCCCCGCATTGGACACACGCGTCGCCAGATCGGGCCCTGCAGGCAATGTCAGCAACATTTGCGCGCGGCCCACGGTCTTGCCACCGGTGGCGGCGACCGCGCGCGCGGCGATGCGGTCTGGCGACAGCACTCCGGCAATCCCGACATCGACCGGGCGCGACGACAGGATCAATCCCGAACGGGTGAGCCCGCGCACCGTCATGTCGATCTTGCCCGTCGGGGCAGCGCCGCCGCCCTGCGCATAGGACAAGGTGCCGGAGGCGTTGCCGCCCAGCCCCAGCCCCGGATAACCAATATCGAGGATCGACAGCGGCATCCGCGCCAGCGTCGCGTCGATCGCGCTCGATTTGCCGGTGAAGCGGCCCGACAGCTTGGCATCGCCACCGGAAAAAGTGAGATCGGTCGCGGCCAGACGCCAGCCATCGCCATCGCGCGTAAACACCGCCGGTGTAACGAGCTTCAGCGGACGACGATCGAGCGTGCCCTGCGCCGTGACGGTATAATTGTCAGGGGTCACGCGGATGAGCGACTGGATATCGAAGGCGCGCCCGCTCGACCCGGCAATCGAGGCGGTGATGGTGCCGGTACCGCCGCGCAGCGAGGCGCGCGCGGCAAAGCGCCCGATCACCAGCGCCCCGCGCCGCAGCCCCGCGCCGTTCACGCTCGCCTCGATCGACGTTCCCGCCGGATCGAGCAGCGCCACCGCATCGAGATGCCCGCGCCGCAGCACCACCGCATCGCTCAATCGTGCCGCCGTCGCATCCAGATGCGCTTCGATCCGCTGATGCTCGCCCACCGGACGGAACAGCAATGCGCCCGACAAGCCGCCACCCGCAACGGCAAGCGTCCCGTCGAACCCGCCGGGCACGATCCGCAGCGGGCCCTTGGCGTGCGTGCCGCTCACCGCGAGATCGGCGATTGCGATCGTCCCGTCGCCGCCCTTGGGCAGCAGGATCGCGCCATTGCCGCTGAACGCCCCCAGCCGCGACCCGCCGCGCGCGGTGAAGGTAAAGCCCTCGGCGGTCGGATCGAGATGCGCGACCACATCGCTCAAACCCATCGTCTCGTTGGGGCTTTTGAACACCAGATCGAGCGTCGGATGGTCGATCTTGCCGTCGAGCTTCAACGTCAGCGGGCCATAGGTTGCTTGCTGGCCAACCCCTTCGAAATGGAAGGTGCCGTCGCGGCGGCGATAGCCATTGCCGGTGATCCGGATTTGCGGCGCGGTCAGCACGAGATGGTTTAGGTGCAGGATCCCGTCGGGGGTCCGCTCAAGCCCGGTGACAAGGCGCGGCAGCCCACCCGCCAGCGACCGGAAGAACGCATTCTCCAGCGTCAGCATCCGCGCCGTGCCCTGCCCGACGACGCGCGTGCCGTGGCCGCCGGGGCCCGGCACTGCTTTGAGCTCCGTCTGCACATCGATCACGCCGAGGCCGGGAATGCGGTAGCGCCCCAAGCCGCCATTTAGACCAATATCATAGCGCCCGTCGCTGAGATCGAGCAGCAGGTTGATGCGCCCGTTGAGCTTGTCCGAGCTGAGCTTGAGATCATCACCGATGACGAGCTTGGAGGTCACCCGCAGCACGCCATCGATCGTAAGATTGCGCAGGATACCGCCCGCCACGTCGCCAACCCCGGTAACCCGCGCCGCCACAGCGTGGATCGGCAGCAGCACGGGCTGTTTCGACAAATGCCCGCGCCCGGCGGCGTGGAAATCCTCAAAGCCCGTATTGTCAAAGGCGAAGCGCACCGCGGTCAGGCGATAGTCGAAGGCCGCTGTAGCGAAACGGCCATCGAGGATCGTGCGCAATTCGATCGCGCGCCCCGTCATGTTGGGGAACAAAGCCGGTGGCCGCAGCAGGATCGCGTGGAGCCGCACAGTGCGATAGGCGCTTTCAGCCAGATCGAGCGTGCCGTCGGCTGTGAGGCTGAGCGACACCGAACGCAGCGCGAGCGTACCCTTGAGCTGCCGGTCGACCAGCGTCGCGCCGCCATTGACCAGCACGCGCGGGGCGGTCAGCCGTTCGAGCTTGCCATGCACCAGCGGGGCAGGCGTCAGGACACCCGAAAGCGTATAGGCCCCGGCCCGGTTGGTCAGCGCGAGATCGACCAGCCGCGTCGGCCCGACATCGGCAATCGCGCTGCCCTGCCAGCTCTGCCAGCTTCCCTTGCCGGCAATGTCGAGCGCAATCGGTCGCGCGACCCCCGCGAGCTTGGCGAGCACGCCCTTGGCGCTGCCGCGCGCCTGCGCCGCGACCTCCAGCCGGTTACGATCGGGCTCGGCGTCGAGGTGGACGCGCAGCCGGTCACTCCCTGCCACCATCGCTGCAAGATCGATCAGCGCGCGGCGATTGTGGATGTCCGCGCGTGCCCGCAACCGCCCGATCCGCTCGACCCCGGTCACCGCGCGCCCGACGATCAGCCGGTCCACCGCCAACGCCCCGATGCGAATATCGACCCCCGGCAGGATCGGCCCCTTGGTCTCGGTCGGGCGCGTCTCGGGCAATTTGGCCAGTGTCGCGCTCGGGATGCGCAAGCTGGTGATATCCAGCCGATTGTCGAGCCAGCGCAGCGGCGACCAATGCAGGTCGGCACGCGGTGCCGCAAACACCAGTCCCTTCGGGTCGCGCACGCGCACATCGATCAGCGTCGCGCGGTTGTAGATCGATCCCTCGATCCGCCCGATGCTGTAGCGCAAGCCATTGGCGGGCCGCAGTCCGGATATGGTATCGGCGATCATCCGGTGCCCGATCGCGGTATCGACCAGCCCCAGCGCGGCGAGCAGCACCAGCAGCAGGCCGAGCACCGCACCCAGCACAATCCGCCCCCAATGGCGGCGGCGCGGCGGGACAGGTGCGGCTTCAACCGTCTCCGGGAGCGAGTCCCCGGTCAAAACGCCTGCCCCAACGAGACATAGACGGCGACGCGCGGATCGCCCTTGGCGGGGTTTACCGGCGTGCCGACATCGATGCGGATCGGCCCGAAATTGGAATAATAGCGCACGCCAATGCCGGTGCCGTAGCGCATTCCGCCCAGCGTCGGGATGCCGCCGGTGTAGATGTTGCCGCCATCGAAGAACGGCACCACGCCGAAATGGCCAAACGCCTTGACCCGCGCCTCGAGCGAAAATTCGGCAAGGCTGCGCCCGCCGATCGGATCGTTATTGGGGTCGCGCGGGCCGATGTCCTGATAGCCATAACCGCGCACCGACGCCCCGCCACCGGCGTAGAAGCGCCGCGACGGTGCCACCGCATCGCGCGGGGCACCCGCGATGGTGCCCAGGCGAATGCGTCCCGCCAGCACCGTGCCCGCCGTGATGGGTTGGTAGGCGCTGGCGTCGATCTGCATCTTGGCATAGCCAAAGATCGATCCTTCCAGCGACGCCTCGGGCGAGAAGCGTCCGCTCAGGCGGAAGCCGCGCGTCGGGTTGAGCAAATCGTTCGACCCGTCATAGCTGAGCGAGGTCGGCAGGGCGGCAATGAAATAGGTACGCCGACGCGGGGCACCGGTGGTGACGATCACATCGCGCTCGTCCGACGCGGCAAGCTCCCCGCCCAGCGACCAGGTCCACTTCTTCTGGAAGAAGATGTTGGTCTGCCGCTCCAGGCTGCCCGAGAGCGACACGGTGCGCGCCTGATAGGCGGTGCGCTTCAGGTTGGAGGCAGCCGCCTGAAAGGTCAGCACGCGGTCGCGCCCTTCGAAATTGTTGCGGCGGAAGATGACGCTCGCCAATTGCTCCTCAGTGCCGAGCACACCGCGCAGCGTCAGCGCGCCCTCGGGCGGGAACAGATTGCGGTGCGTCCAGCTCACTTCCGCGCGCGCGCCTTCGCCAGTGCCGTAGCCAAGCTCCCCGGCGATGGTGTGCGGCGGTGCCGGTTCCAGGCCGACCGCAATATCAACCGTGCCCGGCTCGGTGCCTTCGACGGGCTCGATCTTGGTCGACGATACCAGCCCGGTCTGAATCACCGCCCGCCGCAAATCGACCAGCGCAGAGGCATCATAGGTCTGGCCGGGGACGAAGCGGGCAATGTCCTGCACATGCTTGGCCCCGAACACCTTGTCGCCCGAAGTCATCACGATCTTGCCGAAGCGGCGCTCGGCCCCCGGTACCACCGCCATGTCCAGCGTGGCGGTGTGCGCGGCGCGATCGACGACGATTTGCGGATCGCCAACCACGGCAAACGGGAAACCGCGATCGTTGATCGTGGTGCGCAGGCTCGTCTCGCCCGCGACCACGGCATCCGAATTGACGGCATCGCCCGGATTGACCCCGAAGGCGTGGCGAAGCGTTTGCGCCTTCGCGCCCGCCGCTTCCACCCCTGCGACGTTGACACCCGCGAAGGTGTAGAGTTGCCCCGGCTCGGCATCCAGCACGACCAGCGGTCGCGCAGCCGGTTCCACCCGCGTCGTCACGTGCGCGTCGTAATAGCCTTCGGCGCGCAGCAATGTCGTGAGCAGGGTTGCGTCCTCGCGCGCGCGGCGATCGAGCTGCGCGGCATTGGCGGGTTGGCCGACATTGGCTTTCAGGGTCGACAACTGGGCGAAACGATCGCTGAGCAGGCTGCTGGCGACATCGTCGATCCCGTCGACGCGGAAATCATAGCGGGTGTCCCCGGTCAGCGCGGTTGGCGTATCCGCCGAAACCGGCTCGGGCGGGGCCTTGGACAAATCGGGCCAGTCGACCCCCAACCCCGGCAACGGCGCAAGCGGCGATTGCGGATCGAGCGGCGATACCTTGGGGTCAGCCGGATCGGTCGACGGACGCACTTGCGCCATCGCACGCGGGCAAAACACACAAAGGACTCCGGCGGCGGCCAACGACACGCCCCGCCGCCCGACCGACAACGCCATGGCTCGTCCTAGCCCGGCTGCGCCCGCAGTGACAGGGGCTTAGTCGCCGATTTGGCCGCCGCTCAATGAACCGTGCCGACCGCACGGTCGGCCGAAAGCAACACGATCAGCCGCTCGATCTGCCGCCATCGACAAAAGTGCAGATAATTGCCGAGGTCGCGACTGCGGTCGGCGCGCGCCGCCGCCTCCAGCGCCGCCTCATCGCCAAATATCGTGATCAAATCGGTCGCATCGACGAAAGCGGCGCGGTCCGCGAGGTAAGGCAAGCAGGTCATCAACTCTCCGCGCAAATTTCTGGCCCGCAAGCGTGCAAACATCGAGGAAACACGCCCCGTGCCAGTTTCGCGAAAACGCGGCAATTCGGCCCCCATCAGGGTTAACGCGATCCACCAGACCGCAGAATTCTCTCACGATGGGACGCTGGCGTCCTGCACCGGGACATGGCAAAGCGCCCGCATGGCACGCTCCCCCTCTCCCCGGACGCCGCTCGCGGGCGGTTTTTTGATCGCGATCGGTGCGATGGCAGGTGCCGGGATCGGGTTGTTCTCGCCGATCGGGCCGACGCGGGGCTTCCTGGTCGGGATTGCGCTGGGCGGTGTGCTGTCGCTCGCCCTGTGGCTGGTCGACCGACGCAAATAGCTCAACGCAACGTCCGCGACAGCCACACGACGCGACCGATCACGTCCACCGACGTCGAACGGATCGGAGGATAAACGGGATTGTCGCTGGAGATAACAAAGCCTTCGGCCACTTTCGCGACCCGCTTGACCAACAGCACACCATCCCGCCGCAGCACGAAGATCGCGGGGCTCGCGCTCACACGCGTGTCGCGTTCGTCGACCACGATTTGGTCGCCATCGGCGATGGTCGGCAGCATCGAATCGCCGCGCGCACGCAGCATCGCCGCGCTGGCCGGACGCAGCCGCAAATCGTCGAGCAAGCGGGGGTCGAGCAGCATGTCCGCCTCGCCCGGATCATCGTTCGCGATCGCCCCCGGCCCAGCCGACACCTCGACGTTCAGCCGTCGGATCGTCGCCATCGGCGTTGACGGCGGACCACCCAGTTCGGCCGCATCCACCCGGAAATAGGCCGCGAGCAGCGCACGGTCGCGCTCCGCCAGATCGCGCGGCGTCCCCCTTCGCACATATTGCTGCAGATAGGCATCGTTACGCCGCAGCATCCGCGACAGCGCGGCATAGCTCGCCGTGTCGCCATCGATCAGCGCCGCCAACCGCGCCCGGGGATCGCCTCGCTCCATATCCGACACGATAGCCATAGGAAATTTCCTAGACAAGTTGGAAAATGGAACAGATCGTGAACTTAAACGCGAATCACGGGAGATTGGACATGTCGGTGCTGCAGAAGATCGATCGCTATCTGAAGGCTACGGCAATGCCACCGACCAAGTTCGGACGGCTCGCAGTGCGGGACCCACGGCTTGTCCACGACCTGCGGCGCGGTCGCGAACCCGGCCCGCGCATGGTACGCCGGATCGAGGCCTTCCTCGCCGAACAGCAGGCGCGACCATGAGCCGCGGCCCCGATGCCGCCACGCTGCTCCGCCGGGCGCTGGAACGCGATGCTCGCACGCAAGGATGTGCCATCACGATCGGCACCGTGCACAGCACACGCTGGGCCAGCGCGACCTTCGTCGGCGCACAACATCGGTTGACGCTGGATGCGCCCGACGAGGCGGCGCTGGCCCGCTGGCTCGGTGCGTTGGCCGAAGCCGAACTGACGCTGCGCGGACATCTCGTCGCCGATGCCACGGTAACCGCGCTCGCGCGGCACGGCGGATGCGCCGAGGCGACGATCGAAGTGCTGACGGTCGAGGCCTGACGCTTCGACCGGGCGCGATGGATTGTCGCGCGCGCGCCGCCCGGCTACGGCTGCGCCATGTCCGACCCGCGCATCATTGCCGTAACCCTTGACGAGCGCACCATCCTGTGGCGCTCGGCCGATATCGAACAGGAACGGCGGATCGCGATCTTCGACCTGATCGAGGGCAACCATTTTGCGCCGCAAAAGGCGTATCCCGACGGCTATGCCGGCCCGTACAAGATCGATCTGACGGTCGAGGAAGGACGGCTCGGCATCGGCATCCACCGCGAGGATGGCACCCATCTCGAAACCTACATCCTCGGCATGGGGCGCTTCCGTCGCCCGATCAAAGATTATTTCGCGATTTGCGACAGTTACTATCAGGCGATCCGCAACGCCACGCCCGCCCAGATCGAAACGGTCGATATGGCCCGGCGCGGCGTCCACAATGACGCCGCCGCGTTGCTGAAAGAGCGGCTGGAGGGCAAGATCGACATCGATTTCGATACGGCCCGTCGGCTGTTCACGCTGATTTGCGTCCTGCACATCAAGGGGTAAAGCGGGCAGCATGGGGCGTTGGAAAAAGCGGATCGGCCTGGCCGGTGCCGTCATCATCACCATTGGCATAGCGTATGCGGCGGGCTGGACCTGGATGCACCATTGGCGGCCGTCCGACAAATACCCCTTTCAGGGCGTGGATATCGCCGAGGCGAACGGAACGATCGATTGGTGGGCGGTGAAGCGCGCAGGGGCCGATTTCGCCTATGTCCGCGCGACCAGCGGTGCCGACAAGCGCGATACGCGTTTTCTGGAAAACTGGACTGGCCTTTATGAAACCGGGCTGCGGCGCGGTGCCAGCCATCTTTATTCGATCTGCCGCCTCGCCACCGACCAGGCCAATCTGTTCAACACCACCGTGCCGCGCGACGAAAACGCCCTGCCTGCGGCACTGGAACTCGATTTCGCGGCGGATTGTCCCACGCGCCCAGCGGGGCCGATCGTGCTCGACGAGCTGCGCCGCTACATCACGATGGTCGAATCGCACACCGGCAAGCCGGTGCTGCTCAAGGTCAGCAAAGCGTTTGACGCGGCCTACGGCGTGACATTGGCAATCCCGCGTCCCGTCTGGGCGGTGCAGGATTTCTTTCCGCCCGATTATCCAGCAAGGCGTTGGCGGATGTGGCAGGCAAACGGCACGCGGCGCATCGACGGCGTCGACGGACCGATCCATTGGGACGTAGTAGCACCATGACCGAAGACAGCACCCGCGACACGCTGATCGCCGCCGCACGCGCCGCCGCGCGCAATGCGCATGCCCCCTATTCGCGCTTCGCCGTCGGTGCGGCAGTGCTGCTGGCGGACGGACGGATCGTGACCGGGGCCAATTTCGAAAATGCCAGTTATGGCCTGTCGCTGTGCGCCGAGACGGTGGCACTCGCCACCGTCAACAGCGGCGGCGACTTGCGCCAGGTGGTAGCGATCGGCGTGATTGGCGGGGCGATGGACGCGGATGGCCGCCCGACCGGCAACGCCCCGGTGGGCCCCTGCGGGCGCTGCCGCCAGGTCATCAACGAAGCCGCCGATATGGCCGGGCGCGATATCCTCGTCTGGTGCGGCGCGGCCGAGGGCGATGCGGTCGAGCGGCGTACCATTTCCGAATTGCTGCCACACGCCTTCGGGCCAAAGGATCTGGGCTTGGGCGCTGCGGGGTAGCCGCGCGAGACGAACGCGGCAGCCCCTTGCCCGCACCGCTATTTCCGGCGAAACGCGGGGACCGAAGACCGACACCATAGGGGAATCATTCGCATGTCGATCATGTCCGACCGCTGGATCCGCGAGCAAGCGCTCGCCACCGGCATGATCGAGCCGTTCGTCGACGGGCAGAAGCGTGAAGGCTGCATCAGCTACGGCCTGTCCTCCTACGGCTATGACGCACGCGTCTCCGACGAGTTCAAGATCTTCACCAACATCGACAGCGTCATCGTCGATCCCAAGGATTTTGCGGCGAACAGCTTCGTCGATCGCAAGACCGACGTCTGCATCATCCCGCCCAACAGCTTCGCGCTGGCGCGCACGGTCGAATATTTCCGAATCCCGCGCGACGTGCTGGTGATCTGCCTCGGCAAATCCACCTATGCGCGCTGCGGCATCATCGTGAACGTCACCCCGCTGGAACCCGGCTGGGAGGGGCATGTTACGCTCGAATTTTCCAACACCACCCCCCTGCCCGCCAAAATCTACGCCAATGAGGGCGCGTGCCAGTTCCTGTTCCTCGAAGGCAATGAGCCGTGCGAGACCAGCTACGCCGACCGTGCAGGCAAATATATGGGCCAGCGCGGGGTAACGTTGCCGCGGCTGTAAGCGGGCCAAAGTCAACGGAACGCCCCTCCTGCGAAAGGGGGGAATATCAGAATCCGCTCTTCAGAGCTGAGTTGCTGTTCCGCGAACGACCTCCGTCCGTTCGTTTCGAGCGAAGTCGAGAAACCTAGCACAGCGCGTGGCGCTGTTTCTCGACTTCGCTCGAAACGAACGGGCAAAGCATGGTCTTCCCGCTCCTGCGGATCGTCCATCCAATACCCCGCAAACACCGCGCACAAAAAAGGCGGCCCCGAAGGACCGCCCTGATTGTGCATCGACAGATCGCGACGATCAGAAGTCGTTACGATATTGCTCGTTGCCGATGAAGCCGAGCTTCGAGACGTTCGAGCGCTTGATGATCGCCAGAACCTTGTCGACCTTTTCATACTTCGCTGCCGGGTCCGGCTGGAAGTGCAGCTCGGGCTCGGGGTTGAGCTGGGTCGTCTGCACCAGATATTGCTGCAGCGTCGCCTCGTCGGTCGGCGCGCCGTTCCACAGGATCACGCCGTCCGGCTGGATGACGATCTTGTTCTTTTGTGGGTCGACGTCAGGCTTCTTCGCGGATGGATCATTGATCGGAAGATCGACCTTCACCGCGTGCGTCTGGATCGGAATGGTGATGATGAACATGATGAGCAACACGAGCATGACGTCAATCAGCGGCGTCGTGTTCATGTCCATCATGGGCTCGCCTTCGGCGCCGCCACTGCTGATTGCCATGTCAAATACTCCTTGGTGCTACCGCACGCATTACGCCGACGGGCCACCCGTGGGGGGCGGTTCCGAAATGAAGCCGACCTTGGCGAAACCAGCCGATTGCATCGTGTAGATCGCGCCACCGATGCAGCGATACGGCGTTTCCACGTCGCCGCGGATATGCGCCTCGGGCAGATCTTCGGTCGTCAAATTCTGAGCACCGCCAGCCTTTTTGACAATCTCTTCGAGCTTGTCGGTCGCGCGCTTGAGCAGCTCTTCGTGCGTAACCCGCGTCAAACCCCAATAGATGGCGCACTTGCCGTCGCTATCCTTGGTGATCGAGAGCGAGACGTTCTCGGGCTTGGTCACGGTCGGGTCGTACCGCACGTCCGGCAGCTTCAGCTTGACCGACTGCACGATCGCCGGAACCGTGATGAGGAAGATGATGAGCAACACCAGCATGACGTCGACGAGCGGCGTCGTATTGATGTCGGACATCGGGGCGTCATCGCCGCCGCCACCTGTACTAATCGCCATGAAAGGCCATCCTATTCGTATCGGTCAGGCCACCCGATAAAGCCGGGCGGCGAAAGAAACGGGGCCGCCGCTGGGAGCGGCCCCGTTCGGTACTCTTAGACGCGGGTCTGCACGCCGCCGGCCTGGCCAGCCGTGGTCGTGGCAGGCTTCGGCGCAGTTGCGGTCGGAGCCTTCTTGCCAGGAGCGGCCGGACGAACCGCACCGTTCGAGGCGAGGTAGCCGAGCACGTCGTTCGAGAACGCGCTGAGATGCTCGGCAATGCCCTTGTTACGGCGCTGCAGGAAGTTGAAGGCGAGCACGGCGGGAACCGCGACGACCAGACCGAAGGCGGTCATGATCAGCGATTCACCGACCGGGCCGGCGACCTTGTCGATCGATGCCTGGCCAGCCTGGCCGATGCCGATCAGTGCGCGGTAAATACCAAGCACCGTACCGAACAGACCAACGAACGGTGCGGTTGCGCCGACGGTTGCGAGGAAGGCGAGACCGCCACCGAGCTGCGAGTTGATCGCCGCTTCCGAACGCTGCAGCGAACCGTGCAGCCAGTCATGCGCTTCGACCGGATCGGTCAGGCGCGAATGCTGTTCCTGCGCTTCGATGCCGTCGTCGACGATCTGCTTATAAGCCGAGTTCTTCTCGAGCTTGGCAGCGCCTTCGCGCAGCGAGTTCGCGTTCCAGAAAGTCGCACGGACGCGACGGCCCTGGTTGATGATCTTCTGCTGTTCGAACAGCTTGGTGAACAGGATGTAGAGCGTGAAGAACAGGAAGATGGTCAGGATTGCAGCCGTCGTCCAGGTGACGGGGCCGCCCTGCTTCATCGCGTTCATGAAACCGAAATTGTCGGCAGCCGATGCACCGGCAGCAAGAATGGTGGTGGACATGCGAAAAATTCCTTCTTGAAGTACTACGTCGAGGCTCTCGCCCGAGAATTGCTGTTACTGCGGTAGCGTCCAACGAACCGGAAGGCGGTAAGTCGACGTAATCGGGTTGCCGCTCTCATCCTTCGCAGGCGAAAAACGGATCCGCCGCTTGGAAATGGCGCAGGTCGTGCGATCGAGGCTGGCATTGCCGCTCGACGTTACAATAACGCAGTCCGTAACGCGGCCATCGGTGCCCACCGTTAGGGTTGCGATGACACGGCCTGAAGCTTCAGCCGCAAGCGCATCCGAAGGATACGAGTCCGCGTCGAAGTACTCAGCTGGGTTACCCTTCAGGCCAGCCGCCTGTGAGACACGCGGCGCTGGCGGAGCAGCAACCGGAACCGGAGCCGGCGCTGCGGCGCGCGGCGTAATCACCAACGCGGGCGGCGGGACGGCAACCGAGACCACAGGAGGGGGCGGTGCCGTGACGCGCACGATCGGCGGCGGCGACACGACCGGCGGGGTCTGAAGCTGCGGCTGCTCGGGCGGCGGGGGCGGCGGTTTGTCGGGTGGGGGCGGCGGTGGTTCAACGACGTCGAAGGTGTTCAGCTTTTCGGTAACCTTCTTGATGTATTTGAAGGTCAGACCGTTCACGAAACCCCACGCGAACAGCGCGACAATGATCGACACGATCACGATCGAAACCACGCGGCTGCCACTCGTATTGCGATCAGCGTAAGCCATTCAGAAACGAAACTCCTCTTTTCCGGTCACGACGGTCCAAGCCGATCCGTAACGTCCGCTCGTTATTCCGGCCTGCCATGGGCTAATATATCCTGGACAGGCCCAACCTCTATCGCGCCGAAAACAACGACGCAAACGCTTTGTCTCACGCAACAAACGTACAACCGCCGCATGGCAGAATTATTTCTGTATAAAAATTGCTTCCTCGGATACCCGTTGGGAATGCCAAAGTTCCCAAAAATCGCCCTGACCGTCGCAATTGTCGGACTTTCCGCCCCCTCCACCGTTGCAGCGCAACATGCTCCGATCGCTGCGGAAAGTGCCGCGCCAGCGCCTGCTTATGCCGATTATGCAGATCTCGTCGTCGCGGCTCCGGTTATCGTCGATGCGACCATTCGCAGCACCGTCCGGCTCAAGCCGACCGATTCGGCAGGCCTCCCGCCCAGTATGGCGCGCCTTTATGTGGAAGCCGACGTCTCGGCACTGATTCGCGGCACCGATGCCATGCCCGCGCGGCTTGGCTATACGCTGGACGTGCCGCTCGACGCCCATGGCCGCGCGCCGCAATATCGCAAGAGCCGGGTGTTGCTCTTCGCCCGCGCCGTGCCCGACCAGGTCGGGCAGATCCAGCTCATCCGCCCCGACGCCCAGCGCGGATGGTCGGCGGCTGGCGATGCGTTGACGCGGCGAATCGTTCGCGAAACGCTCGCCCCCGACGCACCGCCGACTGTGACGGGCATCGCTAACGCCTTTCACACGCCGGGTGATCTGCCCGGTTCGGGGGAAACGCAAATCTTCCTGTCGACGGCGGACAACCGCCCGATTTCGCTGACGATCGAGCGAAAGGCGGGCGAAGCGCCGCGCTGGTCGGTCGCCTTGAGCGAAGTGGTGGATGCCGCCGCGCCGCCGCCGCCGCGCGACACGCTGTTATGGTATCGGCTGGCGTGCAGCTTGCCCGCGACCTTGCCCGACGCGGTGCTGCACTCGTCCGGCGACGATGCGACGGTCGCCCGCGAGGATTATGCCTTGGTCATCACTGCGCTTGGGGCCTGCGATCGCGGCCGACGCTCCTAATCGCGTGCGCCGATGCGCAACACCTGGCCAGTCGAAGATGTCGCCGCTGCCAGAAAGAGCGCGGCGGCGAGGACATCGTCCGCACGCGCGCCATCAGCGAGATCGAGCGCGGCCACGCGCATAGTTGGTGCGGCGTCGATCGCGATCGGGCCAATGCCTGCGATCAGCAATGCCCGGTCCAATTTTGGGACGGTTTCGGCAATGATGAGCAACGCCAATCCGCTATCAGCCCGCGAATCGGATACCGTATGCCGGAGTTCGGCCAGCGCAGCGGCATCGGCGGCGATCACGACGCGCGCCTGCCCTGCCAACGCCGCGGCCACCGCCTGCGTCACCGGCGGTTCCGCACCAGCGTAATTCCGATCGATTCGCCTGCCTCGGCGATGGCCAGCTTGACGATCGACACCTCGACCCGCGTTACACGCGCATCTTGCAGGAACAGCGTTTCGCAAATGTGCTCGGCGACCGCCTCGACCAGCGTGAAATGCACCCCGGTCGGCAGGGCGGTGGTCGCGGCATGTTTCAGATCGAGATAGTTTTTCGAGGCTGACAGCGGCGTATCGGGATCGAAACGATCGGGCACCTGCAAATCCACCGTCAGCGAAATGCGCAGCGGTTGCGGCAGATGCGTCTCCTCCGAATAGATGCCGGTCAGCACCATCACTTCGAGATCGTGGACGTTCAGCGTCAGGCGGTCGGTCAAATCTGGCCCTTCTTGTCGATATGGGCGCGCGCCATAGCAGATCGCGGGCGCAGGGGAACCGTCACGCGGCGGCGCTGCTCCGGGCGGATGCGGCGGCGTGCCAGCGGTGCAGATGGACGAAGCCCTCCGGCACCGTCAGTCGCGCGGCCTTGGCGAAATCGATCGTGACCAGCGCCGAGATATCGGCGAAGCTGTAGCCGTCGGTGGCGATCCAGGTGCGCCCGGCGAGATGGGCATCGAGTGTTGCGGTAAACGCCGCCCACAAAATACCGCCGCGTTCGGCCAGTTCGGGAATTTGCGGGATGGCAGGCCACTTGCCCGCAACGCCGCGATCGCGAAACGCCTCGCGCTGGTTGCGCAGGACATAAACCGCCGCAGCATAGCCTTCCTGCTCGATCCGCCGCGTCCACGATTCGATCCGCGCAATGTCCAGCGCGCTTTCGCCGAACAGCGACGGTGCTGGCTGCAGCGCCTCGAAATACCGGCAAATCGCCGACGATTCGCACAGCACCTCGCCGGAATCGAGTTCGAGCGCCGGCACCACCCCGCGCGGATTGATCCGCAGAAAGGCCTCGCCCAAATGTTCATCGCAGCGCAGGTCGACCGGCACGCGGTCAACCTCGATTCCCTTTTCCGCCAGATAGATGCGAACGCGGCGCGGGCTTGGTGCCCAGGCGGCATCATAAAGTTTCACGAAGACTCCCCCATTCGACTTGCGTTCAGCGCAGTGGAGGCTAAAGCGCGCGGCCCCTTCGGTCTATGGGCCCGTTCCAGCGGGACACCGAGGGGACGAGGAAATCGCCGTGATCGAATATGTGCCGATTGCCGATGTTGCGCCCGCTGCGGTCGAGGGATTGCTCGACCGTGCCTTCGGCGCGAACCGACAGGAGCGCACCGCCTATCGCATTCGCGCAGGGATGGAGGCGATTCCGGCCCTGAGCTTCGCCGCGCTCGACGATGGCGCGTTGGTCGGCACGATCCAATGCTGGCCGATTCGCTTTGTCGGAGATGACGGGCGCGACGTGGCGATGGTGCAGCTTGGCCCGGTCGCGGTCGAACCCGGGCGGCAGCAAGGCGGCATCGGGCGCGCGCTCACCGCGCAAGCGCTTGCGGCGGCGGAGGGTGCTGGCCTGGCGGATGCAATCACGCTGATCGGCGATCCCGAATATTATGGCCGCTTCTTCGGTTTCGATGCCGCGCGCACGGCGGAATGGCGCGTGCCCGGCCCGGTCGAGCGGCATCGTCTGCTCGCGCGCGGCGACAAAGTGCCGAGCGGGGCGGGCCTGCTCGCGCCACGGATCGTCGCGCTGGCCTGACGCGGGTTTACGCAACGACCCGCCTGCCCTACCGCCGCTGACATGCCGATGGAGCCGATCCCCGATCTCGCCGCTTTGTCGCTCGCCGACATTGCGCGCCTTGCCGAAGCGCGCAAATTGCCGCCGGTCGAGCGCTGGAATCCCACGCATTGCGGCGACAGCGAAATGCGCATCGCGCGTGACGGGACGTGGTTCCATCAGGGCTCGCCGATCGGGCGCGAGGCGATGGTGCGGCTGTTCTCGACGATCCTCCGGCGCGAAGCCGATGGCGGCTACGTTCTGGTCACCCCGGTCGAGAAGCTCGACATCGTGGTCGAGGATGCGCCGTTCGTTGCGGTGGAAATGAAGGTGTCGGGCGAAGGCAAAGTGGCGACGCTCACCTTCCGGCTCAATACCGGCGATCTGGTCACCGCCGATGCCGATCATGCGCTACGTTTCGAGCCGCGCGAGGATGGCCCGCGCCCCTATCTGCACGTGCGTGCCGGGCTCGACGCGGTGGTGGCGCGCACGGTTTATTACGAGTTGGCGCAACGGGCGATCGACGGTGGCGACGTGCCGCCCGGCGTGTGGAGCGCAGGCGCATTCTTCCCGCTGGAGCCCTCCGCATGACGCTCGTGTCCCGTTTGCAGCAGGCGCTCGCCAATGGCCATGCCGATACGGTGCTGTTGACCGGCGACCATGTCGATCCCGACGCGATCGTCACCACGCTCGCTCAGGCGGCGGTGCTGATCCCGGTGACCGATCGTGCCGAACCGGGCGTGATCCTGACGCGGCGCACCGATACGCTGTCGCGCCATGCCGGGCAGATCGCTTTCCCCGGCGGACGGATCGATCCGGGCGACGACGGGCCGGTCGCCGCCGCGTTGCGTGAAGCCGAAGAAGAAATCGCCCTGCCGCGCACCTACGTCCGCATCGTCGGGGAGGCCGACCGCTATCGCACCGTCACCGGTTTTGAGGTGACGCCGGTGATCGGCGTAGTGCCGCCCGATCTGGCGTTCATCCCTGCCGCCGCTGAAGTCGCCGAAGTGTTCGAGGTGCCGCTCGGCTTCCTGCTCGATTCGGGCAACCATATCGAGGCGAGCGTCGAGTGGCAGGGCCGCAACCGCCATTATTACGAGATTTTCTGGGGCGACCATCGCATCTGGGGTGCCACCGCCGCGATGATCGTCAACCTCTCGCGGCGACTGCGATGGACGGCCTGACGCTGCCCGACGCGCCCTGGCGGCAGCGCGCGGGGATCGCCGAATTGTGCGCGGTGCTCGGGGCCGCGCGCGGCGAAGCGCGCTTCGTCGGCGGCGCGGTGCGCGATTCGCTGCTTGGGCTGGACGTCGCCGATGTCGATCTGGCCACGCGTCACCCGCCCGAGGATGTGATCGACCTGCTCGCCCGCGCGCGGATTCGCGCCGTGCCGACGGGCCTTGCCCATGGCACGATCACGGCGGTGCTGGCGGATGGCTCTCCGGTCGAAGTCACCACGCTGCGCAGCGACGTTGCAACCGACGGACGCCACGCCACCGTCGCCTTTACCGATGATTGGCGGGAGGATGCCGCGCGGCGCGATTTCACGATCAACGCGCTCTATGCCGATCCGCAAACGGGCGAGATCTTCGATTATTTCGGCGGCCTTGCCGATCTGGCGGCGCACCGCGTGCGCTTCATCGGCGATCCGTTGCAGCGCATCGCCGAGGATCATCTGCGCATCCTGCGCTTCTTCCGCTTCCACGCGCGCTTTGGCGATATGCCGGATGCGGCGGGGCTGGACGCCTGCACTGCGCGCGCCAATGATTTGATGGCGCTGTCCCGCGAACGGATCGCGGCGGAGCTGCTCAAGCTGCTGGTCGCCCCCAATGCGGTGGCGACGCTGCGGCTGATGGTCGAGCGCGGTATCTTCCGGCCGGTCCTGCCGGAGATCACCGCAGAAGGCGTCGAGACGCTGGCCGACGTCGCGGGCAGCGAGACACTGGCGGGCCTCAGCCCCGACCCGATCCGTCGCCTCGCCGCTGTGCTCCCCCGCGATGCGAAGGTTGGCGAGGATGTTGCCGCACGGCTGAAACTGTCGAATGCGCAGCGCAAACGCATCGTCTCGGCGCTCACGCCCGATCTCGCCGCCCCGCAGGCGCTCTCCTATCGCCTGGGCCAGGAAGGCGCGATCGACCGCGTGCTGCTGCATATCCCGGCGGCGATGGAGCGTGTGCTGGCGGTGCGCCAGATCCTCGATTGGGTTGCGCCGAGCTTCCCGGTGAATGGGGGCGCGATCGTCGCGCGCGGGGTCGACAAGGGGCCGGATGTCGCGCGGTTGCTCAAGCTGGTCGAACATCAGTGGATCGCCGAGGATTTCCCCTCAGCCGAGCGCGCCAATGCCATTGCCGACGCCGCCGTCGCTCAATTCCTGAGCGATTCCAGCATCGCATAGGCGGCTTCCGCCTCCAGCGGGCGGGCATAGAGATAGCCCTGTCCGTAGGTGCACCCCAACGCCGCCAGCGTTTGCGACAGCTCGTTGGTCTCGATTCCCTCGGCGGTGGTCTTCATGCCGAGCGCCTGTGCGAGCGACAGAATCGCGCGCACGATCGCGATCTTGTCGCGATCGGCGAGCATCCCCGTCACGAAGCTGCGGTCGATCTTGAGGATGTCGATCGGCAGTTTCTGAAGATAGGCGAGGTTGGAATAGCCGGTGCCGAAATCGTCCATCGCGATGGTGGTGCCGAGCGCCTTCAGCGCGTGCATGATGCCGGCCATGCGGTCCGGGTCGGTCACCAGCGCGCTTTCGGTCAGTTCCAGCGTAAAGCGCGATCCGTCCAGGCCGTAGGCGGCAAGCGCCGACTGTACGACCGGCGCGATCGCGTCGCGCTGCAACTGGATAGCGGACAGGTTGACCGCGAGCTTGACCCCGCAATCGCCCCCCATCCGCGCATCCCACTGCGCCAGCGTCGCCGCCGCTTCCTGGATCGCCCAGCGCCCGAGCGGAACGATCAGCCCCGATTCTTCGGCCACGGGGATGAAATCATTGGGCGAATACTCAACTCCCGCTTCATCGCGCCAGCGCGCCAGCGATTCGAACGACACCAGTCGCCCGGTCGCGAGGTCGCAAATCGGTTGATAGGTCAGCCGCATCTGGCCACGCTCGATCGCGCGGCGCAACGCAGTTTCCATGCCGAATTGCTCGCGCGCAATGTCGAACGCCTGGGTCTGATACGCCTCGGTCTTGCCCGTTCCCTTCGAGCGTTTGACCGCGAACTGGGCGTGCCGGATCAACTCCTCGCCATCGTCGATCGCCGCCGTGCCGAACGCGATGCCGATCGAGCAGGCGACACGAATTTCGAAATCGGACAGGCGGAAGGGGGTGGAAAGCGCTCCCTGGATGCGCTTGGCGACGTGGTCGGCGTCGCTTGGGCCATCCTCCAACGTCAACAGAATCCCGAATTCGTCACCGCCGGTGCGCGCCAGCACGTCCTGCGCGCGCAAGGCCCCCTTCAAGCGCCGGGCAACCGTGATCAGCAACTCGTCCCCGGCCATCGATCCCAGGCAGGCATTTACGCGGCTGAAACGGTCGAGATCGACGACCAGCACCGCATAGTCGGTGCGCGACGCCGGATCGTCCAACAGCGTCTCGAGTCGATCGCTGAAACCGGCCCTGTTGGGCAAGCCGGTCAGGCTGTCGGTCAGCATTTCCCGACGCAGATTGTGTTCGGTGCGCAGCTCGGCGGTCTGATCGACCAGAATCAAGACACACCGCTGATCGGCGTTGCGCGCCAGCCGCGCCAACGTTGCCTGATAATAATGGCAATCGACGGCGTCGCCATATTCGACCTGGAACTCCGCGCGCAGCGAATCGCCCCTGATAAACGCCTCGATTCGTCCCTCGATTTGCCCGACCAGCGAGCGCCGACGATCGCCAATGCCAAGACCCGCCATTTCATAGGCACGATTGACCGCTATGACCGCGATGCCGATGTCCTGCAGCGACAGCATCGCTGCGGGGATGGGAAGCAACTCAATCACCCGCGAGGCGAGCATGAGCGATGGCGCGTCAGCATTATCCTGCGTCAGCGCATCCGCCGCAGTTGAGAGGGCCAAAACAGGGTGCGGAACGAGCGCCATTGCCGTGACGGTAGCGTCAAATCGTTAAGAACCCGCTCAACCTTCCGATTTTTCAGTACGTTGGTGAAATGACACCGTTGGCATTTGCGCCCGCTAGAAGCGGTTATCGCGGGGGAATCCATTGGGTGGCATTCGGCCGGCAGCACCGCGCGCGGCACGCCACGGCGCAAGATCGGTTTCGGTACGGATGCGGCCGCTCTCGCCGCCCATTGGCCAGCTCAATCCTTCGGCAAAAACGAAGGCGATCGCGTCGGATAGCCCTCCATCCCGGAAGCGCATCAGCTGCACCCCCTGCCCGCGCGCCATCTCTGCCAGCTCGGACAGCGGAAACACCAGCAAGCGCCGATTATCGCCTATTGCAGCGATATAATCCGCCTCGGGCGCAACCGGGCGGACGACCTTGAGCTTGGCCCCGATCCGCGGCGTCACCACGGTCTTACCCTTGCGCGTCTCCGCGAGGATGTCGGCGGTGCGGACGATGAAGCCGCGACCGTCACTCGCCGCGACCAGCAGCTTCTCCGAAATGCCGGCACGGAAAATACCGACGATCCCGATCTCACCATCGAGATCGATCATCAACCGCACCGGCTCGCCAAAGCCGCGCCCGCCGGGCAATTTGTCGGCCGCGAGCGTGAAGAAGCGCCCGTTTTCGGCGGCGACGATGATCTTGTCGGTGGTGTGCGCGGTGAAGTCGAACAGCGCCGCATCGCCTTCCTTGAACTTCACCGCGGCGAGCCCGGCGGCATCGACATGCCCCTTCATCGCGCGGATCCAGCCGCGCTGCGACAGGATGACGGTGATCGGCTCGCGCTCGATCATCGCCTCGAGCGGGATGTCGCGCGCCGGGGCCGCCTCGGCCACGGTGGTGCGCCGCTTGCCGAGCTTGGTCTCGGGGCCATAACGCTCACGCAATTTGGTGAAGTCGCGCTTCAGCCGCGTGCGCTGCCGCGCCTCGCTGCCAAGCAACGCCTCCAGCCCGGCACGCTCCGCCTCCAGCGTGTCGCGCTCCTTGCGCAGCTCCATTTCCTCCAGCCGCCGCAAGCTGCGCAGCCGCATGTTGAGGATCGCCTCGGCCTGACGCTCGTTCAGTTCGAACTCGGCCATCATCACCGGCTTGGGCTCATCCTCGGTACGGATGATCTCGATCACGCGGTCGAGATTGAGATAGGCGACGATATAGCCGTGCAGAAGCTCGATCCGATCGGCGATCTTGGACAGGCGATGCGTGGTACGCCGCTGCAGCACGATGAACTGATGCGCCACCCATTCCTGCAACGCCTGGCGCAAACTCATCACGCGCGGCGTGCGGTTGGCATCGAGCACATTGAGGTTGAGGCTGAAGCGGACTTCGAGGTCCGACATCTTGAACAGGCTTTCCATCAGCATGTCGGGCTCGACCGTGCGGCTGCGCGGTTCGATGACAATGCGGATTTCGGAATCCGATTCATCGCGAATATCGGCCAGGATTGGCAACTTCTTGTCGTTGACGATCGCCGCGATCTGCTCGATCAACTTGCCCTTCTGGATGCCGTAGGGGATTTCGGTGACGATCGCGTTCCAGGTGCCGCGCCCCTGATCCTCGACATGCCAGCGCGCGCGCACGCGGAAGCCGCCGCGACCTGTAGCATAGGCCTCGGCAATCGACGCCGGGCTGTCGACGACCAACCCACCGGTCGGGAAATCGGGGCCCTTGATATGCTCCAGCAGCGCCGCATCCTCGGCGTGCGGATTGTCGATCAGCAGGATCGCCGCGTCGAACAGTTCGGCGGCGTTGTGCGGCGGGATGCTGGTGGCCATGCCAACCGCGATTCCCGCCGCACCGTTTGCGAGCAGGTTCGGGAAAGCTCCAGGGAAAAGCTCGGGCTCCTGCTCTTCATTATTATAGGTGGGTTTGAAGCCGACGGCGTCTTCGTCGAGCCCTTCCATCAAATCCATCGCGACTTGCGTCAGCCGCGCCTCGGTATAGCGGAAGGCAGCGGCGTTATCGCCGTCGATATTGCCGAAATTCCCCTGCCCCTCAACCAGCGGATAGCGCACCGAAAAATCCTGCGCGAGCCGGACCATCGCGTCATAGACCGAGGAATCGCCATGCGGATGATATTTGCCGATCACCTCGCCGACGACGCGCGCCGATTTCTTATAGGCGGTGTTCGGGTCCATCCGCAGCTGGCGCATCGCCCAGAGCAAGCGGCGATGCACCGGCTTCATCCCGTCGCGCACGTCGGGTAGCGAACGCGCGGTGATCGTCGACAGGGCATAGACCAGATAGCGGTCGCTGAGCGCGCTATCGAAGGGTGAGTCCACGATGGCCTGGAAGGGATCGGTCAAATCGGTCGGCATGGCTCCGCGATAGCAGCCGCATTCGCAGGTGGCGAGATGGTCGCGTGGCGATTACACCCTGCGGACATGATCCGGTTGCTCTCGCTTGCCCTCCTCACTTTGCCCGCAGGTGCCATGCCCGATACTCCGCGCACGTCCGAACCGCCCTTGCTCAGTTGGCCCGACTTGACCGGACGGGCACAGCCGAAGCCCGATGCGACGATCGCCTATGGCACGGATGCACTGCAAAAGGTGGACGTGTGGCTCCCCGCAGGGGTCGGCCAACATCCCGTCGTGCTGATGGTGCATGGCGGCTGCTGGACCACCAGCATCGCCGACCGCAGCCTGATGAACTGGATCGCCGACGATCTTCGCAAAAGCGGGATCGCGGTGTGGAATATCGAATATCGCGGGGTGGATCGTCCGGGCGGGGGCTATCCCGGAACCTTTCTCGATGCCGCGACCGCCGCCGACGCGCTCGCGTCCCACGCCGAGCCCTTTCATCTCGACACTACCCATATCGTCGCGGTCGGCCATTCGGCCGGCGGACACCTGGCGCTGTGGCTGGCCGGACGGTCGCGCTTGCCCAAGGACAGCCCCTTGTACAGCGCCCACGCGATCAAGATCAGCCATGTCGTAAGCCTCGGCGGATTGCCCGATCTCGAAGCGACCGCCGCCAGCCCCGACAATGGGTGTGGCACGGACGTTGTGTCGCACCTGGTCGGCAAGCCCGGCACCCGCAGCGATGTTTATGCCGATACCTCGGTGCCGCGCCTACTGCCGCTTGGCGTGCCGCAGGATTTGGTGAACGGACGGGCCGACGCGATCATTCCGCTGCGCCTCGGCACCGGCTATGTCGACCAGGCCCGCGCCAAGGGCGACCGCGCCGCGCTGCACATTGTGGAGCGTACCGGCCATGTCGAACTGATCGCGCCGGAGACGGCGGCCTGGGCGCAAGCTAAGGCGCTGATCCGCAGCGCGCTGGCTCAATGACGCGCGACGAAGCGCGCGCGCGCGACGCCGCCGATCCGCTGCGCGGCTATCGCGACCGGTTCGCGCTGCCCGAGGGCGTGATCTATCTCGACGGCAATTCGCTTGGCCCCTTGCCCAGCGACACCGCGCCCGCGCTCGCCGACATGGCCGGGCGGCAATGGGGCGAGCGGCTGATCCGCAGCTGGAACGAAGGCTGGATCGACGCCCCGCAGCGCATTGGCGGCAAGATCGCGGCGCTGATCGGTGCCGAGCCCGACGAAGTGATCGTGGCGGATTCGACCTCGGTCAACCTGTTCAAGCTGCTCGTCGCTGCGCTTCGCCACGATCCCGCGCGCCGCACCATCGTCAGCGAAACCGGCAATTTCCCGACCGATCTGCATATCGCCGAGGGCGCGGTCGGCTGCGTGGCCGGTGCCCGGCTGAACGCGGTTGCGCGGGGTGCGCTGGGCGATGCTATCGATGGCGACACTGCGGTGGTGCTGCTCACCCATGTCCATTACAAAACCGCCGAGCGCTACGACATGGCGTCGTGGACCGCCGCAGCCCATGCCGCCGGGGCGCTGACACTATGGGACCTTAGCCACAGCGTGGGTGCGGTCCCGGTCGACCTCAATGCCGCCGGAGCCGAGCTCGCGGTCGGCTGCGGGTATAAATATCTCAATGGCGGGCCCGGGGCACCGGCGTTCCTGTTCGTCGCACGCCGCTTGCAGGAACGCTTGGCGAGCGCGCTATCGGGCTGGATGGGCCATGCCGCGCCGTTCGATTTTACCGATGCCTATCAACCGGCCAGCGGCATGAAGCGATGGCTGGCGGGCACCCCTTCGATGCTGGCGATGGCGGGACTGGAGGCGGGAGTCGACCTGTGGCGCGACGTCGATCAACAGGCGGTGGCGAAGAAGAGCGCGGCGCTGTTCGACCAATTCGCCGCCATCGGTGCGCGCCTGAACCTCGAATGCGTCAGCCCCGCCGATCCCGAACGGCGCGGCAGCCATATTTCGTTCCGCCATCCCCAGGCCTATGCGCTGTGCCAGGCGCTGATCGCGCGCGGCGTGATTGGCGATTTTCGCGACCCCGCCATCCTGCGCTTTGGCCTGACCCCGCTCTATCTTGGGTTCGAGGATGTGTGGTGCGCCGGATCGATCCTCGCGGACATCCTGACACGCGGCGCGTACCGCGACCCCGCCTTTGCGCAGCGCAATGCGGTGACCTGATCGAACTGGGGCCAGCATCAATCCGCTCACTCGCACGCCCCCCAAGCTGATTGCACCACCGCCGCGCTTTCGATATAGCGACATCCTTACCGCCCCGGCCCGCGTTCCCCGCGTCGCCGGGGCCTATCGTTTTCAGCTTTTGGTTTTTAGGGGTATCCGCGCACATGGCACGCCGCCGCCAGATCTACGAAGGCAAGGCCAAGATCCTCTATGAGGGGCCTGAGCCAGGGACGCTGATCCAGTATTTCAAGGATGACGCAACCGCCTTCAACGCCCAGAAAAAGGGCACGATCAGCGGCAAGGGCGTGCTCAACAACCGGATTTCCGAGCATATCTTCACCCTGCTCGGGCTGATCGGCGTGCCGACGCACTTCATCCGCCGCCTCAACATGCGCGAGCAGTTGATCCGCCAGGTCGAGATCATCCCGATCGAAGTGGTGGTGCGCAACGTCGCCGCCGGATCGATTTCGACTCGACTCGGCATCGAGGAAGGCACCCAGCATCCCCGCACGATCATCGAATATTATTATAAGGACGATGCGCTCGGCGATCCGATGATCACCGACGAGCATATCGCCGCGTTCGGCTGGGCCGGGCAGGAAGAGATGCACGACATTGCCGACCTGGCGATTCGCATCAACGATTTCCTGTGCGGGCTGTTCGCCGGGATCGGCATCCGCCTGGTCGATTTCAAACTCGAATTCGGGCGGGTGTGGGACAATGATTATCCGCGCATCCTGCTCGCCGACGAAATCAGCCCCGATGGCTGCCGCCTGTGGGACATGACCACCAACGAGAAACTCGACAAGGATCGCTTCCGTCGCGATCTCGGCGGTGAAGTCGAAGCGTATCAGGAAGTTGCGCGCCGTCTCGGGCTGCTGCCCGAAGGGGCCGACAATGCCGTGCTCGATCTCGAAAAGCATCGGCTGAGCAAGGGCAAATAAGCACATGGCGGGGTGGCGGCAGCTTCGGGCCGCCGCCCCGGCGGCTGTGTGGCCCTATGCGGCACTGACCGTCGTCTATCTGCTGAGCGTGCTGCGCGTGGTCGGGTGGGCAGGTCTCACCGACCCCGCAGCGCTGTACTGGCATGATTGGCAGGACCAGTCGCTCTACGTGCGCTCGGCGACCGCGCTTGCGACCGGCGATCTGGCCCCGAGCCAGCATTATTACCCGCTGCTCTATCCGCTGCTCGGCCTGCCCTTCCTGCAGCTGTGGCCGAGCCAGCCGTTTTTCTTCGTCAATCTGGCTTGCTATCTGCTGGCCTTTGGCGGCTTTCGCAGCGTGGCGCGCAGTTTTGGCGTGCCGTTATGGGGGGCCGTGCTGCTCTTCGCCGCGACGACGCTCCCCCAATTCGACATCGCCAAAGTGTGGATCGAACCGTGGACGAGCACACCGGCGGCGGCGCTGTTGTGGCTGGCATTGGGGGCGATGGCGCAATTGTGGGACGAGACTTCCTATTCCCCATTTTCCCTTCCCCGGGGAAGTAGGAAGGGGGAACGCCCAACGGGCGAATCTCGCTGGCCCGCCAGCATCCTCGGCCTCGCGCTCGGCCTGATCCCGTTCGCCCGCCCCGGCGACGTCATCATCGGCGCGATCATCGCGCTCGCCGCAACGGCCGCGCTGATCCGCGCTCGAGACGGGCGCGCAGCCCGCTATGCTGCTGCCGGCTTCATCCTGTCCTTCGGTGTGCTGGCCACGCTGTTCGTGGCGATCTACGGCTTCGGCCCAAGCCCCTATATGCTCTATTCGGCGCAATATGGCTTCAACTTCAGCTGGCTCGGCTGGAAGGCCTATGTCCTGCTGGTCGAGCCGCGCGCCTGGTTCGGCGAGGGCGTCGGGTTGCTGGATGCGGCACCGTGGCTGCTGCTCGGCGGGGCCGGGATCCTCGTCGCCTGGTGGACCCCAGCTGCAAGGCGACCGGTGACGCTCGCGGTCGCTGCGGCGGGTGCGGTCTATGTCATCCTGATGCTCGCTTATGTCGATTTGCTCCCGACCGGGCTGTGGCGCTTCAACAATGTGCATTATTTCAAATGGGTGTTGCCGCTGTTCGGGCTGTTCGCCCTGCGTTTCGTGCTCGATGCGTGGCGGCGGCCGGTGACCCTGATCGCGCTGCTGCCGATTATGCTTGCGCTGACGATCCGGATCGACCCCGTACCAGTCGGGGCCCATCAACCCGCGCGCATGGTGGTGTTCCCGGCCCCGGTCGGGGCCGCGTGGACGCCAACCTATTTCGCCACCGCGTGGTTGACCGACGCGCGCGGCGAGCAACGCAACTCGTTCGATTATCATCAGATCTTGGTCGGCAATCGCGTGCGCGCGGTGGCCTTGCGGCGGCCGTTTGCGGGCGATGAACGCTGGATCGGTGACGACCATGTCCGTGCGCAATTGGAAGGGCGCGATACCGGTGGCTATGCCCCGCTCTATCTCACCGGCCCTTGGCCCAAGACGACGATCGCCCGCTATGGCGCGCGCATATCCTTCGGCCTGCCCCATTGGTTCGAACCGCGCGAGACCGCGCGCCACTGACCCCTGACGCCACACGACGCTTGCGACACGGCGCGCACAGGGCCATAGGGTGCGCCGCTAACGACCAGCAGCCAGGATATGCCCATGAAGCTCCGCATTTTCGTCACGCTGAAGCCCGGCGTGCTCGATCCGCAGGGCCGCGCGATTCACAAGGCGCTCGGTGGCCTCGGCTTCGGCGGCGTCAACGACGTCCGCGCCGGCAAGCTGATCGAACTCGATGTCGCCGACGATACCAGCGACGAGCGGATCGACGCGATGTGCCGCGAATTGCTCGCCAACACCGTCATCGAAAACTATCGGATCGAACGCGTATGAAGACCGCGGTCATCGTCTTTCCCGGCTCGAATTGCGACCGCGACATCGCGACCGCACTGCACCAGGTGAGCGGCGTCGCGCCGACGATGGTGTGGCATGCCGATAGCGATTTGCCCGATGGTGTCGGCCTGATCGCGCTGCCCGGCGGCTTTTCCTATGGCGACTATCTGCGGTCGGGCGCGATCGGCGCACGCTCGCCGATCATGCGCGCGGTAACCGCGGCGGCCGAGCGTGGCGTGCCGGTGCTCGGCATTTGCAACGGCTTTCAGGTGTTGACCGAGGCGGGGCTGCTGCCGGGCGCACTGATGCGCAATGCCGGGCTCGATTTCGTGTGCCGCGAAGTCGCGCTGACCGTCGACAATGCACAAAGCGTGTTCACCAGCCGCTATGGCGCGGGCGAGCGGATCGTCATCCCCGTCGCGCATCATGACGGCAATTATTCGGCCGATGCCGAAACGCTCGACCGGCTCGAAGGCGAAGGCCGCGTCGCGTTCCGCTATGCCGAGCCCGTCAACGGCTCCGCGCGCAACATTGCGGGCGTGCTCAATGCCGCTGGCAACGTGCTCGGCCTGATGCCGCATCCCGAGCGCCGCATCGAAACTGCGGCGCATGGCGGCAATGATGGACGGCGGATGTTCGAGGGCTTGCTGGAACTGGTCGGGGCGTAAAGACGGACCGACTCGGTCTTCTGCCCCCTTCCGAACGGTTGAAGGAAAAGGCGTTCCTCTCTCAACACGCGAACCGCATCGATCCTAAATCTGGAACGGTGAAAAGTCCGTCCCGCGGTCGTAAACATCCACGCCCTCGCTGCGCTTCAGCACGTTGACCACCAGATAGGTCACCGGCGTCAGCAGCACTTCCCAGGACACTTTCAGCACGAACTGGCTGAGCATCACCATGCCGATCTGCTCGACCGGCCAATCCGCCAGCCCGTAAAAGGCGATCGGATAGAAGATCAGGCTGTCCGCCCCCTCCCCCACGATCGTGCTGCCGATCGTGCGCGTCCACAGATATTTGCCCCCGGTGGCGATCTTCATCTTGGCGAGCACGAAGGAATTGAGCAGATCCCCCACCCAGAAGGCGGTGATCGACGCCAGGATGATCCGCCAGCCCGCGCCGAACACGCGTTCATAAGCGGCCTGCCCGTTCCAGCCCTGGGCGACCGGCAGATGCACCACCGTCCATTCCATCACCGCCATGAACAGCAACGCGCCGAACCCCGCCCACAGCGCGCGCCGCGCGCGGGCATAGCCATACACCTCGGTCAGCACGTCATCGATGACATAGGAGATCGGGAAAAACAGGATCCCCGCACCGAACGGCCACAGCCCGATCCACGGCAGGTTGATAACCGAGCGCTTCTCCGCGCCGATCACGTTCGACAGCAGCAGGATAACGACGAACGCCACCATCACGAAATCGAAATAACGGAACTGCCGCCCGGCCAGATCGCGTGCGTTGATGCTCTGTGGTGTCGTCATGCGGATCCGCCCCTGCCCTCGCCGGGCGGTTATGAAGGCCGTTTCGCTGCGCCGCAATCCACGCTACAGGCGAATCCGGTGCGCGCCCGTAGCTCAGTTGGATAGAGCAAGGAGCTTCTACCTCCTCGGTCGGGGGTTCGACTCCCTCCGGGCGCGCCAATTTTCTGCCATGCGCAGCACCCATCGGTCCGAACCGCCGCGCGGAAATCCATGCGAAACAAACCGATTCTAGCGCGCGTGGCGTATGCACACCACACCCCGCCGCCTGGTCCGCCACACCCCACCCGTGCTGACGATGTTGCTGCTCGGCTGCAGCCTGACATCGCTCGCTTATGCGGAGACGGGCGCTGCGCCCGTGCCCGAACCCGCAGCGCCCGTGCAAACAGAGGCCACGAACGACGACATCGTCGTTACCGGGCGGGCGCTGCCCGGGTCGGTCATCGGCGACATCCCCCCCGAAAACCGGCTGAATCCGGCCGATGTTGCGGCATACGGCGTATCCACGATTAGCGAATTGCTCGATGCGCTGGCCGACCAGACCCAAAGCGACCAGGGCCGCGACAGCAGCAGCGCGCCGGTCGTGCTGGTCAACGGCAAGCGCATCTCGGGCGTCAACGAAATCGGCGATTTGCCGACCGAATCGATCCTGCGCGTCGATATCCTGCCTGAAGAGGTCGCGCTGAAATACGGCTATGACGCGCAGCGCAAGGTCGTGAACATCATCTTGCGCCGCCGCTTCATCGCGCGCGTTGCCAATCTCACGGGAGGCCTCGCAACCGAGGGCGAGGGCGAGAATGGCGCAGCGGTGCTGAGCTACGTCCGCATCCATGACAGCGATCGCTTCAACCTGTCGGCTAAGGCGGTCGCCAGCGCGCGGCTGTTGCAAAGCGAGCGTAACGTGACACCGACCAACACCCTGATCGACGACACCGCATACCGCACGCTCAAGCCGACATCGCGCAGCTACACGCTGAATGGCACCTATGCGCATCGCCTGTCCGACACCATCACCGCGTCCTTCAACGCGAACGGCGGCTATCAAACCAGCGACGCGTTGAACGGCCTGCCGACTATGGCGGTTGGCAGCATCCTGTCCGACGAGGCCTTGCGCCAGCATAGTGAAACCGCAACCGCGCATGGCGGTGCCACGCTCAATGCCGATCTGTCCAAGAACTGGCAGGTCTCGGCGATCGGCACCTTCGACCATAGCGATACCCGCACGGCCACCGACACCGCTTCGCGCACCCCGCTTGGCAGCACACAGCGCCAACATGCCAGCTCGATCAGCGATGCCGGAAGCGGCAGCGTGGTCGCAATGGGCAAGCTGCTCACACTTCCGGCGGGGCCTTTACGCACCAGCTTGCGCGTGGGCGGCGCGTTCAGCGCGCTGGAATCGGACAGCACGGGTGTCGATGCCAGCAGCGCGCGCACCTTCAACCGCTCCGAATTCAATGCGCAGGCCAGCCTCGACGTGCCGCTGACCAGCACCAAGGCGCACTTTCTGGATACGATCGGCACGCTGTCGGCGAACGTCAATGTCGGCACGACGCGGCTTTCCGATTATGGCGCGCTGGGCACGCTCGGTTACGGCCTCAACTGGACCCCGCGCAAGGGCATCAGCATCATCGTGTCGATGAACGAGGACCGCGTTGCCCCGACGCTCGAGCAACTCAACGCGCCGACGATCACCACGGCCAACGTGCTGGTGTACGATTACAGGCGCGGCAAGACAGTTTCGGTCACGCAGATCAGCGGTGGCTCGTCTGCGCTCGCCGCCGACGATCGCCATGTGTTCAAAGCCAGCCTGTCGGCAGCGGCGATCGCCCGCACCAGGACCAAGTTGACGCTGAGCGCGAATTACATCGACAGCCGCACCGACAATGCGATCGGCAGCCTGCCCACGCTGTCGGCGGCGGTCGAGGCGGCGTTTCCCGATCGCTATATCCGCGATGCGTCGGGCACTCTGGTCGAAGTCGACGCACGCCCCGTGAACTTCGCGCGTGAATACCGCCAGGAAATTCGCTCCGGCCTGACCTTTTCGGAGGTCCTACGCCCGGCAAGGCGGCCGCAGCCTCCCGCCAATTGGCACCCGCCCGCTGGTTTCCCGCCACCCGGCCGACCGATGCAGCCGCCCGGTCACGCGGTCGCCGACGACACACCCGAATCCGACCGTACCGCCCCCGGCAAAGATGGCGACGATATCGTCGTCGAGGGTCGCCGGTCGACTCGCGATACGTTCGCCCCACCGCCGCCCGGTGATGGCGACGGCCCGCCGCCCGGTCCCCCACCCGAGGGAATGGGTCCGCCGCCCGATGGCATGGGACCGCCCCCCGGCGGCTTTGGCGGCCCTGGAGGTCCGGGAGGGCCGGGCGGCCCTGGTGGCGGCGGCGGTGACAACAGTCTGCGCCTGCAATTCTCGGCCTTCCATAGCTGGTACTTCCGCGACCGGCTGGTGCTGCGCGACGACAGCGCGACGATCGACTTGCTCGACGGCGGGTCGACCGGCACCGGCGGTCAGCCGCGCCACGCGGTGCAAGTCGACGCCGGTATCATCGACAATGGCGTTGGGCTGCGCCTGAGCGGCAACTGGAAGAGTGCGACGACGGTCACCACCACCGCAGACGCGGCCGGATCGCTGCATTTCTCGGCGCTGGCGACCTTCGATCTGCGGATCTTCGCCAATCTTGAACAACGCTTTCCGGGTCAAGCCTGGGCGCGGGCAACGCGGGTCAGCCTGGCGATCGGCAATATGCTCGACACCCGCCAGACCGTTCGCGACGCAAATGGGGCCACGCCGCTGCTGTACCAGCCGGACCTACTCGATCCGCTTGGTCGCACCGTCAGCCTGTCGCTGCGCCGTCTGTTCTGACGCTCCCGGACCGCAAAATCCGCGGGGCAAAATCTTCTTCAACAACTACAAGCAACGTATCGGTAAATTCTACAAGACTTGTAACATTACTAAACAATCTGTGTCTATGATAATACCATCCGCCGGAGAAACTTCTATAAAAATCTTCGAAATAGCCATTGTCATTTAACCTTCATAAGAACTCTTCACCGAATTATTGACAGCGAACGATACAACGTTCCGCTGCGCAGTTCAAAAAAGGGAAGACAATGCGCAAAACTCTTATGTATAGTGCTGCTATGGCGGGGCTCAGCTTGCCGACGCTCGCAGCAGCCCAATCGACCGGGTCGATCGATGCCGAAACCGACATCGTCGTCAGTGGCAAACGCGCGACGGGCATTAACGGCATCGAAATTCCCGACACGCCCAAGGCAAAGGCGGTGCTGACGCAGGACTTCATCGCCCACCGCGTTCCGGGCCAGTCGATCCTCGACACGATCAACCAGATCCCCGGCGTCAATTTCACCAATAGCGATCCCTATGGTGCGTCGGGCGGGCAGCTCCGCATTCGCGGCTTCGACGGCGCGCGCGTGTCGCTGACCTTCGACGGCATTCCGCTCAACGATTCCGGCAATTACGCGATCTATTCAAACCAGCAGCTCGACCCCGAATTGATCGAGCAGGTCAACGTCAATTTCGGCACCACCGATGTCGATTCGCCGACCGCGAGCGCATCGGGCGGCACGGTCAACTATCGCTCGCTCACCCCAACCGACAAGATGGGCGCAACCGCGATCTATTCGCACGGCACCTATGACATGAACCGCGTGTTCGGCCTGTTCAACACCGGCGTGTTCACCTCGTTCGGCACCAAAGCGTGGTTTTCCGCCAGCAAGGAGACGTACGACCAGTATCGCGGCTATGGCAGCCTCGACAAAAAGCAGTTCAACGGGAAACTGTATCAACCGCTGGGCAGCAATGGCGACTTCATCTCGATCGCCGGCCATTATAACGAGAATCGCAACAGTTCTTACAGCAACCCGTCGCTGTCCAACATCCGTTCGGTGCTGGGCACCTCGGTCGTGCCGTCGACGATCAGCCCCTCCAACCCCTACACGCTGTCGCTCAGCAAGAGCCAGTATGACGCGCTGTATAACAACACCTCCTCCGCCTTCCTCTACGATGCGAATTGCTCACTCCCCTCGGCAAGCGGCGTCAACGGCACCAGCCAAAGCGACAAATCGGCCTGCTCGAACGTTGCGGCGACCGCGATCAACCCGTCCAACACCGGCAATGTGCGGCTCAACTCGCGCATCACGCTGACCCGCAAGCTGACGCTGACCTTCGACGGTGCCTATAGCTTCACGCGCGCCAATGGCGGCGGGTCGACGGTGCTGGCGGAAAGCAACGCCAATGCCACCAACGCTGCCGGGACCGCGGCGGCTTCGGGCGTCTATAGCTATCAGTTCCAGCGCCTCGGCGCGGGCACGGCGAGCGGGGTCGACATTAACGGCGATGGCGACACGCTGGATTATGTGCGGGTCTATTCGCCCTCGAACACGCGGACGCAGCGCTTCACCGCGATTGCCAATTTGCGCTACGAGTTCGACGCCGACAATGCGGTGCGCTTCGCCTATACGTGGGACCGCGCACGCCATCGCCAGACCGGCGAAATGAGCCTGCTCGATGCGACCGGCCAGCCCTATAATGTGTTCAGCGCGATCGACGGCGTGAGCGATTATGCCGTGGTCGATGCGGCCGGCAACGTGCTGCAGAAGCGCAACCGGCTGTCTTATGCGATCCTGCATCAGCTTTCGGGCGAATATCGCGGGTCGTTTCTGAACGAGAAGCTGAAGGTCGCGCTGGGCGTGCGTGCGCCGTTCTTCCGCCGCAACCTGACCAATTATTGCTACACCATCCCCGGCAGCACCAGCGATGCCTATTGCACGTCGCAGACCGCGGCGCAGGTGGCCGCCAATGCAACCACGGCGACCTATGGCCTGCCGTACAACAACCGGGTGAAGACCTATAACGCCATATTGCCCAATATCGGCCTGACCTATGCCGTTGCGCCGCACTTGAGTGCCTTTGCCAGCTATTCCAAAGGCTTCTCGGCACCGCGCACCGACAACCTATATGCCTTCGATGACGTCAAGATCAAACCGACCGGTGCGGTGAAGCCCGAAAAGACCGACACGGTCGACCTTGGCCTGCGCTACACCACCGCCTTGATCCAGGCGCAGGTGGCGGGCTGGTACACCTATTACGACAATCGCATCATCTCGACCACGACCGAGCTCGAGGGTGGCGGCACGCTGACCACCGATCGCAACGTCGGCGCGGTGAAGAGCAAGGGCGTGGATGCCAGCATCGGCATCGCCCCCGTGCAGCATCTGTCGATCTACGGCTTCGGCTCGTTCATCGATGCGCGGTTGCAAAGCGATGTCATCAACCCGAGCACCGGTCTCGTTACCGCCAACACCGCCGGCAAGTTCGTCGTCGAGACGCCGAAATGGCAATATGGCGGGCGCGTGCAAGTCGATTTCGACCCGATCGCAATCGGGCTGCAGGTCAAGCATGTCGGCCGCCGCTATGCGACCGACGTCAACGACGTGATCGCCCCCGGATACACCACGGTCGATCTCGACGCGCGGATCGGGCTGAAACAGCTTGGGCTGCCGCAGACCTATTTCCAGCTCAACGTCGCCAACCTGTTCAACGAACGCTATTTCAGCAATCTGACGACCGGCACCGACTCCACCAGCACGACGCGCTACACCTTCGGGTCGCCGCGCACCTTCGTGGCCTCGATCCACTTCGGCTTCTGATGCGGCGGCGGGGCGGATCGCACCGTGCGGCCCGCCCCGCATCTGCCTGGCTTCAGGCCACCCGCGCCTCCACACGCGGCAGAAACAAATACCCCCGGTTGCGCACCGTACGGATGATCTCGTCGCCGCCATTGACCGACAGCTTGCGCCGCAAGCGGCTGACATGGACGTCGATCGTGCGGTCGTTGCAATGGGGATTATCCCGTCCGGTCAGATCCGCGAGATTTTCGCGCGAGTGGACGACTTGCGGATCGCGCAGAAAGATGGCGAGCATGCGATATTCGGTTTCGGTCACGGCCACGATTGCTCCGCCCGGTGCCGTGAGTTTGCGGCGGCGTGAATCGAAGGTCCAGCCGGCGAACGCAAAACAATCGGTCGGCGCGGGTGCCGTATGACCGACGCTGATCGTACCGCCACGCGCCGCCGTCGCCGCGCGACGACGCAAGACCGAGCGAATACGCGCCATGATCTCGCGCGGGCTGGAGGGTTTCAGGACATAATCGTCGGCCCCCATCTCCAGCGCGACGATCCGGTCGATCTCGCTCGAAATGGCGGACAGCATGATGATGCCGGGCCCATCGGCATCGTGCATCAGCGAGCGCAGGATCGAGAGCCCGTCCTCGCCCGGCATCATGATGTCGAGCACGATCAGGTCGCATTCGCGCCGCTCCAACCGGTCGCGCAGGGCAGCACCATTGGCGACGGCCTCGGCCCCGAAGCCGTTTTCGACGAGAAATTCGGTGAGCAGCTCGCGCACGCCGGGATCATCATCGACGATGACGATTCGGGCTCCGCTTGGGCTGGAGATTGCAGTATTGGCGCTAACTGTCATGGTCGAGAAACTCCGAAAGGAAACACGCTGCGGCGACGAACTGCGCCCCGCGCATGGGCTGCGTTTTTTTCCGCCCTGTTTCCGGCCATGTCCCCGATGTTACAAAGCGACGCCGCTGCGCACGCGGCGGCCCGGACATGCCCTGACGGACATATCCCGGACACATCGCAGTCGCACCGCCGCGCGATGACCCCGGCCACCCCGCCCCCGTCCGACTCGCCCACCCTGCTGATCGTCGATGACGACCATGCCATTCGCTGCTTGCTGACCGAGAGTCTCGGCCGACACGGCTATCGCGTGGAAACCGCAGCCAGCGCGCAGGAGATGGACATGGCGCTTGCCCGCCACCCGATCGCCCTCATCCTGCTCGATATCATGATGCCGGGTGAGGACGGTATTTCCGTGTGCCGCCGCATCGCCTTACGCGGCGGCCCCCCGATCGTGTTTCTCAGCGCGCTTGGCGATGAACCGGACCGCATCCTGGGCCTGGAAATCGGGGCCAGCCATTACCTGACCAAACCGTGCAGCGCGCGCGAAGTGCTGGCGACCGTTCGCGCCGCGTTGCGCGCCCGCGACGGTGCCGCCGAAGAACCGCGCCACTATCGCTTCCTCGATTGGCGCGTCGATTTCGCGGCGCGCGAGTTGATCGACGGCAGCGGCATGCTGGTGGATTTGACCGACGGCGAATTTTCGGTGCTGCGCGCCTTTGTCCGTCGTCCGCGCCGGGTGCTGACGCGCGACGCGCTGCTGGAGGATGCGCGCGGCCCCGACAGCGACGCCTATGATCGTGCGATCGACGTCCAGGTCAGTCGCCTGCGCCGAAAATTGCGGGCGCGCGACGACGAGATCATCCGCACCATCCGCAACGAGGGCTACTATTTCGTCCCCAGCGTGACCCGGACATGACCGCCGACCGAACCGTCGACCTGCGACGCTCCTGGCCGCTGTTCCTGCGCATCTTCAGCTTGATGCTGGGGACGGTAATCCTCGTCCAGTTGCTCAATTTCGGTGCCTTCCTGCTGATGCCGCCGCCAGCCCCCGTCATCTACACGACGAGCCGCATCGCGATGGTCGCGCAGTCCGGTCGCGATCCGACCAAGCGCCTGGCGATCGAGGAGACCGGCACCCCACGCGGACCGAACCACGACGCCCGCGATCTGGCGCTAGGCCACCTGATCGCGACCGATCTGCACCTTCCCGAAACGGCGGTCGTCGTGCAATCCGATCAGCACAAAGGGCCGACCATCATCGGTGCGTTTCACCCGCCCCCGCCGATGGGCATGGCAGACGAGCGTCGACGCCACCGCGCGATGGATGACGCATTGTTCGGCGATTTCAGGGTTTATGTTCAGCAGCCCGATGGCCGTTGGCATGTGATCACGCCGATCGACCACATGCTGAGCCCGTGGCGGATGCGCTTCGTCCTGTGGTTCGTCCTGGCGGCGGTCGGCATTGCCCCGCTGGCCTGGGCGATGTCGCGCCGGATCGCCAAGCCGATCGCGCTGTTCGCGGCGGCCGCCGACCGGCTCGGTCGCGATCCCCGCGCCGCGCCGCTCACCTTGTCGGGCCCATCCGAAATCGCCGAAGCGGCGGCGAGCTTCAACCAGATGCAGGAACGCCTCAACCGCTATGTCGAGGATCGCACGACGTTGATCGCTGCGGTGGCGCACGATCTGCGTACCCCGCTGATGCGGCTGTCGCTACGCCTGGAAAAAGCGCCCGACGCGATCCGCCTCGCCGGGGAAGAGGATATTCGCGAAATGAGCGAGCGGATCGGCGCGGCGATGGCGTTCGTGCGCGAAATGACCCGCCACGCCCGCCGCCAGCGGCTCGACTTGCGCTCGCTGGCCGAGAGCGTCGCGACCGATGCGGCCGATCGCGGCGGCGACGTTACGCTGCTGCCGGGGCCGGCGATCAGCATGGAGGGCGACGCCCCGTCGCTAAAGGCGCTGCTCACCAATCTCGTGACCAATGCCGTGCATTATGGCGGCAGCGCGCAGATCGCGCTGCGCCGCGAGCGCGATGTCGCGATCGTCGAAGTCAGTGACAACGGCCCGGGCATGGCGCCGTCGGACCTGGTCCGCGCGTTCGAGCCGTTCTTTCGCGCGGAGCGATCGCGCAATCGCGACACCGGCGGCACCGGCCTTGGCCTCGCCAGCGTGCGCGCGGTGGCCCGCGCGCATGGCGGCGAGGCCACGGTCGAGAACCGTCCGACCGGGGGGCTGCTCGCGCGGGTGACGCTGCCGGTCTGAGCGCCTGCCCCGCGCGACGCTGCGGTTCAGCGCAGCAAACGCCACCAATGCTGCGCGACGAACAACATTGCGCGCAGCATCATTGGAACGTCGCCCCGTCGGCCAGCACCTTGGACGGGCTGAACCCCTGCTGTTCCAGGAACTGGTTGAGCCCGGTGACGAGTTCCAGCGCCGCCGTCGTGGTCAAGGCGACGCGCCCGACGACGACGCGCTCCAGCGCGGGCTGCGGACGACTATGATCGCAACGCGCGCTTTCCAGCGTCAGCACGATCACGCCGTTGAGGTTGGCCAGCCCCGAATAGCCGGTCGCGAAAATCTCGGGCGCAAACGGGTTGTCGATATAGGGGGGCTGTTCGGGGAGCTGCGGCGGGGGGACGAGCGGACTCTTGATGGCAACAAACATGGCAAGCCTTTCACTACGGGCGCGCCGGATGGGGACAGCGCGCAACGGTCTGGTGCGCTCCCCAAATGTCCATCAAATGTCCCGCACTTGGCGGCCCTGACACACGCCGACCCGCCAAGCGCGCCGATCACCCCCGCGCGACCATATGTTTTGCGGCCGACGCATCGGCGCGCGTGTCGGCAAAATCCGAACATCCACCGGACACATCCCCTGCCTAGCCCCACCGCTGGTTGGAGATGCACTGATGTTGTTTGTGTTGGGCGTTGGCCCGATCGTTATCGCTTCCGCCGGCGTCGCTGTTACGCCTCCCCCCCTCCAAACGCCGCCACCGCCACACCCTGCCGCGATAGCGCGCACGATCGCGTCGCTTCAGGTCGAGGGCGCACAGCGGTTCGAGGCGCAAACCGTGCTGTCCTACACCAAGCTGCGGGTCGGCCAGGCCTTCAGCAACGAAACGCTCGATCAGGCAATCAAGGACCTCTACGCCAGCGACCTGTTCGCCGACGTGTCGATCAGCGGTGCCGAGACCGGCGCGATCGTGCTGCGGGTGCGCGAAAACCCGATCATCAACCGCGTGCTGTTCGAGGGCAACAAACGGTTGAAGGAGGACAAGATCGCCAAGGAGGTGAAGCTCGCCCCACGGCAGATTTTCACCCGCACCGCCGTGCGCCAGGATGTTGCGCGGATCGTCGAGCTCTATCGCCGCCAGGGCCGCTTCGCCGCCGTGATCGAACCCAAGATGGTGTCGCTCGACCAGAACCGCGTCGATCTCGTCTTCGAAATCAGCGAGGGGCCAAAATCGCAGGTCCGCCAGATCAATATCCTCGGCAATACCGTGTTCCCCGACAGCAAGCTGCGCGAACAGATGGCAACCAAGGCGGTCCGCCTCAAAACCATGCTCAGTTCCAACACTAGCTACGATCAGGACCGGCTTGCCTATGACCAGCAAAAACTTCGGCAGTTTTACCTGACCGAGGGCTATGCCGACTTCAAGGTGATCTCCGCCGTGGCCGAGCTGACCCCGGACAAGAAGGACTTCATCATCACCTATGTCGTGGAGGAGGGCAAACGCTACAAATTCGGGGATGTGACGGTCGACAGCGACATTCGCGACTTCGATAACAAGCGGGTCGCCGCCAACCTCGGCATCACCAAGGGCGAGTGGTATAACGCAAAGCGCGTCGAAACCGCGGTGGACTCGCTTAGCGCCGCAGCCGGTGCGCTCGGCTACGCGTTTGCCGACGTCAATCCCGATTTCCAGCGCGACAAGGACACGCTGACGATGGGGATCAATTTCCACATCGCCGAGGCCAAGCGCACCTTCGTCGAACGCGTCGATATCAACGGCAACACCCAGACGCAGGACAAGATCATCCGGCGCGAAATCCGGCTGGCCGAAGGCGACGCGTTCAGCAATTTCCAGGTCAAGCGCTCGCAGGATCGCATCAATTCGCTCGGTTATTTCCAGGACAAGTTCGAGATCAAACAGACCGAGGGCTCCGCGCCCGATCGCGTCGTGCTGACCGCCGACCTGCAGGAGAAATCGACCGGCGAGCTGTCGCTGTCGGCGGGCTATTCGAGCCTTGAGAAGTTCATCATCCAGGCGTCGATCACGCAACGCAATTTTCGCGGCAAGGGCCAGGAGTTGCGCGCGAGCGTGAGTTACTCGACCTATTCCAAATCGGTCGAACTGGGCTTTACCGAACCGTATCTGTTCAACACCAACATCGCGCTCGGCGGCGACATCTTCCGGCGCGACTATCGGTCGTACAACACGATCGGCGACAGCACGACGACCACGTACAAGCAGGTATCGACCGGGTTTCAGATCCGCGCAGGGCTCCCGCTCAACGAATATTGGACCGCGTCGGCCCGCTATGGCCTTAGCTACGAGGAAGTGTCGCTCGACCAGGCGACCTATTACACCAACGGCGTCTGCGACGTCGCGCTGGCGGGTTCCTATCTCTGCGACGCGATCGGCAATCGCTGGACATCCTCGATCGGCTATTCGTTCATTTTCGACAGCCTCAACAACCGCCTCCACCCGACCAAGGGCTCGCGCCTGTCGATCAGCCAGGACTTTGCCGGGGTGGGCGGCGACACGCGCTATCTGCGGTCGACCATCGTCGCGGCGAAATATTGGGGGCTGGGCTCGGGCTTCGTGCTCAACGCGCAGGCCGAAGGCGGCCATATCATGGGCATCGGGCAGGATGTGCGGCTGACCGACCGCTTCTTCCTGGGCGACCCGCAATTGCGCGGCTTCGACATTCGCGGGGTCGGGCCGCGTGTCATCCGCCAATATTATGACACGTCGACCGTCCCCGCGACGCTGACCGCAGCCAGCAACAACACCTCCGAAGCGCTTGGCGGCGACACCTATTATCGCGGTCGTCTGGAGCTTGAACTGCCGCTTGGCGCTGGGATGCGCGAAATGGGCCTGCGTCCGTCCATCTATGCCGATATCGGCGCGGTGTTCGGTGGCGTAAAGACCCCGACGCTGGCCGACAGTTGCGCCGCCGCGATCATCGCCGGTGTCGCCTGCACCACCTCGACCCGGCAATATACCAATAGCAGCGGCGCGTTGCTGTACCTCGATTCGAGCGGCAACACGACCACCACCAATACCGGTACGCCTTATACCTATGCGTTGAGCGCCTATCGCGAGAGCTATGCCGGCAACAGCCCCAAGCCGCGCGTCTCGATCGGCATTGGCGTCAACTGGAATTCCCCGTTCGGCCCGCTCCGCATCGACCTCGCCAAGGCGCTCCTCAAGCAAAGCGGCGACGATACCAAGCTGCTCACCTTCAACGTCGGCGGCCAATTCTAAAGCCGCAATACCAAACCGGAGCGCCCGTCACAGACGCTCCGGTCCGTTGCCTCAGAACTTCAGCGACACGCCGGTGAAGAACGCCCGGCCATACGGGTCATAGGTCGACGGATAGGTGTTCGCCTGCTGCTGATTGCTGCCCAGGATCGGCGGCTGGCGATCGAACAGGTTGTTAACGCCCAGCGTCCAGGTGAACTTCTTCATCACGTCGAACGACAGCGTCGTATCGACATAATGATAGGCCTTGATGTGATCGACCGAATAGCTTCCCGAGTCATCATCCACTGGCGACAGATAGCGATAGAGCACCGAGAACGTCACCGGCCCCGAGGTGAGCGTCGTGCGCGCCGATAGACGCCATTTCGCGTAAGGGTCGCCGCAATTGACGCCGAACTTGCCCGCGCAGCTGACGTTGAGATCGGGCAACGACGCCACCGGATTGATGTCGAACGCCAGCAGACGCGTGCCGCTCAAGCGGAACGACAGGCTGCTATTCTCCGCGCCGATCTTGAGCGGCACCGAATAGCGCGCCTCAAAATCGATCCCGCGCGTCTTCGCCCCGCCGGTATTGGCCAGCAGGTTGACCGCACCCGTGATCGCATAGCTGTTGGCATCACGCGGCAGCAGCGAACAATAGGAACTGTTATACGCGACATAGCCGTTCCCGGCATTGCCGTAGCAAGCCGTGATGATGTTCGCCGTGCCCGGGGTGGAGATATAGTTCGCGATGTTGATGCGATAATAATCGACGGTCAGCGAGAAGCGCTTGAGGAAGCGCGGCTGCAGCACCGCGCCGACCGTATAAGTATTGGCCGTTTCCTCGCGCAGATTGCTGTTGCCGCCGGTGACCGAGTCGATCTGCGATCCGTTGTTGAAATCCGTTCCGAGCGCGCTGGCCCCAACGCCCGTCGCCAGGCAGCTCGCCTTGAGGTTGGCGTTCTCGATCGCGGCCTTTAGCGTGCACGGGTCGGTTGCGGTCGGGAAATCCTGGGAGGTGCCGCTATACAGATTGGCCACCGTCGGTGCCCGCACCGCGCGCGAAAACTGCCCGCGCAGGCTGATGTCGCGGATCGGCGACCAGACGAGCCCGCCCGAGAAGGTGCTCACCGATTTGGCTGCGGTGGAATAATAGGAATAGCGATACGCGCCATTGGCAACCAGGCTGTGGATGGACGGCTTGTCCGCCAGCAGCGGCACTTCGATTTCACCGTATAGCTCTTTGACGTTGTATCCGCCCGACAAGCCCTGGCTGCCGTTAAACCCGACCACGTCCCCCGACGACAGCGCTGCATCGGGATTGTAGCTGCCATATTCGTCGCGATATTCGGTACCGATCGCAATCCCCGCCGGGCCTGCGCCAAGGTCGAACAGATTGTCGTTGGTAATCGCCGCGCTCGCCACCTTCTCGGTGATTTCGCTGACGTTGCGCGTGTCGATCGAAATGAAGGCTGCGGCCGCGCTGCTGATATTGCCCGCGCCATAAATGTTGAGCGGGACGCAGCCGTTGCTGGTATCCGAACAGACCAAATTGCCCGACGAATCATAGGTGGTCTTCAGCGCCTGCAACACACGCTTGCGCGATATGTTGCCGGTCTGCGTTTCGACCTGACGGGTGTGCGAATAGCTAAAATAGGCGTCATATTTCCAGTTGCCGGTAATCTCGCCTTTGGCACCGAACACGCCGCGATAGGCGGTGTTGTCGTCGCTCGAAATGCGATCGCCCACCTCGGTCATGCGGCGATAGATCGTCGCCGTCGTATAACCATCGCCATCGGTGTCCGCCGCCTTCAGCAACGCTTGCGACGAGGACGACAGGAACGACGAATCATTGTCGATCTGCACCGATCCGGTGAAGGGCGTCGGCGCGAGCTGGTTCTTCACCTTATTGTGGATATATTGGCCCTCGGCGTACAAGGTCAGATGGTCGCTAACGTCGTAATGCGCCTGGCCGCTGGTGAGAAAACGCTCCTGCGGCACCTGCAGATAGTTGTACGGCGCATAATTGTACGCGTCGGTCTTGGAGCTATAGGTCGAATAGCTGCCGTCGGTATTGAACTTGCGGCTGACGCCGCCAATGGCAAAGCGTGTGCCGGGAATCGAACCCGACCCCCCTGCGGAAAGGCCGCCCGCCCCATCATCGACCATGGCCTGATTCGAATAGCCGCGATCGCTCTGCAAAATCGGGTTACGCTTTGTGTAATCGACGTACAGCGTCACGTTGCCGCGACCGCCATCGAAATTGTGTCCGAGCAGCAGATTGACGTCGGCCGTCCCACCATCGCCCTGGCCCGTAATCCGATAATTGGCATTGGCCTGGACGCCCGAGAAATTTTGCTTGAGGAGGAAATTAACCACACCCGAGACCGCGTCCGACCCATAGACCGCTGAACGTCCCCCGGTAACAAGATCGACCCGCTCGATCAGCCCGGTCGGGATGGTGTTTAGATCGACGATCTGGCTGGCGTCGTAGGAAATATAGCGTCGCCCATTGACGAGCACCAAGGTGCGCGTCGCGCCCAGTCCACGCAGGTCGGCCGTGGTCACGCCGCCACCGGGATTGTTCGAGGCAGCCGTGGTGCTCGGAACAAGCTGCGGCAGATCCTTCAAGATGTTCTCAACGTTGATCTGGCCGCTCAGCGCGATCTCCTGGCTGGAAATGACCGAGATGGGCGATGCCTGCTGGAGTTCCGGGCGAGCAATGCGCGACCCGGTGACGACAATATCGACCGGGGCGTCGGCAGCGATCGCCTGATCCGTATTCGCCGCCGTCTCGGAACTTGTGCTTTGAGCTTGGGCGAACGCGGGCGTGACCACCGCCAAAGTGGTAGAAAGAAGTTTTGCAATGAGGGTGATGCGCATGGGCAAATCCAGAAAGATCGGGTTGAACTCCGAATGAAAAATTCGGATTTCACGAACGTCATCTGAATCTCATTGTCACATCAACAAGAAATGGCCGCATCGGACAATCAATGGCTCCCCGGTTACGTCAAAGTCACAATTTATTACATAATGTTTATCATTCTTTATTATTGTTTCTATTCATTGCAACGACACGTAATTATTAAAATATTGAAGAATCGCGACCCCCCGCAAAGGGCATATGCGGTAACGCACATTGGCATTTCACAAGCGCTTTGTCGGAGGCTTCGTATTAAAGAGCCCGCATGCACATTTTGCTCGCCGAAGACGACACCGAGACCGCGCGCTTTATCGCCGAGGGACTGACTGCGCTCGGTCACAAAGTGACGCAGGTCGCAACCGGGCCCCTGGCATTGCAGGCGGCGAGCGATGCCACCTTCGACGCAGTGATCCTGGACCGGATGTTACCAGGCCTGGACGGGCTGGAAGTGCTTCGCGACTTGCGCGCCATCCCGAACCGGGTCCCGGTATTGGTGCTGACCGCGCTGGGTGGCATTGCCGACCGCGTCGACGGGCTCGATGCCGGAGCCGACGATTATCTGGTCAAGCCCTTCGCCTTTGTCGAACTCGCCGCCAGGCTCAATGCGCTCGCACGACGCGTGCCCGGCCCCGAGCAGGCGACGCGGATCGAGGTTGGCGAAATCGCGCTCGATCTGCTGCGGCGCGAGGTAACGCGGTGCGGCAAGCCGGTACATCTCCAGCCGCGCGAATTTGCCCTGCTCGAACAGTTGATGCGCCATGCGGGGCGCGTGGTCACGCGAACGATGTTTCTGGAGCGCGTGTGGGGTTTTCATTTCGATCCACAAACCAACATCGTGGAAAGCCACCTCAGCCGCCTGCGCACGAAACTGCGCGAGGGCTTCGGCGGTGACGATCCGATCGAGACGATCCGCGGCTCCGGCTATCGGATGCGCGCCGATGCGTAGAGCCAAGGCAAGCGCGGCGTATCGTATTGCCTTTACCTATTCGACGGCGTTCACCCTTGCCATCCTGCTGCTCGGCATCGCGATTTACATTGCCGCAGACGCGCAATTTCGCCGCCAGCAGGACGCCGCGTTGGTCGACGAAGCGACCGCTCTCGCGCATGAATTCAATGAAGGCGACTTACCCGAAATCCGTCGCGCCATCGCCAGACGCGAAGGCGGCAACACCATCAACGTTTATGGCTATGCGATGTTCGATCGGAACGGCCACCGCGTCGGTGGCGGCTTGAACGCCCGAAAGCCGCCAGCCGGACTGCAGGACATCGTGTTTGTCGATCCGGTCGAGGGGGCCGATCGCGCGCGTGCCTATGCTACCGATCTGACCGGCGGCTTCCGCCTGGTCGTGGCGCGCGACAGCGAGAGCATGGACGGAATCGATCGCACTATCGTGCTGATCTTCGGCGGTGCGTTCGTTCTGGTCATCGGCCTTAGCGTCATCGGTGCCTTGTTGCTCGGCGGCTATCTCCAGCGGCGGCTCGATGGCATTAGCGGCGTCGCGCGCGCCATCATGGCGGGGGACATGGCACAGCGCGTGCCGATCTCCCAGCGTCGCGACGAATTCGATGCCGTTGGATCAGCGCTCAACACCATGCTCGACCGGATCGGGCAGTTGATGGACAATCTGCGCCAGGTATCCAGCGACGTGGCACATGACCTGCGCACGCCATTGCTGCGCCTGCGCAACCAGCTCGAACAGGTCGGCCGGGTTGAGGGGGCGGCGGAACGCGCGATCGAACAGGGCGATGCCGTGCTGGCGCTGTTCGCCGCCCTGCTGCGCATAGCCGAGGTCGAGGGCGGTGCGCTGGCGCGCGGCTTCGTCGTGACCGACCTGACGCTGCTGGTGACCGAAATCGCCGAAAGTTATGCGCCGGCCTTTGCCGATGGCGGGCGCACCCTCTGCTGGTCAATCGCACCCGGCATCAAAGTGTTGGGCGACCGCGAATTGATAGCGCAAGCCCTGATCAACCTGCTCGACAACGCGTTGTTGCACACACCGGCCCGCACGCAGGTGACCGTCTCGCTCGGCGGCGACGCGCACGCCGCGACGGTATCGGTCGCCGATACCGGGCCGGGGGTGCCGCCCGGCGACCATGCCCGTATCCTCAACCGTTTCGCGCGTGGGGAGGCCAGCCGCACTACGCCCGGCAACGGGCTCGGGCTCAGCCTGGTCGCGGCGGTGACGGCCGCGCATGGCGGCACCGTCGCGGTCACCGACAATGCACCGGGCTTGCGCGTAACCCTACGATTGCCACGCGTGAGCGCGGCTTAGCCTTTGGCGACGCCGGCGGTCACCAGTTCCTGGCGTGCAGCATCAAACGCCGCGCGGAATTCCGGCTTCGCCAGCAAGCGTTCGGCGATGAGCACGCCCAGCATTTGCCCCGCGCTCACATCGCTGCGGAAATGCTGTTCGCACACGATCCGGCTCTGGCCATAGCGTGCGGCACGCGCCAGCAGCGCGTCGGCCTTTTCGGGCACCAGTCGCGCCAGCGTTTCACCCATCGAAAACGCCATTGAGGTATGCCCGCTCGGATAGCTCGACAGCGGATCGTCATTGCGCTTGCAACTCTTCAGCGCGGGATCGACGATATAGGGGCGCGGGCGCTTGAAATGATCCTTTCCGCGATCGACCGCCGCCTTCTCGCTCGCGCGTACCTGCGCCAGCAGCGCGGCAGTCGCGGGCAGCCGGTCGAGATCGAATTTGGGGCCAAGCACGCCCGCGAAGATCGTCGCGTTCTTGGTATCGCCGTCGAGTCGGGCATCGGCTTCATCGACAGCCGTGCGCGCCGCGCCCGCCGCGCGCAATTCGGCGAGTTCGGCCAGTGCCTGCAGGCTGTTGGCCGCTGGCGGCGGCGGGAGGACGAGCGCGGGGTCGAGATCCCGCGCCTCGAGCAAGGGCACCACTTTGGGCGCGGGTGCCGCAGCGACGCAGAGCGCAATTGCGGCGAGAAGGGCCCGCTTCATCAGAAGGTGTAGGTGATCTGGCCGGTGATCGCGCGGCCTGGCTGGTAATAATATTGGTCGAAGTTGAGCGGGCTGACGACACCAATGCCAGCGGTGTTCTTGCCCGTCCCAATCTGCGTCACCTTTTGCGAATTGAGCAGGTCGGTGACGTCAACGCCAACACGGATGCGCCCGAAATCGTAGCTCGTGGCCAGATTGACCGTGTTGTACGGCGAAATGCGATAGGTATTGGCAAGGTCCGCATATTGCGGCCCAGTCCATTTATCGGTCAGCGAGAATTTGATCGGCCCGTTCTTGTAGAGCACACCGCCTGCTGCGGTGGACATCGGGGCCTTGCCGATGATCGTGCGCGGGACGACCTTGCCCGTCACCGGATCGGTATAGACGGTGGTTTTGGCATAGTTGCGCGAGGCGTTGGCGAACACGGCGAGGCCGTTGCCAAAGGCATAGGTCACCTGCCCCTCGACGCCCTTGTACAACGCGCCGCCGATGTTGGTGAAGATCGTGCCGAGCCCTTGACCCGACGTATCGGTATAGCTGTAGAATTTGTTGGTGAAGTTGATGACATAGACATCGGCGTCGAGCGACAGATGGCCGCCGTGGTACACCGCGCCCGCCTGATAGTTGGTCGACTTCTGCGGCACCGCATTCGAGAACGTTGTGTTGGCAACGTAGAGCTGACTCAGCGGCGGAGCGAGGAAGCCCTTGGCATATTGGCCATAAATCGAAAAATTGCTGGTCGGCTGATAATTGATCGTCACGAACGGCAAATCGGCGGTGTAGTCATTGGAATTGCGCTGCGCATAGCGCGTCGTTTGATTGTACAGCGCGTCGATCTTGCGGCCGAAATCAACATGCTTGAAGCCAGGCGTGATTTTCAGCCCCTCGATCGGGCGCAACTCAAGCTCGACGAATTCCTCGGTATGATTGCCGCGCGATTTCTGGTCGAACTTCACGTAGAGCGGTGTCGCCGCCCCCGGGTTGAGACCCGTAGCCGGTGCGATGACCGCTTTTTCGACATAGTTGAAGCCGCCGGTATTGAGATCGACGTCGGTCTGCTGGCGATAGGTGTGGCTGAATTCGAGCCATGCGCCGGCCGTGATCGTGGCGAACGATGCGAGATCGATCCGCACCTTGGCGATATCGCCAAAGACCCGATATTTGTTG
>NZ_RWKS01000019.1:0-72176 GCF_003985085.1 Sphingomonas sp. TF3 | reverse complement strand
TACGGGGCCCGGCGGCACCTCGGCCGCTGCCACCGTCACGCTCACCGTCGCAACGCCTGCGCTCGCGATCACGCAAACCAGCTTGCCGGCGGGCCAGCAGGACGTCGCGTATAGCGTATCGCTGACGGCGTCTGGCGGAACGGCACCCTATACCTTTGCGGTGACGGGCGGCGCGCTGCCATCTGGCCTTGCCCTCGCAACGAACGGAACACTCGCCGGAACGCCCACCGCAAACGGATCGTTCAGCGTCACGATCACCGCTTCGGACAGCTCCACCGGCGACGGGCCGAGCCGGGTCAGCCAGACCTTCAGCTTGCAGATCGCGTTGCCCGCGCCGCCCGTCGTCCGCGACACCTCCGTCGCCGTTACGCAGACCGTCACCAACAATCAGCCAGCCACGATCGATCTCAGCACTTTGATCACGGGCACCGTCACCGACGTGACGGTCGCTACGCCCCCGCAGCACGGCACCGTGGTGATCCAGCGGACCGGTACAAGCTTCACCGGCGTGTCGATCGCCAACCCCCTGCAACCAGGCGCGGTGGGGCTCGAGCGGAGCGCTGCCGTTGCCACCCCGACCCTGCCCCTGGGCGCGACCGTCGCAGCCCCCCGCTTTGTCGCGGTCTACACCCCGACCCCCGGTTACCAGGGACCTGATCGCTTCACGTTCACCGCGGTCGGGCCCGGCGGCAGCTCGACGTTCGCGACGGTGGACATCACGGTGAAGGGGACCGCACCGGTCGCCGCGAATCTGGTAACGACGACCGACCAGAATCAGCCGGTCACGGTCGATATTTCGAGCGGTGCTGTCGGCGGGCCGTTCACGCAAGCCGCCATCGTCAGTGTGTCGCCAGCCGACTCCGCGACGGCGACCCTCATCGCCGACGGCACGGCCTCCGCGCGGACCTATCGCTTGCAGATCCAGCCCAGCCCCCGCTTCAGCGGAACGACGGTCGTGACCTATACGATCGGCAACACGTTCGGGATGTCGGCGGCGGCCACCGTCACCGTCACCGTGAAGGGTCGCCCCGACCCCTCGGCCGACCCGGTCGTGCGCGGGTTGATCGATGCGCAAGACACCGCGACCCGCGATTTCGCCCGGGCGCAAATCGAGAACTTCGGTCGCCGCAACGAACAGCTCCATGGCGGCGGTGGCAGCACCGGCAACAACCCGATCGGGATCACACTCGGCAGCAGTGATGGCGGCACCTTCCGGCGCCCCGGCCGGTTCGACGGGATCGCCCCCGAAACCGCGCTCAAGATGGAACATGCCAATGAAGTGATGGGAGCCGAAGGCCTGCGCGTTTCCTCAACCGGGACTCTGCAGCCGGGTGCCTCGCCAACGGGCGTGACGGGCGCGATGGGATTACGGACCCCAACCGGTTCCCGCAGTGGCATGGCGACCGGCTCTGCGACGTCCGCCAGCACCGCAGCCGCTGTCGGAGCGGTGGCCGACGAGAGTGGCGACACCGGACCGCGCAAGATCGGGTCGATCGCGATCTGGAGCGGCGGCGCGATCAGTGTCGGGACGCGCGACGCGACGACGCGCCGCACCAAGCTGTCGATCTCGAGCTCGGGCTTGAGCGCGGGTGCCGACCTGAAACTGTCGGACGATCTCACGGTCGGCGCGGGCGGCGGCGGCGGCGAAGAGCGCACGCGGGTCGGCACCGCCGATGCCGGCCATCTGACCGCCGACACCTGGGTCGGGGCCGCTTATGGCAGCTTCAGGCCCACGCCTGGTGCCTTTATCGACGGGGTTTTGGGATATGGCGATCTCTCGTTCAACACACGGCGCGCGGCGCTTGGCGGGTCGCTGGCCGTCGGTCACCGCAACGGGTCGATGCTGTTCGGATCGTTGAGCGCGGGAATCGACCAAAGCACCGGGCGGCTCAGCTATTCGCTCTACGGACGCGCCGAGTATCTCAACGCCAAGCTCAGGGCCTATGCCGAGACCGGAGCCGGGGTCTACAGCCTGACCTTCGATCCTCGCACGCTCGAATCGTTGACCAGCGTTGCCGGCGGCCGGGCGACCCTGCACCTTGGTGCCTTTGCGCCCCGTGCCCGGTTCGAATGGCGTCACGAGTTCAATCAAGCCAGTCCGCAGTTGCTGGACTATGCCGATCTCGGGGGCCCATCGCAGTACAGCATCACCAATAACGACTGGCTGCGGGACGAGGTCCAGTTCGAAATCGGGCTGGGAATCAACCCCGGCGACGGCTGGACCACCGGAATCGACTTGGGTGGAAGGGGCGGCCCCGGCTCGCGATCGATGACGGTGCGCGTATCGGCGACAAAGAAGTTCTAAGCCGCGATCGGCACCGATCCGACGCGCGCTAGATCTTCCCTCGCCATCAGCGGCGCGGCGCGGCATGAGGGGCGGATGATCACGCTCTATCTCGCGCGCGCCGACAATGGCGTCATCGGTGCCGAGGGTGCCTTGCCCTGGCACCTCCCGGCCGATCTCAAGCGTTTCAAGGCGCTGACGATGGGCACGCCGATGGTGATGGGGCGCAAGACCTTCGAGAGCTTCCCGGCCCCCCTGCCCGGTCGTCGCCATATCGTGCTGACCCGCGATCGCGACTGGTCCGCGCCGGGTGCCGAGGTGGCCTATTCGGTCGACGCTGCATTGGCGTTGGCGGGCGACGGGGACGTCGCGGTAATCGGCGGGGCCGAAATCTTCGCGCTGTTTACCCCTTTGGCGGACCGGGTCGAACTGACCGAGGTTCACTTGATGCCCGCAGGCGACGCGATCGTTCCGGCGTTTGTGGGCTGGCACGAAACCGCGCGCGAAGACCATCCCGCCGAGGGCACGCGCCCGGCCTATAGCTTCGTGACGCTGGACCGGCCCTAATCGCCATCTGCGGGCTTGCTCCCGCCGCCAGCGCGCAGCATATCAAGCGCTGGATCGGACACGGCAAAGGCGTCGATACAAGTCCGGCATGACGGGGAGCGATTTCGATGCGCAGGATCTTGCTGGCCGTATTGGGCCTGGTGCTGGTTGCCGCGCTTGCCTTTTTCACGCTCGCCCCCGGCATCGTCGAACGGTCGATGAACCAGGTGGTCGCGATCCCGCTCAAGATCACGCCGCGCGCCCGTGCGCTGCACGCGGCCCTGCAAATCGCCGACATGCACGCCGACACGTTGCTGTGGCAGCGTAGCCTGCTCGACCGGTCGAAGCGCGGGCAAATCGATCTGCCGCGCCTGCTGGCCGGCAATTATGCGCTGCAAGTGTTCTCCTCGGTGACCAAGACGCCCAAAGGCCAGAATTACGACGCGAACCCATCCGATACCGACAATATCACCGCGCTCGCCATCGCCGATCTGCAGCCCCCGCGCACCTGGGGATCGCTGCTGCAACGCTCGCTGTGGCACGCACAAAAGCTGGATCGCTACGCGGCTGCGTCAAACGGTCAGTTGCGGGTGATCCACTCGTCCGCCGATCTCGACCGGCTGCTGGCGGATCGCGCGGGCGGGAAAAAGGTGGTCGGCGGGATGCTCTCGATCGAGGGCCTGCAGGATCTTGAGGGCAAGCTGGCCAATCTCGATGTCCTGTATCGCGCCGGTTTCCGTATGGCGGGGCTCGCGCACTTCTTCGACAATGAAGTGGCGGGGTCGATGCACGGCGAGGCCAAAGCCGGGCTTACCCCGCTCGGTCGGCAGGTGGTGCGACGGATGGAGGCGCTCGGCATGGTCGTCGACCTCGCGCATTCCAGCCACGCGACGATTGCCGAGGTGCTGGCGATGGCACAGCGCCCGGTCGTCGCCAGCCATGGCGGCGTGCAGGCGACCTGCAAGGTTAATCGCAACCTGACCGATGACGAGATTCGCGGCATCGCCCGCACCGGCGGCGTGATCGGGATCGGCTATTGGGATGCGGCGATCTGCTCGACGCAGCCCGCCGCCGCCGCTGCTGCGATTGCGCATGTGCGCGATGTGGCGGGGATCGATCATGTCGGGCTGGGATCGGACTTCGACGGCGCGGTGACCACGGGCTTTGACGCCAGCCAGTTGGCCGCCGTGACGCAGGCACTGATCGATCACGGCTTCAGCGACGGCGACATCGCCAAGGTGATGGGCGGCAATGTCCTGCGCGTCCTCAAGGCCGGGATCGCCCCTAGCGCAGCCGCAAACCGGGCCGTATAGCGCGCTCATGCAGCGGCTCGACGGCGGCTCGGTGGTTCCCGCAGCCTTGCGCGCGGGGATCGTCGCGCTTGGCAATTTCGATGGATTTCACCTTGGCCACCAGGCGGTGGTCGGTCGCGCGGTGGAACGCGCGCGCGCGGAGGGTCGCCCGGCGCTGGTCGCCACTTTCGATCCGCATCCCGTACGCCATTTCCGTCCCGACACCGCCCCGTTCCGCCTGACCACGCTCGACCAGCGCGAGCGGCTGTTCGCCGAAGCCGGGGCCGATGCGATGATCGTCTTCCAGTTCGATACGGCACTCGCCGCGCTGAGTGCGGTGGAGTTCGTCGGCGACCGGCTGCTCGACACGATCGGCATCGGCGGAGTCGTAACGGGCGAGGACTTCACCTTCGGCAAGGCCAAGAGCGGCACGGTCGCGGTGCTGGCCGATCTCGGCCGCAAGAACGGCTTTTCGGTCGATACCGTCGGGCCGGTCATGCTCGACGGAGAACCCGTCTCCTCGAGCCGAATCCGCGCGCTGCTGGAGGCGGGGGACCCACGTGGCGCGGCACGGCTGCTGACGCGCCCGTTCGCGGTGGCGGGCACGGTGCAGCATGGCGACAAGCTCGGCCGTACGATCGGCTATCCCACCGCCAATCTCGATATGGGCAGCTATTTGCGCCCGGCTTATGGCATCTATGCCGTGCGCGGGCGCTTGCCCGACGGGCGCGTGCTCGATGGCGCAGCCAATCTCGGCATTCGCCCGAGTTTCGATCCCCCCAAGGAATTGCTCGAGCCGTTCTTCTTCGATTTTTCCGAAAATCTCTATGGCCAGACGATCGAGGTCGCCTTGATCGAGTATCTGCGGCCCGAAGCGAAATTCGACACGCTCGACGCGCTCACGGCGCAAATGGAACAGGATTGCGCGCGGGCGAAGGTCATCCTGGCCGAGGAGCCGCGATAAGCGCCGACACCGCAAAAGGGGCCGACATTGCTGCCGACCCCCTGTCGCCTCATCCGAATGCGCTGGACACTGCCCGGGAAGGAAGCGTCCGCGCCATTCAGTCTTGGCGGCTCGCCTCGACCGCGCCCAGAGGACATCGACCGACGCGTTTCGGCGATCTTCGGCCCATCGCCCTCTCCCCGTGAAAGAAGGGGCGCGCGGACCGTCCGTCACCTACATCCTGCCCCTTCGTCGCGGAACGACCGGGCCAGGATATATTTGGAAGGGCGTCTCGTAATCGCCGGTGAAGCGCCTTGCCTGCGCAAAGCGACGCCGCACGATCCTTGCCATCCTTCCGCTGCTGACCGATCGCAGGTTTCCGAGCGGCACCATACCATCTCTCGCAGCATAAGTAGCTGATGTTTCTTCGGTTTCCCGCTTCTTCATCCGCTGCTTACAATCCAGATGCTGTCATGGGCCGCGAGTCGCGCCAAGCCCTGAAATGACCAGGCCACCCTGTGAATACTGTGGATAACGGGGATAATATCGCGCGCGTAAAGCAGGCTGCCTTCGCCCTACATTTACCTGAACACACGGTTATTTCAGGTTCATGAAACTTAAGTACAATCGAGATCGTTACGTTAGCGAGATTGATTCAAAGCAAGTCGCACCTCATGGGAGAAAATCATATGCGTACCTTCATCCTCGCGCTCAGCGCTGCCGCCGTCGCGATTCCTGCCACCATGGTCGTCCCGACCACGCAGGCCGAGGCACGCCGCCACCATTATCAGCCGCGTGAATATCAGGGCCGCGACGGGCGTCGCTATTGCCGCCATTCCGATGGGACCACCGGTCTGATCGTCGGCGGCGTCGGCGGCGCGCTGCTGGGCAATTCGGTCGCTGGCCATGGCGACAAGACCTTGGGCACCGTGCTCGGCGGCGTCGCTGGTGCCTTCGGCGGACGGGCGATTGATCGTGCCAGCACGGCGGACCGTCGCTGCAACTAAGCAACGTCACACGATGACCCTATATCAGGCGCGGACCAGCAACGGTCCGCGCCTTTTTATTGGAGAATGAGCATGACGACACGCAGCGGATCGGCCAGCTATGACGGTTTTGGCAAGGACGGCAAAGGCCATGTCTCCACGCAATCGGGCGTCCTGTCGGACACGCAATATGGCTTCAGCAGCCGTTTCGAAGACGGCATCGGCACAAACCCCGAGGAATTGATCGCTGCGGCGCATGCGAGTTGCTTCACCATGGCACTCAGCTTCGCGCTGGCCGGTGCCGGTTTCAGCGCCGGCAAGCTGGAGACGACCGCGAAGGTGACGCTCGACAAGGATGGCGACGGTTTCTCCATCACCAAATCCGCGCTCGACCTGAAGGCGACCATCGCCGACATTTCGCCCGAGCAATTCGAGGCAATTGCCGCCGGTGCCAAGGCGAATTGCCCGGTGTCGAAAGTTCTCAATGCCGAAATCACGCTAACCCACTCTCTCAACGCGTAATTACGGCAAGAAATTCGACGACGGTCTTTCCTTGCGGGGGCGTGAACGCAGTGTAGTTTTGCGTTCACGCAACCTCGTGCGTGCCGGTGTGTTCTGTCCATGATCCAACACGGATTACCGCAAGGAGCATTTTGCATGCGCACGTTTTTTCTCGCCGCCGCCATGGCCGCGACCGCCCTGTCCGCGCTTCCCGCCACCGCGCAGGACTATCGCGGCGACCGCCAGGACCAGCGCGGCGATCGACCCGATCAACGCGCCGACCCGCGTAATGACGGTCGCGATCACCGCGATGAGGGTCGCGACCGTCGCGATGACGGCCGTGATCGCGGCGACCACCGTCGTGACGACCGTCGGGCCAACTGGCAGCAATATCGCAGCTATGATTACAATCGCTACGAGCCGGGCCAGCGCACCTATTATGCCGACCGTTATTATCGCGATGGCCGCTATTACCAGCCGCGCCGTCTCGGCCGGAACGACCGCATCTATCGCGGCAGCGACAACCGTTATTATTGCCGTCGCAGCGATGGCACCACCGGGCTGATCATCGGCGGCCTGACCGGCGGCCTGCTCGGCAATAGCCTGGCGGGTGGCGGTTCGCGCACGCTCGGCACCTTGCTCGGCGGCGGTGCGGGCGCGCTGCTCGGCCAGTCGATCGATCGCGGCAAGGTCATCTGCCGCTAAAGCCTCTTTGGCGACAAAACGAACGGCCCGGCGCGCCCGCGTCGGGCCGTTTGCCGTTACAGCAAGCCACCACCAAGGATCAGGCGAACCACCGCAACGACGATAACGAAAATATTGAAGTTACGGCCACTCTTATGCCCCGATAAAACACCGATGGCCGCGCCGACCACCGCGATCGGCAGCGCGAGATAATTGGCGATTCCGAAAAACGGCACCAGCCCGACCAACGCCACCGGCAGCGCCAACAGGCCCACCAGAATCGAGAAGAGATTGACGACAAAGCCCATGCGCGGATCATGACGCCCCCCGCTGCCGCGCGCAACCGACGATGGCACCGCGCCGCTATGCCCAACGATTTTTTAACCGAACCCGGTGCAAAAGCGGAGACCGATATTGGAGCTTTCGATCGATGGTCCGCATCCGCCTCCGCATCCTGAGCGCCGTGGCTTTGCCGCTCGCTCTGCTGGCGTGCGGCAAGCGCGATGACGACCGCAATCTCGATTCGCTCGATAACGAACTGGTCGAGGCGGGCTCGGGCAACGCCAATGTCAGCGACCCGGCGATGACCGCGGCGCTGCACGACCAGATCATGGTCGATCCCGCGCTCACCCAACATGCCAATGCGGACAGCGTCCGACCACCGGCACAGCCGTATTCGGGCGGCGTACCGCCAACCGGCATCGCACAGCCGCCGGGCAGAACCCCCGGATCCGCCGGAGCCTCCACCAGCGAAACGATCAAATCCGCCCCAGCGCCGAGCAAGGATTGCCCCGGCTGCACCGCCGCCCGCGAATCACTGACGTTGGGCGCGCTCGCCGCGCGCCAGACGAACCGCCGCACCAGCGCCTGCGCTGGCGCACTGCGCTATTCGGCGAGCTGGGCCGATCGCCTCCCCGCCGATGTCCCGCTGTACCCCGGCGCGCGCGTGACCGAGGCCGCCGGCGCGAACACCGGTGCGTGCGCGCTGCGCGCGGTCAGCTTCTCGACCAATGCGCGGCTGCAAACCGTGGTCGATTGGTATTATACCCGCGTCACCAACACCGGCTTCACCGCCGAACATCAGTCGGACGGGACCCAGCATACGCTGGGCGGCACGCGCGACCGGGATGGCGGGGCCTATGTGCTGTTCCTCACGCCGCGCCGCGATGGCGGCACCGATGTCGATCTGATCGCCAATAACGGCAATTAAGCTGGGTTTCGACGGCGCGATACCCACGCCGCTCGGCCACAAAACCACCCCCTGCGCGGCGGCGTTGGGGAAAAGGTTCATTTTTGTGTCAATTCGCGCTAACGCACCCTCATGTATCATCTTATCCTCGTCATGGCGGGCGGCGCGCTCGGTTCGGCCGCGCGCTTACTCGTCGGGCGCGCCACGCTCGCCGGGTTCGGCCCCAATTTCCCTTATGGCACGCTGACGGTCAATCTGGTCGGCGGGCTGGCGATGGGGGTGCTCGCCGGTATTCTTGCGCGCCACCCAAACAGCGAGGCGTGGCGCTTGCTGCTCGGCGTCGGCGTGCTCGGCGGTTTCACCACCTTCTCGTCCTTCTCGCTCGATACCATCGCGCTGATCGAGCGCGGTAGTATCGGAACGGCGCTCGGCTATGTGCTCGTCTCGGTAATCGGGTCGATTCTCGCCGTGTTCGTCGGCCTCACCGCCGTGCGGGTGGCGGCATGAGCGACGGCCCCACCAAAGCAACCTCCGATGTCCGCCAGTTCACTGTTGGCGTGGACGATGACGGCATCCGGCTCGACCGCTGGTTCAAGCGGCATTTGCCCGACACCAGCTACACCACGGTCGCGAAATGGGCGCGCACCGGCCAACTCCGCGTCGATGGCGCGCGCGCCAAGCCCGGCGATCACGTCGCCACCGGTCAAGCGATCCGGGTACCGCCCGCCGAACCGGTCCGGGTCGATGCCCCGGTCAAGCGCGAACGACCGCCGCTCAGCGATGACGAGATCACCTTTGCGCGAGAGATGGTCATTCATCGCGATGCCCAGGCGATCGTGCTCAACAAGCCGCCCGGCCTCGCCACGCAAGGCGGCACCAAGACGATCGAGCATGTCGACGGCCTGCTCGATGCCTTGCAGGATGACATGGAGGGCCGCCCAAAGCTGGTCCACCGGCTCGACAAGGACACGTCCGGCGCGTTGCTGATCGCCCGCACCGCGCGCGCCGCCGCCTATTTCTCCAAATCCTTCTCCTCGCGCACCGCCCGGAAAACCTATTGGGCGCTGGTCGTCGGCGTGCCGTCGATCGAGGACGGGATGATCGAACTGCCAATCGCCAAGCAGCCCGGTTCTGGCGGCGAGAAGATGCATGTCGATGAGAAAGAAGGCAGCCCGGCGCGCACGCGCTACCGCGTGATCGAAATGGCGGGCACCACCACCGCCTGGCTCGAGCTGATCCCCTATACCGGCCGCACGCACCAGTTGCGCGTACATCTGGCAGCGATCGGCCATCCCATTGTCGGCGACGGCAAATATGGCGGGCAGGCGGCGTTTCTCACCGGCAATATCTCGCGCAAAATGCACCTGCATTCCAGGCGGATTCGCATCGATCACCCAGATGGCGGCGCGATCGACGTCCAGGCCGAATTGCCGACGCACTTCGCCGAAAGCCTCAAGCAATTGGGCTTTGACGAGATGCTGGGCAACACCATGCCGCTCGAATCGCCACCCCCGCCAAGCCGCGCGGTCAAGAAGCAGCAGGCGCGCCAGCACGCCAAAACCGTCCGCAAGGACCGCAAGGGCGAACGGCGGCGGCGGGGCGCGGCATCGTGATGCTTGCGCGCGGTCCAAGCTGCTGATGCATCCCGACTCCGCTTTCCGCTGGGAAGACCGCGACGCCATGCGGGCGCTGGTGTCCGAACTCGGCTTCGGCGCGCTGTTCGCGGCCACGCCCGATGGCCCGCGCGTTGTCCATCTTCCCGTCGTCTGGCAGGGCGAGACCACGCTCGCCTTCCACGTCGCGCGCGGCAACGGCATCGCGCGGCATCTCGACGGAGCGACCGGCCTGTTCACCGTACAGGGCCCGGACGGCTATATCAGCCCGGACTGGTATGGCCTCGACGCCAATCAGGTGCCAACCTGGAACTACGTTACGGTCGAACTGGAAGGTCGCATCGCGCGGATGGACCAGCAGGGATTGGTCGCCCAGCTCGATCAGGTATCGGCGCTGCAGGAAGCGCGCCTTGCCCCCAAGGCCCCGTGGACGCGTGCGAAAATGGACCCGAGCGTGTTCGAACGCATGACACGCGGGATCATCGGCTTCACGTTGGAGGTGCAAGGCTGGCGCGGCACCCGCAAGCTTGGCCAGAACAAGCCCGTCGCGGCGCGGCTGGCCGCTGCAGACGGAGTCGAGAATGCCGGACGACGCGCCATTGCCCATTGGATGCGCAGCGCATGAACCGTCTTGCCCTCTTCGATTGCGACGGCACGCTGGTCGACAGCCAGGACAATATCTGTCGGTCGGTCGAAGAAGCCTTTGCCGGGGCAAAACTCGTCCCGCCGGAACGTTCCGCGATTCGCCGGATCGTCGGGCTGAGCCTCGTTGAAGCGATGCGGCAGTTGCTGCCCGAAGGCGAGAATGCGCTGCACCAAAGCCTTGCCGCCGACTATAAGGCCGCGTTCTTCAAGATGCGCGCGGCGGGCGCGATGACCGAGGAGCCGCTGTACGACGGGATCGTCGAGGTGCTGGACCTGTTACGCGCCGATGGCTGGACGCTGGGCGTCGCTACCGGCAAATCCGATCGTGGCCTTGCCCATATCCTCGCGCATCACGGCATTGCCGATCGATTCGTGACGCTGCAGACCGCCGATCGTCATCCCTCAAAACCACACCCGTCCATGATTGAGACAGCCATGGCCGATTCGGGCGCAATCCCTGAAACAACGGTGATGATCGGCGATACGAGCTATGACATTGTCATGGCGCGCGCGGCGGGGGCACGTGCGCTTGGCGTCGCCTGGGGCTATCACCCTGTGGACGAGCTGACGGCTGCGGGCGCGCATGCCATCGCATCGACGGTGGCGGCGCTGCCCCGGCTAGTAACCTTTCAGGAGACGCAACGGTGACCGATCCCGATGCGACCTTCCGCAATCGTTATCTCGCGATCACCGCGACCCGCATCGCGGGATCGGCGGGGGCCTTGCTCGGCTTGGTGCTGATCGCGCGGGCCGATGCTCCGCTACCCAAGATCATCGGCACGGCGCTGGTGCTGTCGGCGCTTCTCATGATCGCCATCGTCCCGCGCGCGCTGGCCAAACGCTGGCGCTCCCCGCCGGCCGAATAGAGGCTTTAGCCAAAGCGGCTGCGTTCGATACGGCGCGAAGCCGCGCTATGGAGAACACCATGAAGCGGTTCTGGACCGACGTAACGCTCGATGACACTCGCATCGTCCACCTTGACGGGAAGCCGGTACGCACCCCGGGGCGCGTGCCGCTGGCGGTGCCGACCCAGACACTCGCAGAAGCGATCGCCGCCGAGTGGCGCGCGGTGGAGGGGGAGATCGATCCGCGCACGATGCCGCTGACCGGCCTCGCCAATGCGGCAATCGACCGGGTCGCCCCCGATCCTGCGCTGTTCGCGCGCGGCCTCGCCAGTTACGCCGAGAGCGACCTGCTCTGTTACCGTGCCGAGTCGCCCGACGATCTCGTCGCCCGCCAGGCACAAATATGGGATCCGCTGCTCGACTGGGCGCGCGGACGCTATGACGTGCAGATCGAGGTCGCCACCGGCATCCTCCACCGCGCGCAACCCGCCGCCACGCTTACGCGACTGGGGACCGCCATTGCCGCACGCGACGCGTTCGCGCTCGCCGCCCTTTCGCCGATCGTCACCATTGGCGGATCGCTGATCGCGGCGCTGGCACTGGCCGAAGGCGCGGCAAGCGCCGAACAGGTGTGGGACGCTGTTACGCTCGATGAAGAGTATCAGGCGGAACGCTGGGGCCGCGATCCTCTAGCGGCAGCGGGGATAGAAGCGCGACGTCGCGATTTCGACGCCGGCGTCCGCTTCCTAGCGCTCGGGCAAGCGGCGGATGAAGCCGATCATCCCACGCTGGCGTGAGCGCTTGAGCCGCTCGGCGGTGAGGATCGTCTGCACGCAGTCATAGCAATCGTCGAGATCGTCATTGACCAGCACGTAATCATAGCCGTCCCAGTGGCTGACTTCGGCGAGTGCGCGGTCCATGCGCCGGTCGATCACTTCCTGCGTATCGGTCGCGCGCTTTTCCAACCGCTCGCGCAGCGTTTTCAGGCCCGGCGGCAGGATGAACACCCGCACCACATCGCCACCCGCCAATTGGAAAAGCTGCTGCGCACCCTGCCAGTCGATGTCGAACAGAATGTCCTGACCGTGCTCGAGATCCTTGAACACGGTGTCGCGCGGCGTACCATAGCGTTCGTCGAACACGCGCGCCCATTCGAGGAACTGGTCGTCCTCCGCCATCGCGCGGAAGGTTTCCTTGTCGACGAAGTGATAGTCCTTGCCCTCGACCTCCCCCTTGCGCGGCGCGCGGGTGGTGTAAGACACTGACATTTTGAGCTTATTGCGCTCTTCCTTCAACAGCCGGTTGGCAATCGTCGATTTGCCCGCCCCGGACGGAGAGGACAACACGAACATCAGCCCGCGGCGTTTGAAGTTCTTGGGTTGAGAAGCGCGATGGTCGACCATGCGCGCCTTTGGCGCGGGCATGGCCGTCCCGTCAAGGCATGGCGTCGCCGATCAGCGTTCGGCGGTGCTCGCGCCGAACACCTGATCCTTCACTTTGCCGATCCCGCGCAGCACCAGCCAGCCAGTGGCGAAGGTCAAAGCCAGCGGGATCATGGCCTTCACGACGTTGGCGGCAATCGCGCCTTCGATCGCACCGTCCACGCTGCTGTCGTCGCCGCTGGCGCCATCAATCGCACTGCCGATGGCCGCACCAATCAGGGTCGTGAAACTCATTGATCGTCTCCCATTCGCCGCTTGAGCGCGCGAAAGGCGATATGGTTCCTGCCCCAAACCCCGCGAAGCGGAACACATGTCCTCCACAAATCGCGCACCCGCGCTACATCCCACCCACTCTCTGCGCCTCTGCGTCCTCCGCGCCTCTGCGCGAACAAAAATGAAGAATGATTCGCGCAGAGGCGCAGAGGACGCGGAGCAGAAGGAGAGAGAGAATGCCTGCGGCGCTTTAGACCATGGTTTCGGGGCGGACTAAGCGATCGAACGTCTCGGCGTCGACCAGTCCGAGCGCCAGCCCCGCTTCCTTGAGCGTCAGCCCTTCGTGGTGCGCGTGCTTGGCGATCTTGGCGGCATTGTCATAGCCGATTTCCGGCGCAAGCGCCGTCACCAGCATCAGCGAACGCTCGACCAGTTCGGCGATCCGCGCGCGATTCGGTTCGATCCCCTCGACACAACGCTCGGCGAAACTCGCCATGCCGACGCTCAGCAAATCGATCGAGCGCAGCAGCGCCGCACCCAGCATCGGCTTGAACACGTTGAGTTCGAGATGCCCCTGCAGCCCCCCGATCGTAATCGCCTGATGATTGCCGATGACTTGCGCCGCCACCATCGTCAGCATTTCGCACTGCGTCGGGTTGACCTTGCCGGGCATGATCGAGCTTCCGGGCTCATTCTCCGGCAAATGCAACTCGCCCAGCCCCGAACGCGGGCCCGAACCCAGCAAGCGAATGTCGTTGGCGATCTTGGTCAGCGCCACCGCCAGCGTGTTGAGCGTGCCCGACACATGCACGATCGGATCGTTCGAGGCGAGCGCCTCGAACTTGTTGGGCATGGTTTCAAAGGCAAGGCCAGTGATCGCCGCCACCTCTGCCGCAAACGCCTCAGCGAACCCAGCCGGAGCATTCAGCCCGGTGCCCACCGCCGTGCCGCCTTGCGCGAGCAACAGCATATTGTGGGTGATCGCCGGGTCGATGCGGTGGTAGCAACGGTACAATTGCACCGCATAGCCCGAGAATTCCTGCCCCAGCGTCAGCGGCGTTGCGTCCTGCAAATGCGTGCGGCCGATCTTGACGATGTCGTGCCACGCCTCCGATTTGGCCTTCACCGCGCGGTTGAGCCGGTCGAGCGCGGGCAACAGGCGCTGCGTCGCCGCGATCGCCGCCGCAATGTGCAAAGCGGTCGGGAAGCTGTCGTTCGACGACTGGCTTTTGTTAACGTGATCGTTGGGGTGGACCGGCACCTTGCCGCCGCGCGTGCCGGTCAGCAGCTCATTGGCGCGCCCGGCAATCACCTCGTTGACGTTCATGTTTGATTGCGTGCCGCTGCCGGTCTGCCAGATGACCAACGGGAACTGATCGTCGAATTTACCCGCCACCACTTCCGCCGCCGCCGTCTCGATCGCATCGGCAATCTCGGCGGACAGGCCATGCTGGCGGTTCACCCGCGCCGCCGCCTGCTTGACGATGGCGAGCGCGTGGATGATCGCGATCGGCATGCGCTCGGTCGCGGGAAACGGGAAATTCTCGATCGAACGCTGTGTCTGCGCGCCCCAATAGGCGCTGGCCGGGACTTCGATGGGCCCAAGCGAATCGGTTTCGGTGCGGGTATTCTGAACCATGCCAACTCCGTCATGCCGGGCTTGTCCCGGCATCCACCGGGCTGCAAAGCCGATCGGTTGCGATGTGCGGCACGGTGGACCCCGGGACAAGCCCGGGGTGACGAAAAGGGTCGTATAAAGAGTCGTTTATACGGCCAGCTTACTTCTTCCGCTTGAAATCCACCGCGACGACGTTGGATCCATCCTCGACCGGCTTGATCGTCGGGCCGTCATTCTCCGCTTCGTCATGCGGCTCGGGGCCTTCGGGGCCTTCCGCCGCCTGAAAGCGCAATTCGAAACTGACCGCCGGATCATGAAAGAGGGTAATCGCCGAATAGGGAATCACCAGCTTGGACGGCACCTGGTTGAAGCTAAGGCCGATCGAAAACTTGGTGTCGTCGACCAGCAGATCCCAATAGCGGTTCTGCATCACGATCGTCATTTCATCGGGAAAGCGCTCGATCAGGCGTTGCGGAATGTCCACGCCCGGTGCCTGCGTCTTGAAGGTGATGTAGAAGTGATGCTCGCCCGGCAGGCCGCCATTGCTGGCGACCGACCCCAGCACCCTCCCGACCACGGCACGCAACGCCTCCTGGACGATTTCGTCATAGGGAATCAGACTATCGGGAAGGCCATCGCTCATGCGCCCTTGGGTAGCGGGCTTTGCGTCGTCGTCAAGATTGGGGAGTCAACATAGGCAGCAAGATTGCATGCGGTCGCAAGCGCGTTATGGGGAAAGCATGCGTACCGCCACGATCAGCCGCCACACCAGCGAGACGTCGATCGACGTCACCGTCAATCTCGATGGCACGGGAGCCTATACGGTCTCCACCGGCATCGGCTTCTTCGATCATATGCTCGAACAGCTCAGCCGCCATTCGCTGATCGACATGGACATCAAGACGGTGGGCGATCTGCATATCGACCAGCATCACACGGTCGAGGATACCGGCCTTGCGATCGGCGAAGCCGTGCTGAAGGCGCTGGGCGAAAAGCGCGGCATCCGCCGCTATGCCGATGCGCTGTCGCCGATGGATGAGACGCTCACGCGCGTCGCGATCGATATTTCGGGTCGGCCCTATCTGGTGTGGAAGACCGCCTTCTCGCAGAAGAAGCTGGGCGAGATGGACACCGAAATGTTCGAACATTTCTTCCATTCCTTCGCGCAGACCGCGGGCATCACGCTGCACATCGAGACGCTGTACGGCACCAACAACCACCATATCGCCGAAGCCGCGTTCAAGGGCGTCGCGCGGGCGTTGCGCGAAGCGGTCGAGCTCGACCCGCGCAAGGCAGGCGTGATCCCCAGCACCAAGGGGACCTTGTGAAACTTCCAGCATTCCTCCCCTCCCTGGAAGAGCGTTGGGTAAACAGCGCCCCGCGCTGTTTAGGTCATGCCGGGGGCATGACCGACCCAACGCTGGGTCGGGGGTGGGTCGGCCCGAGTGGTGACCGACCGCCCGCATTAGGCCAACCCACCCCCAGCCCCTCCCTTCCAGGGAGGGGAGACGCATGACTCTGGCCCTGATCGATTATGGCGCGGGCAACCTGCATTCGGTCGCCAATGCGCTGAAGGCGGCGGGCGCCAGCGACGTGCTGATCACCGCCGATGCCGCCGCCGTCGCGACTGCCGACCGCATTGTCCTGCCCGGCGTCGGCGCGTTCGGCGCGTGTGCTTCCGCTTTGCGGGCAGTGCCGGGCATGGTCGAGGCGCTCGAACAGCGCGTGCGAAGCGACGCGGTGCCTTTCCTCGGCATTTGCGTCGGTATGCAATTGATGGCGGATACCGGCGAGGAACTGGGCACGCATGCCGGGCTCGGCTGGGTGCGCGGCACCGTCCGCCACCTGACCCCCTCCGACACGTCCGCCAAAGTGCCGCATATGGGCTGGAACGATGTCGTCCCCGGCGTCGCACATCCGCTGATCGTGCCCGGCGAGGCCTATTTCCTGCATTCCTACGCGTTCGAGGGCGACGACGTGATCGCCGGGACCGATCATGCCGGGCCGGTCACCGCCGCGATCGGGCGCGACAATCTGCTGGGCGTGCAATTCCACCCCGAAAAGAGCCAGCGTTACGGGCTCGATCTTCTCACGCGATTCTTGAGCTGGAAACCATGAGCCTTATCGTTTTCCCCGCGATCGATCTGAAGGGCGGCCAGGTCGTCCGCCTGGCCGAGGGCGATATGGACCGCGCGACCGTCTATGGCGACGATCCCGCAGCGCAGGCGATGCTGTTCGCCGAAGCCGGGGCGGAGCATCTCCACGTCGTCGATCTCGACGGCGCGTTCGCGGGCGAATCGGTCAATGGCGAAGCGGTGCGCGCGATCGTCGAGCGCTTCCCCGGCCATGTGCAATTGGGCGGCGGTATTCGTAATCGTGCCGGGATCGAACGCTGGTTCGATCTGGGCGTGTCGCGCGTGGTGATCGGCACCGCGGCGCTCGAAAACCCCGAGCTGGTCCGCGCGGCGGCGCGCGATTTCCCCGGCGGCATCGTCGTCGCGGTCGATGCGCGCGACGGCTTCGTCGCGACCAAGGGCTGGGCCGATGTCTCGACCGTCGAAGTGATCGACATGGCACGCCGGTTCGAGGATGCAGGCGTCGCCGCGCTCCTCTTCACCGATGTCGGGCGCGACGGGCTGCTGAAAGGCTGCAATGTCGAGGCGACGGTCGATCTGGCGCGCGCGGTGCGCATCCCGGTCATCGCCAGCGGCGGGGTGAAGGGCATTGCCGAGATCCACGTGCTCGCGCTGCATAACCGCGATGGTGTCGAAGGCGTGATTACGGGGCGCGCTTTGTATGACGGGCGGCTCGATCTGGCGGCGGCGCTCGCCGTGGCGGCGGCGGCATGAGCGGGCGCAACGTATCTCCCTCTCCCCTCCGGGGAGAGGGTCGGGGAGAGGGGCCGTATCAGGTGCCGCGCGGCGCTACGGCCCCTCTCCCGACCTCGCTGCGCTCGGCCACCCTCTCCCCAATGGGGAGAGGGAGACTGTGACCGTCCGCGCGCGCGTCATTCCCTGTCTCGACGTCGCCAACGGCCGCGTCGTCAAAGGCGTCAACTTCGTCGAGCTGCGCGATGCCGGCGATCCGGTCGAGCAAGCCCGCGCTTATGATGCGGCGGGGGCGGACGAACTGTGCTTCCTCGACATTACCGCCAGCCACGAAGCGCGCGGCACGATCCTCGAGGTCGTGCGCCGCACCGCCGAAGTGTGCTTCATGCCGCTGACGGTCGGCGGCGGGGTGCGCTCGGTCGAGGATGCGCGCGCGCTGCTGCTGGCGGGCGCGGACAAGGTCGCGATCAACAGCGCGGCGGTGGCGCGGCCCGAACTGGTCGCGGATCTCGCCGACCGCTTCGGCAGCCAATGCGTCGTCGCCTCGGTCGATGCCCGGCGGGTGGATGGCGGCTGGGAAGTGTTCACCCATGGCGGCCGGCGCGCGACGGGCATCGATGCAGTCGCGCACGCGCTGCGCCTGGCCGAGCTCGGCGCGGGCGAATTGCTCGTCACGTCGATGGACCGTGACGGCACGCGCCAAGGCTTCGACCTCGCGCTCACCCGCACCATCGCCGATCAGGTGCGCGTGCCGGTGGTCGCCTCGGGCGGGGTCGGCGGCTTGTCCGATCTCGTCGCGGGGATCAGCGAGGGCCATGCCAGCGCGGTGCTCGCCGCCTCGATCTTCCATTTCGGCGAAGCAAGCATTGCCGACGCCCATGCCGCGCTGGCGGCGGCGGGCATCGCGGTGCGACGGCCGGTCGCATGAGGTTTCTTTTCCGCCACCACCCCGGCGCACGCCGGGGCCCAGATGCGCCAGCGTCGGCAAGCCAGGACCGCACCATGATTTCCGAAGTTTCACGACTGGGCCCCGGCGTGCGCCGGGGTGGTGCTATGATGCAGCGCGCCTGTTCAGCAGCGATTCTCAGTCTGCAATTGGCCACCCCCGCCCTCGCCGCCCCGCATAGCGGTGTGCCAAAGGTTCGCACCGGGCCCGAACTCTCGGACATCGCCTTGTTCGTGGTCGCCGCGATCGGCGTGTTCGTGGTGCGCCGGGCCTTGCGCAAACGCTTCCTGAAGCGCCCGCCCAAGGATTGACGCGCGGCGGCACTTGCGCCAGCCGTGGCGCATGGCCCAAGACCCGATCGACCAGCTCGAAGCGACGATCCACGCCCGCAAGGGTGCCGATCCCGCAACCTCCTACACCGCCAAGCTGTTCGCGCGCGGCCGCCGCAAAATCGCGCAGAAGGTGGGCGAGGAAGCGGTCGAAACCGTCATCGCCGCTTTGGTCGAGGATAAGGCCGCGCTGGTGGGGGAGGCGACCGACCTCGTCTTCCACCTGCTCGTGCTGCTGGCCGATTGCGACGTCACGCTCGACGACATCCGTGCCGAGATCGCCCGGCGCGAAGGCGTGTCGGGGATCGACGAAAAGGCCGCGCGAAGGGCCTAATGCTCCCCTCCCGCTTGCGGGGGGCCTCTTCTTTCTCCCCTCCCGCTTGCGGGAGGGGCTGGGGGAGGGCATGAACCTCCAGCACCGCCGGGAGCCCCAGGAGGACAGCCCCTCCCCTAACCCCTCCCGCCCGCGGGAGGGGAATCTATGCCCGTCGACGCAACACTGCCCTATGACGACCAGAACGTCTTCGCCAAGATCCTGCGCGGCGAGATTCCGGCGACGCGGCTGTACGAGGACGACTACGCCCTCGCCTTTCCCGACATCAACCCGCAATCCCCGACGCACATCCTGGTGATCCCCAAGGGTGCCTATGTCTCGTGGGATGATTTCAGCGCAAAGGCGTCCGATGCCGAAATCACCGGCTTCGTCCGCGCGGTTGGCAAGGTCGCGCGCGACGCCGGATTGGTCGCCTCCGGATACCGGCTGCTCGCGAATACCGGCACCGATTCGCACCAGGAAGTGCCGCACCTTCACGTCCATATTTTCGCCGGACGCGCGCTTGGGCCGTTGCTCGCGCGCTAAGGGGATTGCGCGCGCCCGTTTTGGCTTTAGGCTCGTATAGTAAGCGCGCGTATCGGTGGATCGCGCAGCACACACGTGGGGATCCAACTGCATGATTTTTGACAGGGTGAAATCTCTGGACGCGATTCTCGCGACCGCCGAAAAGAAGGGTCTGCATCGATCGCTGGGCGCGTTCCAGTTGACGATGCTCGGCATCGGCGCGGTGATCGGTACGGGTATCTTCGTGCTCACCTCCGAAGCCGCGCAAAAGGCCGGGCCGGGCATGTTGCTCAGCTTCGTCGTGGCGGGCTTCGTCTGTGCCGTCGCCGCGTTATGCTATTCCGAACTGGCTTCGATGGTGCCGGTCTCGGGCTCCGCTTATACCTACACCTATGCCGTTACCGGCGAATTGCTGGCGTGGATGGTCGGCTGGGCGCTGATCCTCGAATATGCCGTCGGCGCGAGCGCGGTCGCGGTCGGCTGGTCGAACCATTTCGTCGGCTTGCTTACGGGTCTCGGCGTGCACGTGCCCGCCGCGATCAGTAACGCCGACGCTTTGATGGCGCATGTCGCGGTCGCCTTCGGTGCGACGCCCAATGCCGATCTGACCACGGCAATGGCGACAGGCGGCTGGATCAACTTTCCGGCGGTCGTGATCGTCGGCCTGGTGACCTGGCTGCTGGTGATCGGCACCACCGAGAGCGCGCGCGCCAACGCCGTGCTCGTCGCGATCAAGATCACCGCGCTTACCGCGTTTATCATCCTGACCATTCCGGTCCTCAAATCGAGCAATTTCAACCCGCTGATCCCGACCGGCACCGCCGGTGTGTTCGGCGCGGCGGCGTCGATCTTCTTTGCCTATGTCGGCTTCGACGCGGTTTCGACGGCGGCCGAGGAAACCAAAAACCCGCAGCGCAACGTGCCGATCGGCCTGATCGCGTCGCTTGGCGTGTGCACCATCTTCTATCTGCTCGTCGCCACCGGTGCGATCGGTGCGATCGGCGCGCAGCCGGTGATGAGCGGTGGCATTCCGCTGTCGCCGGGCTCGCCCGAGCTTGCTGGCCGCTGCGCCAGCATCGTCGCCAGCGGCACCTTGGAACCGCTCGTCTGCTCCAAGGAAGCGCTGGTGCATGTGCTGACGTCGATCGGCTGGCCCGCCATCGGTCGCCTGGTTGGCCTCGCCGCCGTGCTGGCGCTGCCGTCGGTCGTGCTGATGATGATGTTCGGCCAGACCCGCGTATTCTTCACGATGGCGCGTGACGGTCTGCTCCCGGCCAAGCTCGCTTCGGTCCATCCGAAGTTCCGGACCCCGCATGTGGTGACCGTCGTCACCGGCATCGGCGCGGCGCTGGCGTCGGCGGTGCTGCCGGTCGGCAAGCTTGCCGATTATTCCAACTCGGGCACGCTGTTCGCCTTCTTCATGGTGGCGGTGTCGGTGATGGTATTGCGCAAGACCGATCCGTCGCGGCGTCGTCCGTTCCGCACGCCGGCGGTCTACATCATCGCACCGCTGGCGATCATCGGCTGCCTTGGCCTGTATTTCTCGCTGCCGCTCACCGCTATTCTGGTGCTGCCGGGCTGGGGCGCGATCGGGTTGATCGTGTATTTCCTCTACAGCCGTTCGCGCAGCCATGTCGGGCTCGGCATCACCGAGGTGGTGTCGGACGACGATCTGGCACCCTTGCCGCCGGGCTCGACCTGAGCCGGGTCGCACCGCACACGAAAAAGGCCGGGGAGCGATCCCCGGCCTTTTTTATATCTCGCGCACGTCTCCCCTCCCTGAAAGGGAGGGGAGGAAGGTTTCAGCCGAGCTTGCTGGCGATCAGCGCCTTCAGGTCGACCTGCGCACGCGCGCCATAATGCGAGATGATCTCGGCGGCGCAAATCGCGCCCATCTTGAGCGACGCTTCGATGCTCTTGCCCTGCGCCTGACCGCGCAGGAAACCGGCGGCGAACAGGTCGCCCGCGCCGGTGGTGTCGACCACACGCTCGATCGGCTCGGCGGGGACGCTGACGGTCTTGCCGCCCGACACCGCGATCGCGCCATGCTCGCTGCGCGTCACCACCAGCATCGGCACTTCGGCCGAGGCGGCAGCCACCGCCGCGTCGAAATCCTCGGTGCCCATCAAGGCGGTGATCTCCGCTGCATTGGCGAACATGATGTCGATCAAACCATCGGCCATCAGCTTGCGGAAGTCGCCGCCGTGGCGCGAGATGCAGAACACGTCGCTCAGCGTGAAGGCAACCTTGCGCCCGGCCTTGCGCGCAACCTCGATCGCGGCGCGCATCGCCTGGCGCGGCTCTTCTGGGTCCCACAAATAGCCTTCGAGATACAGGATCGCGGCGCTGGCGATCAGGTCACGGTCGAGCGCAGCCTCGGGCAGGAATTGCGAAGCGCCGAGGAAGGTGTTCATCGTGCGCTGGCCATCGGGCGTGACGAAGATCAGGCAGCGCGCCGTCGTCGGTGCGCCTTCGCGCGCGGCGGTGGTGAAATCGATGCCGACCGCGCGAATGTCATGCGCGAAAATGTCACCCAATTCATCGTTCGCGACCTGACCGATGAACCCGCACTTGCCACCCATCGCCGCGATACCGGCGACGGTGTTGGCGGCAGACCCGCCGCTCGCTTCGATCCCCGGGCCCATCTTGGCGTAGAGCGCGTCGGCTTCCTCCGGCGAGAACATCAACTGCATCGAGCCCTTGGTCATCGCCGCCTCGGCGAGGAAAGCGTCGTCGGACTGCGACAACACGTCGACGATGGCATTGCCGATCGCGACGACGTCGTAGGTGGGCTCGGTCACAGAGGGTCTCCGGTCAAAAAAGGTTGCTGCGCCGTACCGGGGCCGTAGCCACGACGCAACCGCCCGCCAGTCAGAGGTCGAGCGCCCAGCCGTCGCGGCCCTTGGGGTCGATCGGCCTGGTCGGCACATAACGCTCCGCCCCCGCCGTCAAGCGCAGGATCGACCAGTCGCCGCGCCGGTCGACCGCGTCCAGCGTGCAGCCGCATTCGCCAAACGCCGCGACCACATCGCCGCGCTGCGTCTCCAGCAGCCCCGCCAGCACGATGGTGGCACCCGGGGCCGCGATCGCGGCGATCTCAGGCGCCATCGACACCAAAGGCCCGGCCAGAATATTGGCGATCAGCAAATCATACGGCGCACGCGCGGTGATGCTGTCGTCGAGCGCGCCATCGGCAACGATCAAGTCGATCGCCGGAATCGCGTTCAGCTCGGCATTCTCGCGCGTCACCACGATCGCGCGCGGGTCGATGTCGGTCGCGACGATCGTCGCCCCTGGCCACAAATGACGCGCAGCAAACGCCAAAAGCCCCGTCCCCGTCCCGACGTCGATGATGTTGTCGAAACCCCAGTCCGCCATCCCATCCAGCATCGCAAGACACCCCGAGGTGGTCGCATGATGCCCCGTCCCGAACGCCTGCCCCGCCTCGATCAGGAAAGCGCGCCCGCCCGGCGGCGGCGCGACCGGATGCGCGCTGGTGTGCACGACGAAACGCCCCTCGGCGATCGGCTCCAGCCCTTGCTGGCTGAGCGTCACCCAATCCTCGTCCTCCAGCTTTTCGGTCACGGGTGGCGCACCAGCGGCACTCGGCACCAGCGCACAAATCGCGGCGATCGTCTCAGGCGTGGGCTCCGCCTCGAGATAGGCGTCGAGCCGCCAATGTTCGCGGTCATCTTCCTCGATTTCGGTCGTCATCAGCACGACGCCCTCGGCGACATCCTCGGCGGCATCGATCGCCTCGGCTTCGGCGCGGGTACAAGGCAGGCTCACTTTCCAACTGGTCATGACAGCCTCCTGCCCCCGCCGCCCCGCCCGCGCAAGCGGCCCGAAGATCCTTCTTCGATCGCATCAAGCAACGCTTGGGCCACACCCGCTTCGTGCCTTTGTGGCTTTGTGCGAGATTTTCTACCTTCCGATACCGTTGCGAGCGCAGAAATTAGCTCGCACGAAGACGCAAAGGCACAAAGTTAAGAGAGAAGAAGAACGGTTCTGCGCTGCGCGCTATTCGTGGCGCAGCGCGTCGATCGGGTTGAGCGAGGCCGCGCGGCGCGCCGGGAAATAGCCGAACACCACACCGATCAACGCCGATATGCCAAAGGCGATGATGTTGATTTGCGGCACGAACAGGAAATCGACCTTCATCACGCCCGATAGCCCCAGTACCGCCACTTGCGCCACGATCAGCCCGATCACCCCGCCCAGCATCGACAAGGCAATCGCCTCGACCAGAAACTGCATCAGCACCTCATTCGCCACTGCGCCGATCGCGAGGCGGATGCCGATCTCGCGCGTGCGTTCGGTTACCGACACCAGCATGATGTTCATGATGCCGATGCCCCCCACGATCAGGCTGATCGCCGCCACCGTGGTGACGATGCCGGTGAGCAAGGTCGTCGATTGCGTCAGCGTCGCGGAAATCTGCGCGGTGTCGAAGATGTTGAAATCATCGTCCTTGCCGCCGGTGATGTTGCGCCGTTCGCGCAGCAGATTCTCGATCGCGGCCTGCACTGCGGCACTCGAATACGCCTGGTCGACGCCGACCAGCATCAGCTTCAGATCGGTCGAACCGGTAAAACGGCGCTGCACGGTCTTGAGCGGCATGATCACGACATCGTCCTGGTCACCGCCAAAGCCGGCCTGGCCGCGCTTCGATAGCAACCCGATCACATCACACGAAATCCCGCCGATCCGCATCCGCGTACCGAGCGGAGAGCCACCGCGATAAAGATTGTCGTTGACGGTATTGCCGATGATACAGACCGATTTGCCTGCAGCCTCCTCGGTCGGCGAGAAATAGCGGCCCTCGGTCAACGGCCATGGTTGCACCAGGAAATATTCGTTGGTGGTGCCGTTGACGGTCGTCGACCAGTTCGCGCCTTCGTAAATTGCGGTCGCGGAGGTGCCTGCCTGCGCCGCCACAGCGGTGACCCCGGCGATTTGATCGCGGATCGCGGCCACGTCCTGCGGCTTGAAATCGGGCGGGCGCGGTCCGCCGCCGCCACGGCCGAAGCCCTGTCCCGGACGCACTTGCAGGATGTTGGTGCCCAGCGACGAGATCGATTTCTGCACCGCCGCGGTGGTGGCGTTGCCGAGTGTCACCATCGTCACCACCGCCGCCACGCCGATAATGATGCCGAGCGTCGTCAGGAACGACCGCAATTTGTGCCGCGAGATCGAGCGCAGCGCGAGGATGAGCGTGGTGCCGAGCATCAGTCGAACGCCGGAACCTGGCCGGGCGCATGCTGCGTATCGACGCGCTCGACCAGGCCGTCCTTGAAATGCACGATCGTGCGCGCAAACGCCGCCATGTCGGGCTCGTGCGTCACCATAATCACCGTAATCCCGCTGTCGCGGTTGAGCCCGGCGAGCAATTGCATGATCTCGACCGAGCGTTCCGAATCGAGGTTGCCGGTCGGCTCGTCGGCCAGCAACACCGCCGGGCTGGTGACGATCGCACGCGCGATCGCAACGCGCTGCTGCTGCCCGCCCGACAGCTCGGCAGGCGTGTGATCCCACCAGTCGGCCAGCCCGACCTTGTCGAGCGCCGCCATCGCCGCCGCGCGCCGCGCCTTCTTCGCGTCACCGCGATAGAGCAGGGGCAGTTCGACATTCTCCAGCGCGCTGGTGCGTGCGAGCAGATTGAACCCCTGGAACACAAACCCAAGATATTTGCGCCGCAGCAAAGCGCGCTGGTCTCGATCCAGCGTTTCGACATGCACGCCCTTGAACTGGAAGGTCCCGCCGCTCGGCACGTCGAGACAGCCGAGGATGTTCATCGTCGTCGATTTGCCCGATCCGCTCGCCCCCATCACCGCGACGAAATCCCCTTCGGCGATGTCGAGGTCGATGCCCTTCAGCGCCAGGAACGCGGTCGCGCCCTCGCCATAGGTCTTGGTGACGCCGCGCAGGCTGATGATCGGCTGCCCCGCGGCGGGCCCGATCCGTGCGCCGCGCTCGATCGCGACGGGCGCGCTACTGGCCACCGCTCTGCCCGCCATTGCCCTTGCGCTTGCTCGATCCGGGAGCCGTAGCGCCGGTCGCCAATTGCCCGGTGATGACCTTGTCGCCGACCTTGAGGTCACCGCCGATAACTTCGGTCATCGTGCCGTTGCTCTCGCCCGTGGTGATTTGCACCGGCTGCGGCGTGCCCGTCGCATCGGCGACATACACTGTCTGCGATCCCCCGCGCTTGACCGTCTCGCCCTTGGTCGAGCCAGCCCCGCCGCGCCGCGGCCCGCGCGGAATCAGGGCTCCCGCAATACCGCTGTTCGCGCTGGCTCCCGTCGCCGCCGGCTTGAAGCGCAAGGCGGCATTGGGCACCAGCAACACATCGGTCTTGGCGCTGGTGATGATGTCGGCGGTCGCCGTCATCCCAGGGCGCAATTGCAGGTCGCCATTGGCGACACTGAGCGTTGCGCTGTACGACACCACCTGCCCGGTGGTGGTGGTTGTCGAGGTCGTGGTGGAGGTCTGCGCGCTCAGGTTCGACCCGAGATCGACGCGCGTGATCGTGGCGGGAAAGGTCTTGCCGGGAAAGGCATCGACCGTGAAGGTCGCCTTCTGCCCCTGTTTGACCGATCCGACATCGGCCTCATCGATCGCGACCTGCAATTTCATCGCCGACAGATCCTGCGCGATGACGAACAAGGTCGGCGTGCTGAACGATGCGGCAACGGTCTGGCCCGGCTCGATCTGGCGCGCGAGCACCACGCCGTTGACGGGCGAGCGGATCACGGTCTTGAGCAACTGCGTGGCGTTGGACGACAGCGTCGCGCGCGCCGACACCACATTGGCCTCGGCCGCCTTCACATTGGCGATGGCGCGGTCACGATCGGCAAGCCCCTGTTCCAGCTCGGTCTTGGCCGGTACGCGCCCGCCCGACAGGCGGCTGACTTCCTGCAAGCGCGCCAATTGCGCGACCGACTGTGCCAGCGTCGCCTGGTTCTGCGCCACGGTTGCCTGCGCGGCGTTGAGCGCGGCCTGGCTCTGGTTGACGGCATCCTGAAAACGCGAGGGATCGACCAAAGCGAGCGGCTGACCCTGGGTGACGCGGTCATTGACGTCGACCACCACCTTGGTGACCAGGCCCGACAATTCCGAGCCGACCTGCACCTGGTTGGTGGGAGCAAGCTTGCCCGTTGCGGAAACGCTGACCGATAGCGCGCCGCGGGCGACGGTTTCGGTGGCATATTCGGGCTTGGCGCTTCCGGCGAGGCAGCTCTTTAGCGCCAAAAGCAGCAGGATCACGCCAAGCGCGACCGCCCCCCATTTGGCCCAGCGCCGCCACGCAGGAACCGGCTTGGCCCCCAGAAAGGCGTCCAGATCGGGACGAGTGTTGGAGGTGGCGGGATCGGCCATTTATCGTACCTGCGCGGGAGAAGAAGGAGTCGGGAGCGTCGTCGGATCGGCAGCACTGTCCCAGCCGCCGCCGAGCGCGAGATAGAGCTGGACCAGGGCATTGGCGCGATCGGACTGCGCCTGCGACAAGCCGTTGCGCGCCGACAACAGGCTGCTCTCGGCGGTGTTGAGCGTGGTAAAATCGGTCAAACCCGCGCGATACTGGCTGCGCGACAGGATCGCGGTGTTGTTGGCGGCATCGAGCGCGATGGTGAATTCCGCCACGCGACGCTTGGCACTGTCGAGCGCGACCACGGCATTCTCGACATCTTCCAGGCCGGTCAGCACGGTCGACTTATACGCCGCCAGCGCACCGTCTGCGGCGGCTTCGTTGGCGCGGACTTGCGAATGCAGCCGCCCGCCATTGAAGATCGCCTGGGTCAGCCCGGCAAAGGCCTGCCCCGCAATCGTCTGGAACAAATTGCCGATCTTGGACGCATCGGTCGAAAAGCTGCCGCTGATCGCCAGCGCCGGATACAGTTGCGCCTTGGCCACGCCGATCTGCGCGACAGCGGCGGCCAGCGAGCGTTCGGCCGCGCGCACGTCGGGGCGCTGGCGCAGCGTATCGACCGGAATGCCCGTCGCGACCGAATCCGGCCCGGCGGGGATCGGTTTGACCGCTTCCAGCTCGGCTTTCAGCGCGCCCGGTGCCTGCCCCGTCAGCACGCCGAGCCGCGACACCGCCGCGTTGTAATTCTGTTCGAGCGTCGGGATGGTCGCCGCCGTGCTGGCGCGCTGCGAGCGCGCCTGTTCGGCATCGAGCGACGACACCAGCCCCGCTTGCACGCGGAAGCCCGCAATTTCGAGATTGTCGTCCTGCAGCACCAGCGAGCCGCGCGCATTGGCAAGTTGCGCCTGATACAGCCGCGCCAGCATGTAATTGCGCGCGGCTTCCGCCTGGGTCGACAGCAGGACGGTGGCATAATTGAAGCCCGACGCCTGATATTGCGCGCGGCTGGCATCGATGGTCCCGCGGATCTCGCCGAACAGCCCGGCCTGATACGACGCGCTTAGCCCGACCGACAGCGTGTCGCCGGAACCGCGCCCGGTGATGATCGTCGCCCCGCCCGGCAAAGTGGTGGTGCCGCCGACAATGCTTTGCGATCGGGTATAGCCCGCCGATCCACTCAGCGTCGGCAACAACTGCGCGCGCGACTGGATCAGCGCTTCGCGTGCCTGGCGCAACCGTGCGACAGCCTGCGCGATATCGAGGTTGTTGACGCGCGCGCGCTCGACGATGCTGGCCAGCAAGGGATCGTCGAAATTGGCCCACCATGTCGTGATGTTGGCCAAGGGCCGCGTGTCGGCGGCCACCGAATACCCATCGGGGACGCCCAGCGCAGCCGGGGTGGCGGGGTGGTAGGCGGGTCCGACCGAACACCCCGCAATCGGCAATGTCAGGGCGAGCAACAGGACGATCGGGGAGCGCATGATCCCTATTTGACTAATACACCACGCGCGGTCCACCGAAATTTCGTGACAATCTGTCGCGGAAACTACGTCTTGCGTTACTCCATTTCCAAAATGACCGCATCGACGGCGAGACTGTCGCCGGTTTTGGCGTTGATCGTCTTGACCGTGCCCGCTTTTTCGGCGCGCAGGATGTTTTCCATTTTCATCGCTTCGACCACGGCGAGCGGCTGCCCGGCTTCGACCTTGTCGCCTGCGGCGACATCGAGGCGCATCAGCAGGCCCGGCATCGGGCAGAGCAGGAACTTGGACAGATCGGGCGGGATCTTCTCGATCAGATGCTGCGCATAAGGCGCGACATGCGCGGGCAGCACGCGCGCAACATGGCTCGCGCCGCGCGTGGTCAGCTTGAAGCCGGTGCGCGTGCGCGCGATCTTCACGGTCAGCGGGGCGTCATCCAGCTCGGCCTCGACCACGCGGTCGCCCGGCGTATATTCGAGCGCGATATCGAGATCGGCATCGTCGACCGTGATCCCCGTCGTCGAAATCGCGACCAGATGCTCGGCGTCACCGATCTTGACCGACCAGTCCGACGGCGGCCGCAGGCGCTTGCCGAGTTGCCCGTCGATGCGGCGCGCGCGGTCTGCCTCAGCGGTCGCGGCAAAGGCGGCGATCGCAGCCAGCGCTTCGGACAGTTCGGGCGATGCGGGCGCGCCATGGAAACCGTCGGGATATTCCTCGGCGATGAAACCGGTGGTGATATTCCCGCTGCGGAAGCGCGGATGCTGCATCAGCGCCGACAGGAAATCCAAATTGTTGCCGGGCCCCTCAATCTCGAACGCGTCGAGTGCCGCGATCTGTTCGTCAATCGCCTCGATCCGCGTCGGCGCCCAGGTGATCAGCTTGGCGATCATCGGGTCATAGAACATGCTGACCTCGCCCCCCTCGCGCACGCCGTCGTCGACGCGGACATAAGACTCCCCTCCCGCTTGCGGGAGGGGTTGGGGGAGGGCATTTCCGGAGGACTCAGAGTTCGTCAGCAGCCCCTCCCGCAAGCGGGAGGGGGACGTATACGGCGTCCCCTTGCTCTCAGGCGGGTTATACCGCACCAGCCGCCCGATGCTCGGCAGGAAGCCGCGATACGGGTCCTCGGCATAAACGCGATTTTCCACCGCCCAGCCGTTCAACTGCACATCGTCCTGCCCGAACCCCAGCGGCTCGCCCGCCGCGACGCGAATCATCAGTTCGACCAGATCGAGCCCGGTCACCGCCTCGGTCACGGGATGCTCGACTTGCAGGCGCGTGTTCATTTCGAGGAAGTAGAAGCCCTCGCCGGTTGTATCCGCACCCGACACGATCAGTTCGACCGTGCCTGCCGAATAATAGCCAACCGCGCGCGCCAGCGCGACCGCTTGCTCGCCCATCGCCTTGCGCATTTTCGGCGTCACGAACGGTGATGGCGCTTCCTCGACCACCTTCTGATGCCGCCGCTGGATCGAGCATTCGCGCTCGCCGAGATAGACGATGTTGCCGTGCTGGTCGCCCATCACCTGGATTTCGATGTGGCGCGGGCTTTCGATGAACTTCTCGATGAACACGCGGTCGTCGCCGAACGACGCCAGCCCCTCGCGCTTGGTCGCCTCAAAGCCTTCGCGCACGTCCTGTTCGCTATAGGCCAGCCGCATCCCCTTGCCGCCGCCGCCCGCGCTCGCCTTCATCATCACCGGATAGCCGATATCGGTGGCGATCCGCACCGCTTCCTCGGTATCGGCAATCTCGCCCAGGAAACCGGGGACGACATTGACCCCGGCCTGCTTGGCCAGCTTCTTCGATTCGATCTTGTCGCCCATCGCGGCGATCGCGGCGGGCGGCGGCCCGACAAAGGCGATCCCCGCCTCGGCGCAGGCCTTGGCGAAGCTCTCGCGCTCGGAGAGGAAGCCATAGCCCGGATGGATGCAGTCCGCGCCGGTTTCCTTGGCCGCAAGCAGGATCAGATCGGCGAGCAAATAGCTCTCCCCCGCCGGCGGCGGCCCGAGCCGCACGCTCTCATCCGCCATCAGCACATGCGGGCTGCGCGCATCGGCGTCGGAATAGACCGCGACCGTCGCGATCCCCATCTTCTTGGCGGTGCGCATCACCCGGCAGGCGATTTCACCACGATTGGCGACCAGGATTTTCTTGAACATTCTACTCTCCCCTCCCGCTTGCGGGAGGGGCCGGGGGAGGCCGTCCGCAAGGGGTTGATGTCTTGGGGGGAGGAAGGCCCCTCCCCTAGCCCCTCCCGCAAGCGGGAGGGGAATTACGCGGCTGCCACCCGCATCGGCTCTTCGCCCGTCATCGGCACCAGCCCGAGCTTCGCCAGCAGCGCGGTGTCCCTGTCGTCACCGGCATTGCCCGTCGTCAGCAATTTGTCGCCGACATAGCCGAATCCGCCACCGCGCGACGTATCCTGCGCGTCGCGGCCTTTCATATAGGCATAGGTCCGCTTCCACTGCGCGGTCATCGCGGCATCCGCCCGCGCGTAGCTCGATCCCGCGCTACGGTTCATGTCCGCCTGGGTCTGCGGAGCCGCAAGAAGCAGCAGGAAACTCAACAACATCAAATGCATCCTTTTAAGAGCATGGCGATCACCCCTCGCGAAAGCCGACGGCGATAGCGCGCAGTTGCTTGATCCGCTGTCGGGTCATGTCGGTCACGCATTGGCTCGAGATGATAGCCTCCAAAGACCCGCCCTGCGCGTAATCGGCTTCGAGCGCGCATTGTTTGTCGCGGTACAACACCCAGGCGCGCTCGGCGGCGATCAAGTCCGCTGCGGCACTCGGTCGGGCTCGGCGTTGCGTAGACCCAAAACCCTTGTCGGCTGCGCGCGCAGAGGCGACCACATCGGGCCAGATTCGGTTGAGATCGGCATCGGCCGTCGCAGCAGCCACCGCCCAACACGCACTTATCTCCGCGTCGGCACCTGCTTCGCAGGCACCGACTGCCGAAGCCTGAAGCAGGAGCGCAGCCATCAGCACCTGGCGCAACTCTTCCGCATCGGCTCTTCACCCGTCATCGGCACCAGCCCGAGCTTCGCCAGCAGCGCGGCGTCCTTGTCGTCCCCGGCATTGCCGGTGGTGAGCAATTTGTCGCCGGTGAAGATCGAGTTGGCACCGCCCAAGAAGCACAAGGCCTGCGTCGCCTCGGACATGCTCTCGCGCCCGGCCGACAGCCGCACCATGCTCAGCGGCATGGTAATGCGCGCCACCGCCACCGTGCGGACGAACTCGATGTCGTCGATCTTGGCGAGCGGGGTGTCGGCCAGCATGTTGCCAAGCACGGTGCCCTTGACCGGCACCAACGCATTGACCGGCACGCTCTCCGGGTGGCGCGGCAAGGTCGCCAGCGCATGGATGAAGCCGACCCGGTCGCCGCGCGTCTCGCCCATGCCGACGATGCCGCCGCAGCACACGTTGATGCCCGCGCTCCGGACATGATCGAGCGTGTCGAGCCGGTCCTGGAAGGTGCGCGTGGTGATCACCTCCGCATAGTGTTCCGGCGAAGTGTCGATATTGTGGTTGTAATAATCGAGCCCCGCGTCGGCGAGCTGCTCGGCCTGGGTCGGCGTCAGCATCCCAAGCGTCATGCAGGTTTCCATGCCCATCTGGCGCACGCCCTGCACCATCTCGATGATCGCGGGCATGTCCTTGTCCTTGGGGTTGCGCCACGCCGCGCCCATACAGAAGCGCTGGCTTCCCGCATCACGCGCCTGCGCCGCCGATTGCAGCACCGCGCGCACGTCCATCAGCTTGCTGGCCTTCAGCTCGGTATCGGCGCTGGCCGACTGGTTGCAATAGCCGCAATCCTCGGGGCAGCCGCCGGTCTTGATCGACAGCAGCGTGCAGAGCTGCACCTGCCCCGCCGCATGATGCGCGCGGTGGACGATCTGCGCGCGGAACATCAGTTCGTCGAACGGCAGGTCATACAGCGCCGCGATTTCCGCGCGGGTCCAGTCCTGCCGCACACCGTTCGTTTCGAGCGCAGTCGAGAAACCCTGCGCAGCGCCCGAAACAGGCTTCTCGACTTCGCTCGAAGCGAACGGAGCATTAGGGGCCATAACGTTCATTCCACACTTTCCTCAACCGGGGGCATATTATGCCCCAGCAATCTAAGCACTTCGCCCGCCGCCTCGACCAGATTGGTGCCAGGCCCGAAAATCCCCTGTACGCCCGCATCGCGCAGGAACTGGTAATCCTGCGCCGGGATTACCCCGCCCGCGATCACCTTGATGTCACCGCGCCCGGCGTCGCGCAAATGGCCGATCAGTTCGGGGATCAGCGTCTTGTGCCCTGCCGCCAGGCTGGAGGCACCGACCACATCGACATCGCGGTCTATCGCGAGCTTGGCAGCCTCGGCAGGCGTCTGGAACAACGGCCCCGGCACCACCTCGAAGCCGAGATCGCCAAATGCCGACGACACCAGATTGGCACCGCGGTCATGCCCGTCCTGCCCCATCTTGGCGACCAGCATCCGGGGCTTGCGGCCATTGCGCGTCTCCAGCGAGACCACGCCCTCCTTCAAGCCCCGCCACGCCGCATCAAATTGGTGCGCGCCGCCATAAATGCCCGACACCGGCGTCGGCACGGTGTCATAGCGCCCGAACACATCCTCCATCGCCGAGGAAATCTCGCCCAAAGTCGCCCGCTGCCGCGCGCATTCGACCGCGAGCGCGAGGAGGTTGTCGCTCCCGCGCGCGCCTTCCCGCAACGCCGCCAGCGCCGCCTGGCACTTCGCCTCATCGCGCCCCGCCTTGGAGCGCGCGATCCGCGCAATCTGCGCCTCGCGCACCGCGACGTTATCGACGTCGAGAATGTCGATCGGGTCCTGCTCGGCCAGCTTATATTTGTTGACCCCGACAATGACGTCCTCGCCCTTGTCGACCCGCGCCGCGCGCGCAGCGGACGCTTCCTCGATCATCGCCTTGGGCCAGCCATTGGCGACGGCTTGCGCCATGCCGCCCTCGGCCTCGACGCGCTCGATAATCTCCCACGCTTTGTCGACCAGCTCCTCGGTAAGAGCCTCGATATAATAGCTGCCGCCCAGGGGATCGACGACCTTGGTCATCCCCGTTTCTTCCTGCAGCACGATCTGCGTGTTGCGCGCGATCCGTGCCGAGAAATCGGTCGGCAGCGCGATCGCTTCGTCCAGCGCGTTGGTGTGCAGCGATTGCGTCCCCCCCAGCATCGCCGCCATCGCCTCGACGGTGGTGCGGATCACATTGTTATACGGGTCCTGCTCGGTCAGCGACACGCCGCTCGTCTGGCAATGCGTGCGCAGCATCTTGGAGCGCTCGTCATTCGCGCCAAGATCGGTCATCACCCGGTGCCACAGCTTGCGCGCCGCGCGCAACTTGGCGACCTCCATGAAGAAGTTCATGCCGATCGCGAAGAAGAAGCTCAGCCGCCCGGCAAAGGCATCGAGATCGAGCCCGCTCGCCATCGCGGCTTTCGCATATTCGCGCCCGTCCGCGATCGTGAAGGCCAGTTCCTGCAGCTGCGTCGCGCCCGCTTCCTGCATGTGATAGCCGGAGATCGAGATGCTGTTGAACTTCGGCATATGCGCCGAGGTGTAGGCGATGATGTCCGAGATGATCCGCATGCTCGGCGCGGGCGGATAGATATAGGTGTTGCGGACCATGAACTCCTTGAGGATGTCGTTCTGGATGGTCCCGTCCAGAAGCTCCTGAGGAACGCCCTGCTCCTCGCCCGCGACGATGAAGAAGGCGAGGATCGGGATCACCGCGCCGTTCATCGTCATGCTGACCGACATCTTGTCGAGCGGAATCCCGTCGAACAGGATCTTCATATCGTCGATCGTGTCGATCGCCACGCCCGCTTTGCCGACATCGCCGGTTACGCGCGGATGGTCGCTATCATACCCGCGATGCGTCGCCAGATCGAACGCGACCGACAGCCCCTTCTGCCCCGCCGCCAGGTTACGCCGGTAGAAAGCGTTGGAGGCTTCCGCAGTCGAGAAACCCGCATATTGCCGGATCGTCCACGGCCGCCCCGCATACATTGACGCGCGCACCCCGCGCGTGAACGGCGCGAAGCCGGGCAGACCGGGATCGATCCCTGCCACATCAGCCGCAGTGTAGAGCGGCTTGACGTCGATCCCTTCCGGCGTGTGCCAGGTCAGATCACGCCCCTTCACCTCTTTCGCGGCGAGGGCCTGCCAGTCTTCAAGGGTGGGTTTGTCTGTCATCGGTCCATTCCTCCTCTCCCATCGGGAGAGGATACGAAGGCTTAGCCGCGCAGCGGCTTAGCCGAAGTTGGTGAGGGTGACCCTCACCCTTCCGCCGCCTTACGGCGGCTCCCTCCCTCTCCCAAAGGGAGAGGGAATGCAACTCACGCCCCTTTGAACACCGGCTTGCGCTTTTGCAGGAAGGCGATGCCGCCTTCCATCGAATCCGCACTGCCGCGCACGGTGCGCTGATTCTCGGCTTCCTGCAGCATCGCGGCGGCATAATCGACTTCATAGGCATGGCGGATCTGCCGCCGCATCAGCCCCAAGGCGAGCGTCGGCCCCGCCGCCAGCCGCTCGGCCAAAGCGAACGCCTCGGCGTCAAGCGCATCGTCGGCGACGACCTTGTGGATCATCCCCCAGTCGAGCGCCTTGGCCGCCGCGATGCGCTCGCCCAGCAGCATCATTTCGGTCGCGCGCGCCCGGCCGATCAGGCGCGGCAGCATCCAGCTTGCGCCGCCGTCGGGCACCAGCCCGATATTGACGAACGCCTGCAGGAAATAGGCGGTCTCGGAGCCCACGCAGAAATCGGCGGCCAGCGCCAGGCTGCAGCCGATCCCCGCCGCCGGCCCGCGCACCGCGCTGACCACCGGAACGCCCAGATCGGCGATCGCCGCGATCGTCGGGTTATAGGCCTCGGTGAGGGCGGCGAAGGTAGCATTGCCGGGATCGTCGCTGCCCAGCGCCCCGCCCGCGACATCCGCACCCGAGCAAAACCCCCGCCCCGCCGCCGCGATCAGCACCGCGCGCGCACCGTCGAGCGCACCGAGCGCGCTCCGCAATTCCACGAACATTGCAGGCGGCGCGGCATTCAGCCGCTCGGGCCGGTTGAGCGTCAGCACCAGCACATCGCCGCGCCGGTCGGCCTCGATCATCGTATAGCTCATGGCATTCCTCTCCTGTCCCCGGCACAACGCGGTGCCAAGGTATCAATGGGCGTCGGTCGGCGTCTCCATCAGTTCGACCAGTACGCCGCCCATATCCTTGGGGTGGACGAAGACGATCGGCGTGCCATGCGCGCCGATACGCGGCTCGCCCAGAATGGTCGCCCCCTTCGCCTTCAACGCGGCGACGGCGGCATGGATTTCGGGCACTTCGAAACAGACATGATGCTGCCCGCCCGCCGGGTTCTTGCGCAGAAAGCCCGCAATTGGCGAACTTTCATCATAGGGCTCGATCAGTTCGATCTGCGTGTTGGGCGTGTCGATGAAACAGACCTTCACGCCCTGCGCCGACAAATCGAAGGGTTCGCCAATCCGGGTCGCACCCAGCACGTCGCGATACAGCGCGATCGAACCTTCGATCGACGGCGTCGCCACGCCGACATGGTTGAGCCGTCCGAGCGTGAAGGCCGTCATCGGCAAATGCCTTTTGCGGGCGCAGGCAGGGTCATTGATCGTCCCCCGGCTCAGGGTTGGCTGGCGGAGTAGCGGCGGTTGCCGCCACGCGCGGCGGGGCCTTGCCGAATTCATAGCCGCAGGCCGACAGCACTTGTCGGATCGGCGCTTCGCCCGGACCGACGAACTGCGCCTCTACCACCTTTTCCTCGGGGTCGATCACGCGAACGCGGATCGATTTGCCGTGCGCGATCATGACGGACAGGTTGCTGACGACCGCATCGTTGCTGATGAAGGCACCGCTGCCGGGGAATTGCCAGTTGGTGCCAAGCCAGCCGCCATCATCGACATTGATCGATACCGGGCGCGGCAAAGCTGCCGAAAAGCCGGGCTTGGGGATGAACTGGATCGAAACGATCTTTTCGTTGGTCACGTCACAGCGCACGACCAGCCGCGCCTTGGCGTCGGTCGACCAGGCCGAACTCGAGGTCGATGTATTTGCGCCGTTGACGTGCGTTTGAATCGCCCACGGCGCTGCGGTGGGTGCGGGCGCTGCCGCCTGGAGCAGGAGCAGCGCGAGCATCACTGCGCCACCACGCTTTCGGGCAGATCCTTGCCGAACACCCGCTGATAATATTCCGCCACCAGACTGCGCTCGGTCTCGTCGCATTTGTTGAGGAAGGACAGGCGGAAGGCGAAACCGACATCGCCGAAGATCAGCGTGTTCTGCGCCCAGGTGATGACGGTACGCGGGCTCATCACCGTCGAAATGTCGCCATTGATGAAGCCGCGCCGCGTCAGGTCCGCCACGCGCACCATATTCTCGACTTGGCGTTTGCCCTCGGGGTGATCATATTCGCCCGATTTGGCGAGCACGATCCGCGCCTCGACGGCGGCAGGCAGATAGTTGAGCGTGACGACGATGTTCCAGCGGTCCATCTGGCCCTGGTTGATCTGCTGCGTGCCGTGATACAGGCCCGACGTGTCGCCCAGCCCCACCGTATTGGCGGTAGCGAACAAGCGGAAATAGGGGTTGGGGCGGATCACGCGGTTCTGGTCGAGCAGCGTCAATTTGCCCTCGGTTTCCAGCACGCGCTGGATCACGAACATCACGTCGGGGCGGCCGGCATCATATTCGTCGAACACCAAAGCGGTCGGCGTCTGCAACGCCCAGGGCAACAGCCCCTCGCGGAACTCGGTGACTTGCTGGCCGTCCTTCAGCACGATCGCATCGCGCCCGATCAAGTCGATGCGGCTGATATGCGCGTCGAGGTTGATGCGGATGCACGGCCAGTTCAGCCGCGCCGCGACCTGTTCGATATGCGTCGATTTGCCGGTGCCGTGATAGCCCTGCACCATCACGCGGCGGTTGTGCGCAAAGCCTGCGCAAATCGCGAGCGTGGTGTCCTTGTCGAACACATAGGTCGGGTCGAGATCGGGCACGCGCTCATCGGCTTCGCTGAACGCGGGGACCTGCATATCCGAATCGATCCCGAACAGGTCGCGGACCTTCTTCATCTGGTCGGGCGCGTCGAGGATCGTGGTCTCGCGGCTGTCGGGCTGAGTGTTCGGAATCGTGGTCATTGCTGAATGCTCTGCAAGGTGGTTGCCCCCTCCCTAGCCCTTCGCATCGCGCGAAGTCGAGACGTGAGTTTCATGCAATTTTGGGCGGCAGTTCGAACACAGTGCAGAAGCGTGCGGCGAGCGCGACATCGCCGCTGACCGCCAGCCGCCCCCACGACACCACCTCCGCCAACGGCGTCGTGCCGAACAGCGCGGGCAGAAAGGCGTTGGGCTCGCCTTCAAACACCGCATCGGGATCGGCGACGTCGCCGCGGCTGACCGTCAGCGCGCCATCGGCAATGCGGGCACCATAACGCTCCTTACCGAGCACGAAACCGAACGCCCCGGCAAAGCCCCGCGCTCGTTCGGGGTGAAACATCATGCGCAGCGCCAGCATCAGCGCCACGCGCGAAAAGGGCAGCGACGGGTCATGCGCGGGCGACCGCAACGCCCAGCGCCCCAGCGCCATCACGATCGGCTCGGCTTCATACCCCCACGGCGTCAGCGCATAGACCTGGACATTGGCGGGCGACGGCAGCGTCGCGCGCGCGAGAATCCCTGCCGCCTCCAGCCCCTGCAACCGCTGCGTCAGCACGTTGGCGCTCAGGCCCGGCAAACCGCCGCGAATTTCGCTGAAACGTCGCGGCCCCAGCAGCAATTCGCGGATGATCAGCAGCGACCAGCGCTCCCCCACGAACTCCAGCGCCAGCGCGGTTCCACACGCATCGTCATACCAGCGCTTCGTCGCGACCGGAGGAGTTTTGGTCACTTTTTCTAACTTCATGGTTGTTTTAAGTAACCTGAAGATGCATCAAATACAAACAGCGAGTCGCAAAAGGAGAGGTGCGCCGTGGCCAACGCCGTCTTTATCAATTTGCCCGTTGCCAACGTCGCTGCGTCCATCGCCTTTTACGAAGCGATCGGCTGCACCAGGAACGAGCAGTTCTCCAACGCCTCCGGTGCGGCGATGACGTGGTCGGATTCGGTCAACTTCATGCTGCTCGCCCACGATCTGTACAGCAGCTTCACCCCCAAACGGATCATCGATGCGCACGCGACCAGCGGCGCGCTGTTCGCGCTGGCGCTCGATTCGCGCGAGGCGGTGGATGCGTTTGCGGCGCGCGCGCTGGCGGCGGGCGGGCGCGAGGCGCACGGCGCGGAGGACGAAGGCTTTATGTATTCACGCGGGATCGAGGATCCCGACGGCCACGGCCTCGGCCCGTTCTGGATGGATGCCGACGCCGCGCCCGCTGCGCAGCCGCAGGCGGAAACGGCCGGCTGACCCGATCAATCCCGCCACCCACCCTCGAACGATCAGGAGAGGACGCATGTATATCGACGGCTTCGTGATCCCCGTGCCGACCGAGCGCAAGGCCGAGTTCCTCGACCATGCGCGCCTGGTCGACGCGATGTTCCTGGAACTCGGCGCGACGCGCATCGTCGAGGGCTGGGGCGACGACGTTCCGGCGGGTCAGCACACCGATTTCGCACGCGCCGTCGCCGCGACGGCGGAGGAAACGGTGGCGTTTTCGTGGATCGAATGGCCCGACCGGGTGACGCGCGATGCGGCAATGGAAAAGATGCGCAGCGACCCCCGGATGGCGGACACGCCGATCCCGTTCGACGGCAGGCGCATGATCTTCGGCGGGTTCGACCCCGTCCTCGACCTCACGGCCTGACCTTAACGCGAGAGGAGCGCCCCATGACCAACCCACACGGCACCCCGATCTGGTACGAGTTGCAAAGCATCGACCCGCCCGCGTCGAAAGCGTTCTACGATCACGTCATCGGCTGGTCGATCGGCGAGCCCACTCCCGAAATGGATTACCGCATGATCGAAACCGGGCACGGCGCGGTCGGCGGGGTGATGCGGCTGACGCCCGAGATGGCGGCGGGCGGGGCGAGGCCCGGCTGGCTGTTCTACCTTGGCGTAGACGATGCCGATGCGACTGCCGATGCGATCAAGGCCGCAGGCGGAACGGTGCATATGGGCCCATGGACCATGCCGGGGGTCGGCCGCATGGCGGTGGTCGCCGATCCGCAGGGCATCCCCTTCTACATCATGCGCGGCGACAGCGACGCATCGAGCACCGCTTATGAGCGCACCGGCATGGGCAAGTGCAACTGGAACGAGCTGATCACTCCCGATCAGGACGCCGGCGACGCCTTTTACCGCAGCGTGTTCGGCTGGAACTATCCCGACGTCATGCCGATGGGGCCGATGGGCGAATATCGCTTCATCGCGGTCGGCAACCTGACCTTCGGTGCGACGATGCGGCATGACGGCTCGGGCCCGCCGCCCGGCTGGCGCTTCTATTTCCGCGCGCCCGATATCGAGGCGGCAGCCGCCAAGGTGACCGAGGCGGGCGGCAGCGTGACGATGGGGCCGATCGAGGTCCCCGGCGGCGACCGCATCATCGTGGCGAGCGATCCGCACGGCATCGTCTTCGGCGTGGTCGGCCCGGGTGACGCTGCCGTCGCTGAGCATTGAGCGTTCAGGCGAACGCCGCCGCGCTCTTTAGCTGGGTGTAGGCTGCGATCACGTCCTGCAGCTTGCTCTCGAAACTGCGGTCGCCGCCATTGCGATCGGGGTGATATTTGCGCACCAATTCGGCATAGCGTTCGCGCAAACCGCGCCGGTCGACATCGGGGGCGAGCCCCAGCACCTTGAGCGAGCGCCGGTCGACCTCCGACAAAGGCCGCCCGTCCTTCCGCTCTGGCTCCATCTTGCGCCGGAAACGCGCGCCGATCGCGTCGAGCGGATCGCTGAAATCAGACCATTTCGGCGGCACGTCCCCGCCCGAATGCGCGAAGGCGCGCGTCTCGCGCTCCCATCCGGCGAACGGGCGCTGTTGCGCGTGGATTTCCTCGGGGCTCATACCGTTGAAGAAATTGTAGCGCGCGTTGAACGCGCGGACATGGTCGAGGCAGAACCAGCGATAGCCACGCGGGCCATCCGCACCGAAACGCGGTCCATCGCCCGCCGGCGCGCGAAATTCACCGGCTTCGTCGCAGCCCGGTTCCTCGCACACGCGCCCGCTTCCCTCCACGCGTCCGTGGAAGCGCGGGGCGGGCCGCTCTCTCGCGCCATCTTTCTTGTCGTCGTCGCGGGCCACGCGGCTCCCTCAAATGCAAAAGCGGTCTATATAGGCGCGATGACAGACCCTGCCACCGCCCCCCATCCGATTCCGCGCCCGATCGTCGACGAGATTCGCGACCGCCTCGTCGCCGCCCTCTCCCCGACCGCGCTCGATGTCTCCAACGACAGTGCGCAGCATGCCGGGCATCTCGGTGACGACGGCACCGGCGAATCGCACTTTACCGTCACGGTCGAATCCGGGGCCTTTGTCGGTCTGTCGCGCGTTGGGCGACAGCGTTTGGTCAATCAGGCGCTGGCGGACCTGCTGCGGGACCGCATTCACGCCCTCGCGATCCGCGCCCGGGCTCCGGGAGAATAAGCGATGCGCTACGGTCTGTGGTATTGGCCCGGAATCCAGGGGCGTGGCGAATTCATCAGATTGCCGCTGGAGGCAGCGGGGATCGCCTATGTCGAATGCGGCCGCGTCGAGGGTGAGGACGCGCTGGTCGCCAACATGGCCAAACATGCCACCAAGCGCGGCCCCTTCGCGCCGCCCTATCTTGAACTCGACGGCATGGTGATCGCGCAGGTCGCCAACATCCTGCTTTTTCTCGGCGACCATCATCAGGTCGGCGCATCGCGCATTGCCGACCGGTTGTGGCTCAACCAGTTGCAATTGACGATCGCCGACATGGTCACCGAGGTCCACAGCGTCCACCACCCGATCGCCGGGTCACTGACCTATGAGGCGCAGAAGGACACTGCGCTCGCGGTAGCCAGGGTGTTCCGCGAGGAGCGCATGCCCAAATTCCTCGATCACTTCGAGCAGGCGGCCAATAGCGGCTCGGGCGAATGGCTAATCGACCATCACTGGACCTATGCCGACACGTCGCTGTTCCAGTTGGTCGAGGGGCTGCGCTATATGTTCCCCAAGCGGATGGCCGCGCTCGAGCCCGCTTATCCCGGCCTGATCCGCATCCACGATCTCGTCGCCGATCTGCCCGGCATCCGCGCCTATCTGAAGAGCGAACGCCGCCTGCCCTTCTCGCAGAACGGCATCTTCCGCCATTATCCCGAGCTCGACGCTGCATGACCCGCACCCCCCGCCCCGCCGCGCGCATCGTGTTGCTCGATCCGGCGGGACGCGTCCTGCTGTTCCGCTTCGACCCCGATGACCGCCCGCCTTTCTGGTGCACGCCCGGCGGCGCGCTCGATCCGGGCGAAGACTACCCCGCCGCCGCCCGACGCGAATTGCTGGAGGAAACCGGCTTCGATCTCGATCCAGGCCCCGAAATCCTGCGCCGCGAGGTGGATTTCATCACGATCGAAGGCGTGCCCGTCACCGCCGACGAACGCTATTTCCTCGTCCGCGCGCCGCACGACCGGATCGAGACGCACGGTCACACCGCGCTCGAACAGCGCGTGATGACGCGCTGGCGCTGGTTCACCCGCGCGGAACTGACGCAAGCGACCGAGCCCTATTTCCCGAGCGACCTGCTCGCCCTTCTCGCCGATCTGGAGGCACAGCCATGACCAATGACGATCTGATCCTGCAGACGATCACCCCCTCGACCCACGATCTCGGCGGCTTCAAGGTGCATCGCACCTTGCCGTCGCGACCGCGCACGATGGTCGGCCCGTTCATCTTCTTCGACCAGATGGGCCCCGCACGGCTGGAGGTCGGCACCGGCATCGACGTGCGCCCGCACCCGCACATCAATCTGGCGACGGTCACCTATCTGTTCGCAGGCGCGCTCGGCCACCGCGATTCGATCGGCAGCGACGTGGTGATCGAGCCCGGCGCGGTCAATCTGATGACGGCAGGGCACGGCATCGTCCATTCCGAACGCTCGCCCAGCGCCGAGCGCGCGGTCGGCCCCGAATTGTCGGGCATCCAGACCTGGCTTGCCTTGCCCGAAGCGGATGAAGAGCGCGATCCCGCCTTCGAGCATGTCGCCAAGGCCGATCTGCCGACGGTCGAGACGCCGGGGGCCCGTGCGCGCGTGGTGATGGGCAGCCTATGGGGGCAGAGCGCGCCGACCACCACTTATGCCAGCACGATCTATGCCGACATCGTGCTCGATGCAGGCGGCGCGGTGCCGATCGATGCAGAGGCCGACGAGCGCGCCATCTACATCGCGATTGGCGAAGCGACGCTCGACGGCATGACGCTGGAGCCGATGACGCTCTATGTGCTCAAACCCGGCGTCGCCGCGACGCTGCGCTCCGCCACCGGTGCGCGCGCGATGCTATGCGGCGGCGAGGCGTTCACCACCCCGCGCCACGTCTGGTGGAATTTCGTCTCGTCCAACCGCGACCGCATCGAAGAAGCCAAGCGCGCCTGGACCGCAGGCGAATTCCCCAAGGTGCCCGGCGACGACAAGGAATGGATCCCGATCCCCGGCGTGCCGAAGACCGTGAGTTATCCCTAAGCCTATCCGTCACCCCGGGCTTGTCCCGGGGTCCACCGTGCCGCAAGATCGCCTGCGGCTGGCGAAGACCAGCAGTGGACCCCGGGACAAGCCCGGGGTGACGCCGGGAGATGACGATGACCACCTTCACCCTTACCCCCATCCCCCTGCCGACCGGCGTCACGCTCGACGTCGCCACCGCCGGCGACCCGGCGCACCCGCCGATCATCCTGCTCCACGGCTTCCCCGAATCGCACCGCACCTGGCGGCATGTCATCCCGCAGCTCAGCGCCGATCATTTCGTCATCGCGCCCGACCAGCGCGGCTTTGCGCGCTCGTCCAAGCCAGCAAATGTGTCCGATTATACCCCCGACAAGATGGTCGCCGATTTGCTCGCGCTCGCCGACCATTTCGGCCTCACCACCTTCACGCTGGTGGGCCACGATTGGGGCGGTGCGATCGCGTGGATGGCGGCACTGCAAAACCCTAAGCGCATCACGCGGCTGGTGATCGTCAACGCGCCGCATCCCTTCGTCTTTCAGCGCACGCTGTTCGACGACATGGCGCAGCGCGCGGCGAGCCAATATATCCGCGCCTTTCGCAACCCCGATTTCGAAAAGCACGTTGCCGGAATCGGCCTGTCGGCGTTCTTCGACGGCAGCTTTTCGGCGCATACCGATCTCGCCAAGCTGGCCGAGGAAAAGCCCATCTATCTCGACCAATGGGGCCAGCCCGGCGCGCTCACCGCCATGCTCAACTGGTATCGCGCCAGCCCGATTATCGTCCCGGCAATGGACGAAACGCCCGAGCGCCCGGCCTTTCTCGACGCGCCGTTTCCCCCGATCCAGCAGCCGACGCTGGTGGTGTGGGGCCTCAAGGACGCCGCCCTCCTGCCAAGCCAGCTCGAAGGTCTCGACGCGCTCGTCCCCGACCTGACGCTGGTCAAGGTCGATGCCGGGCATTTCGTCCCCTGGGAAAACCCCGACGCGATCGTCGCGGCAATCCGGGAGTGGGAGCGCCCCTGATCCTCAAACCCGCACCCGCGCCGCCTCGGGCAACGCGACCGAAGGCGACGCATCGCCCGCCTCCCCGCGCGTATCGATCCACGTCCCATGCGCATGCGCCGTCGCAACCGTGGTCCACGCGCCATCCCCCGGCCATGACCGCGCCCGCACCACCTGATGCCCCAGCGCCCGATCGGGCTCCATCATCACCCAGCCGAGCGGCCGGTCCGCGCTCGCCCGCGCGCCCGCCGCCTTCATCGCAGCGCGGATGCGCTCGGCCACCGGCTCGGGCAGATATTGCCACACCACCGAATGCATCAGCACGCGCGTCACGCCCGCCGCTTGCGGCTCGGCCAGCCGCGCCTCGATCCAGTCGGCGGCATCGGCCTGCACCAGATCGACCCCGCGTTCGACCTGCATCGCGATCGCGGCCCGCACCCGCACCAGCCGTTCGGGCGTCTCGGGCCAGACATAGGCTGCCAGCCGCGCCGCCACCGTGCGATCGGTCGCATCGAGCGGCTGGACGTCGCAGCCGCGCACCGACACGATCTCCAGCGGCACCACCGGCGCGGGCGGCCCGCTCCACACCGGCGTGATCGTCACTGGCGAATCGGCCGGCCCATAAAAGGTCCCGCCCAGATCGAAGCGATAACGGTCGATCAGCAAATTCAGCCCCGCGCTCGACCCGATCTCGAGCAGCTCGAGTCTCGGCCCGCGCGCCCGCGCAATCTCGATCAACCCCAGCAGCAACGCCGCCGATCGCCCCGGCTCATTGGTCTGCGGCGGCCCGTCGAGCCACGGCAGCAGCGCCGCTTCGTGATCGGCCAGCACGCGCTCCAGCGTGGCGACAATCTCGGCCTGCTCGGTCACCACGCCCGCAAACACCGCCGCCAGCCCGTCATCCTTGCCCGCCTGCACCAGCGCGTGCAACCCGCCAAAAAAGCGCAGCGGCAGCGCATCGCGCGTTGGCTCGCCCGGCCAATCGAGGATGCGCGCGCCTATCACGCTATCGCGCGTCAGCCCAGCCGCCACCGCGCCCGCCATCCGGCCATAGATCGGCGCGGCATTGGCGTCGCAATAATGCTGCTGGATCAGGAACGCCCCGCGATTATTCTGCTCGCTCGCCATAATGGTCCTCCGTCTGTCCGCCCTGTTGTTGCGCCCACCCCCGCGCCTAAGTAAAGCCCGGCGGATATGGCCGATCCCATCATCATCGCCGTGCCCAAGGGCCGCATCCTCGCCGAGGCTGTTCCGCTGCTCGAACGCGCCGGAATCGTTCCCGAAGCCGCCTTCCGCGACGAGGATTCGCGCGCCTTGCGCTTCTCGACCAACAATCCCGGCATCGACTTGATCCGCGTCCGCGCGTTCGACGTCGCCACCTTCGTCGCGCACGGCGCCGCGCAACTCGGCATCGTCGGGTCGGACGTGCTGGCGGAATTCGATTATTCGGAACTCTACGCCCCGGTCGATCTCGGCATCGGCCATTGCCGCCTGTCGGTGGCGGAACCCGCCGACATGGCCGCCAATGACGATCCGCGCGGCTGGAGCCATGTCCGCGTCGCCACCAAATATCCGCACGTCACCGAAGCGCATTTCGCGGCGCGTGGCGTGTCGGCGGAATGCGTCAAGCTGAACGGCGCGATGGAACTCGCGCCCCTGCTCGGCCTTGCCCCGCGCATCGTCGATCTGGTGTCGTCGGGCCGCACGCTGAAAGAAAACGGCCTGGTCGAGGTCGAAGTGATTTGCGAGGTCACCAGCCGCCTGATCGTCAACCGCGCCGCGTTCAAGACCCGCGGCGAAGTGGTGCCGCTGGTCGAGGCGTTCCGGCGGGCTGTAGCGCAGGAGGTGGCGGCGTGAACGCCTATCACCCTCACCCTTCCGTCGCTTCGCTCCTCCCTCCCTCTCCCAATGGGAGAGGGAAGGGGCCCGCGCGGCAAAGCCGCGTGGGAAGGGTGAGGGTGACCAACCAATGATCCGCCTCACCACAACCGCCCCCAGCTTCGCCGCAGACTTCACCGCGTTGGTCAACGCCCGCCGCGAAGCCGATGCCGATGTCGCGCGCGACGTAACCGCCATCATCGCCCGCGTGCGTGACGAAGGCGACGCGGCGGTGCGCGCCTACACCCAAAGCTTCGACCGCCACGATCTCGACGCCACCGGCTGGCAGATCGACCGCGAAGAATGGCGCGCCGCCTATGACGGCCTCGCCCCCGATCTGCGCACCGCGCTCGATCTCGCGGCGGAGCGCATCGCCACCTATCACGAGAAGCAGAAGCCGCAGGGCAGCGACCTGACCGACGCGCACGGCATCCGCACCGGTGCGCGCTGGAATGCGATCGAAAATGCCGGGATCTACATTCCCGGCGGCCGCGCGGCCTATCCCAGCTCGGTGCTGATGAACGCCATCCCCGCCAAGGTTGCGGGCGTCGACCGCGTCGTGATGGTCACGCCGACCCCCGATGGCGAGATCAACCCGCTGGTGCTCGCCGCCGCGCATATTGCCGGGGTCGATGAAGTGTGGCGCATCGGCGGCGCGCAAGCCGTCGCCGCGCTCGCGTACGGCACCGATCGCATCGCCCCCGTCGACGTCATCACCGGCCCCGGCAACGCCTGGGTCGCCGAAGCCAAGCGCCAGCTCTACGGCGTGGTCGGCATCGACATGGTGGCGGGCCCGTCCGAAATCGTCGTCGTCGCCGATGGCCAGAACCGCGCCGACTGGATCGCCGCCGATCTGCTCTCGCAGAGCGAGCATGACCCGACCAGCCAGTCGATCCTGTTCACCGATGACGCCGCCTTTGCCGATGCCGTCGCGGCGGAGGTCGACGCCCAGATCGCCACGCTCGCCACGTCCAAGGTCGCGCGCGCGGCGTGGGATGCGAACGGCGCGATCATCCTGGTGCGCGACCTCGACGAAGCGCTGCCGCTGGTCGACCGCCTCGCGCCCGAGCATCTCGAACTGGCGTGTGATGATCCGCAACCGCTGTTCGACCGCGTCCGCCATGCCGGATCGGTGTTCCTCGGCCGCCACACGCCCGAGGCGATCGGCGATTATGTCGCAGGCCCCAACCACGTGCTGCCCACCGGCCGCCGCGCGCGCTTCGCCAGCGGCCTGTCGGTGCTCGATTTCATGAAGCGCACGAGCTTCCTGCAATTGGACCCCAAGGGTCTGGCGGCGATCGGCCCGGCCGCGGTGGCGCTCGCCGAAGCCGAAGGCCTCCCCGCCCACGCCCGCTCGGTCGCGCTGCGGCTGAAATAACCTCCCCGTCACCCCGGGCTCGTCCCGGGGTCCACCGCGCCGCATAGTCGGCAAACGATCGTCACGGACGACGGTGGACCCCGGGACAAGCCCGGGGTGACGGTCTGCGCGGCTGGTCCGGTGCCCCCCAAAAACACCCAACTTCCCGTTCCCCGCTTTTTCGCTTAAGGGCCGCGCCATGTCTTCCCACGCCACCCCCCGTACCGCCGCCCGCTCCAAAGCACGCGCCGCCGCCCGTCTCGCTGCCGTCCAGGCGCTGTATCAGCATGATATGGAAGCAACGCCGATCGCGCAGTTGCTGAGCGAATTCCACAATCACCGCCTCGGCGCGACGATCGAGGATGCCGAATATGCCGAGGCCGAAGTCGGTTTCTTCGACGATGTCGTAAAGGGCACCGAGGCGCGCCTCGGCGAAATCGACACCGCCATCGCCGGAAAGCTCGCCAAGGGCTGGAACCTCACCCGGCTCGACAAGGCGATGCGCGCGATCCTGCGGGCGGGCACCTATGAATTGCTGGCGCGCGCGGATGTGCCGGTCGGCACCGTCATCACCGAATATGTCGATGTCGCGCACGCTTTCTTCGACAAGCGCGAAGCGGGCTTCGTCAACGGCCTGCTCGACGCCATCGCCAAGGACGTCCGCGCATAAAGATGGCGGAGGTCATCAACCTCCGCCGCGCCCGCAAGGCGCACACCCGCAAAGCAGCGGAAGCCACCGCCACCCTCAACCGCGCCGCCTTCGGCCGCACCAAGGCCGAACGCGAGGCGGCGGCGGTAGAGGCAGCGCGGCTGGAACGCGGGCTGGACGGGGCGAAGCGGGGGGAGTGATTGAGGCCGATTGTACGCTCTCCCCCAATTTCGGCCATAAACGCGCCCGTTCAGTACTACCCAAAGCGGTCATTTCTTGCTGATCATTTTTTGGCGCAAGGATAGCTGTGAATTAGGCTCGCTCCAACAAAAGACACTGCGGGCATCGTCACGTCCTTAGGAAACATTGCAACGTCACCCTTGGCGAGACGCTTGACGACAGCGACGATCTCGGTTTGGGTCACGCCCTCCGGGATGCAGAAATGCTTCGTGTCGTTTGCCACGCCGGAAGCTAAGTTCGTGCCTTCCATGACGCCTAAGATATAGAAGCGGCAGGCCTCCCCCGGCTCGCGATCCGCGCACAGCACCTGCAGATCGCCGAGCGTCATCTGACCGCGTGAGGCGGTAATAGGATCCTCATCCGGAGCGAGGCTTAGCGCAGCGGCAAGGGCAAATAATGCGATCATTGCGCGAGGCTATAGCTCATCCGATAATTTGCCTAGCCACGTCTAGAGTTTAAAAACTGACTGACCGCTCTCCACCACCCGCAGACATCCGCCCCCACCCCCGCTAAACCGGCGTGCATGACCGAAGCCGATTTCCTCGCCGCCTTGCGCGCGCTGCCGCTGCATCCCGGCGCGCTGGGCCTCAGCGATGACGCCGCGAGGCTCGGGCGACTGGTGCTGACCAGCGATACCTTGGTCGAAGGCGTGCATTATCTCGCCAGCGATCCGGCCGGGGATGTCGCGTGGAAGCTGGTCGCCACCAACCTGTCCGATCTCGCCGCCAAGGGTGCGGTGCCGGTCGGGGTGATGCTGAATTATCCGTTGCGTGCTTCGCAGCCGCCGCCCCCGCGCTCAACCCGTCACCCCGGGCTTGTCCCGGGGTCCACCGCGCCGCAAGACCAACCGCCGCAGGACACGCCGCACCGTGGACCCCGGAACAAGTCCGGGGTGACGGGGACGGGCACTGCGGAAGCGACCATGGGCGATGCCGAAAATTGGGACACCGCCTTCCTCACCGGCCTCGCCGAGGCGCTCACCAGCTTCGCCGCCCCCATCCTCGGCGGCGACACCGTCTCGCTCCCGCCGCACGCCCCGCGCGTGCTCACGCTCACCGCGCTCGGCGACAGCGCGCACGCGCCCAGCCGCAGCGGCGCGCAAGCAGGCGATGCGCTCTATGTCACCGGCACGATCGGCGATGCCGGGGCCGGGCTCGCCATTGCGCGCCGGGGAAGCGGCCCCGCCGATCTGCTGGCCGCCTATCGCCGCCCGCAGCCGCGCCTCGCCGAGGGGCAGGCGCTCGCGCCGATTGTCAGCGCGATGATGGACGTGTCGGACGGCCTGCTGATCGACGCGCACCGCATGGCCCAAGCGAGCGGCCTCGCCGTCACCATCGACCTCGCCACCGTGCCGCTCTCCGCCGCCTACCGCGCCTTCGCCGGCGACACGCTGCCCACGCGCCTCGCCGCCGCCACCGCAGGCGACGACTATCAATTGCTGTTCGCGCTCTCCCCAGACCAGCCCCTCCCCGTCCCCGCCACCCGCATCGGCAGCTTCGCGCGCGGGGAAGGCCTCACCCTCACCGACGCGGGCACACCGGTCGACCTGCCGCCCCGGCTCGGCTTTCAGCACGGGTAACAACCGCCGCTTGCCAAGCCATCCCCCGGCGCTAGTCTGGCGGCCAAGCGTGGGGGCGCAAGGAGAGTCTGTCCGGGCGACCATCCCACCGGAAACCATGGGAAAGGATACGCATGACGATCGTCTATGCCGCCATCATCTGTGGGCTGATCGCCGTCGCCTACGGCATCATCACCAGCGCCCAAGTCCTCCGCGCACCGCCCGGCAACGAAAAGATGCAGGACATCGCCGCCGCCATTCAGGAAGGCGCGAAAGCCTATCTCGGCCGCCAGTATCGCACCATCGCCATTGTCGGGGTGATCGTGCTCGCTTTGGTGTGGGTGTTCCTCGACGGGATGCGCACACCCATCTCCGCCGTCAGCTTTGCGCTCGGCGCGGTGCTGTCGGGCGTGGCGGGCTATGTCGGTATGAACATTTCGGTGCGCGCCAATGTCCGCACGGCGGAGGCCGCGCGCACATCGCTGCAAGGCGGGCTGACGATGGCGTTCCGCTCGGGCGCGGTCACCGGCTTGCTGGTGGCAGGGCTCGGCCTGCTCGCGATTTCGGGCACCTTCTGGTATCTGGCGGGCGCGAACGGCGTCGGCGCGGGCGGCCCCGTGGTGGTCAAGGCGCTGACGGCGCTGGCATTCGGTGCCTCGCTCATCTCGATCTTCGCGCGCCTGGGTGGCGGCATCTTCACCAAGGCCGCCGATGTCGGCGCCGATCTGGTCGGCAAGGTCGAAGCCGGCATCCCCGAGGACGACCCGCGCAACCCGGCCACCATCGCCGATAATGTCGGCGACAATGTCGGCGATTGCGCCGGCATGGCCGCCGATCTGTTCGAGACCTATGTGGTGACGATCGGCGTGACGATGATCTCGGTCGCGCTCGCGCTCAAAAATGCCGATCATCTGCTGCAAGTGATGACACTGCCGCTGATCGTCGGCGGCGTGTGCATCCTCACCTCGATCCTCGGCACCTTCTTCGTGCGGCTGGGCAGCAGCGGCTCGATCATGGGTGCGCTGTACAAGGGCTTCTGGGTCAGCGTGGGCCTGTCGATCCCCGCCATCTATTTCGCCACCCAATATACTTTGGGCGACATGACCGCGTCGATCGGCGGCAACGCCTTTCTCGGCGATGTCGGCACCTTCACCGGCATGAAATTGTTCGGCGCGATGATGATCGGCCTCGCCGTCACCGGGCTGCTGGTGTGGATCACCGAATATTATACCGGCACCAACTTCCGCCCGGTGCGCAGCATCGCCAAGGCGAGCGAGACCGGCCACGGCACCAACGTCATCCAGGGCCTGGCGATCAGCCTCGAATCGACCGCGCTCCCGACGCTCGTCATCGTCATCGCGGTGATCGCAGCGTATCAGCTGGCGGGCGTTATCGGCATCGCCTTTGCCGCCACCGCCATGCTGGCCCAGGCCGGGATGGTGGTCGCGCTCGATGCCTATGGCCCGGTCACCGACAATGCCGGCGGCATCGCCGAAATGGCGGGCCTGCCCGATGACGTGCGCCATCGCACCGATGCGCTCGATGCGGTCGGCAACACCACCAAGGCGGTGACCAAGGGCTATGCGATCGGCTCGGCCGCCCTCGCAGCGCTCGTATTGTTCAACGCCTATACCTCGGACTTGGGCCGTGATTTCCCCGATCTCACGGTCAATTTCCAGCTTTCCAACCCCTATGTCATCGTCGGGCTGCTGCTGGGCGCGCTGCTCCCTTATCTGTTCGGTGCGATGGGGATGACCGCGGTCGGCCGCGCGGCGGGCGCGGTGGTGGAAGAAGTGCGCGCGCAGTTCCGCGACAATCCCGGCATCATGGCGGGCACCAGCCGCCCCGATTATGCGCGCACGGTCGATCTCGTCACCCGCGCCGCGATCAAGGAGATGATCGTCCCCTCGCTGCTGCCCGTGCTCTCCCCGATCCTGGTCTATTTCGTCATCACCGGCGTGGCCGGCCAGGCCGAGGGCTTTGCCGCTTTGGGCGCGATGCTGCTCGGCGTGATCGTCTCGGGCCTGTTCGTCGCGATTTCGATGACGTCTGGCGGCGGCGCGTGGGACAATGCCAAGAAATATATCGAGGACGGCCATCACGGCGGCAAGGGCAGCGAAGCGCATAAGGCCGCCGTCACCGGCGACACCGTGGGCGATCCGTATAAGGATACGGCAGGCCCGGCGGTGAACCCGATGATCAAGATCACCAATATCGTAGCACTACTGCTGCTCGCGGCCTTGGCGGCGGCAGGATAAGGTTCACGGCGCGGCGGCGGCGCTTCATCCGCCGCCGCGCCGCGCGACATTCCATCGATCAGGTCGGTCGGTAGGCAGCGACGCTCTGCATCGCCGCGCTCACCAGGCAATTCGCCACGCAGATCAGCACATGGCCGTCTTTCTCGGGCGGATGTCCGCTATACACCTCCAGCACCGCGCGCTTGCCCACGGCGGGGCTGGCACCAATCTGCAAGGTCATCACATTATTGGGGGCCTGCGCCATCAGCCCGGTAAGCGGGCCGTAAATGCCCTCCTCCTGCTGCACCACCGTCTGCAGATAGCTGAGCGGCTGGTTGCCGTCGCACGCCTTTTGAACAATGGACATTAGCAGGGTCCTCCGATCGAAACCGTGAAACGTTGGCAAAAGGTCTCGAGTTTCTCCGTCGTCCGTGCGGAATCGAGCAGGTTCAGCGCGTTGATGAGCGGATCGGCATCGCTCGGCTCCCCGCCCGACACGCGCTGCAACAGCCCGAGCTGCGCGGGCGTCGCGGCCTTCAGCAGGGTCGCGATCTTTTCCCGGCGGTCCTGCAGATCCTGGGCGACCGGCGCGACGATCTGGATTTCCTTGATGTCGGCATTTGCCTGCGTCGCCTGCACCCCGGCGTGATTGGAAATCTCGGTGATGGCACCGGGAAGCGTGCCAGCAAAGGCGTAGTCATCGATGTCGTTGAGCGCGCGAAACAGCGAATATGCGGCGACATCCTGCGATTCGCCCTCGCGGATGCGGGCCAGCACTTCGCGCCGTTTCGCCACCATCTGCGCCAGCATCGCGGGCATGGTCATGTTGTACAGCGCCTGCTTCTCGAACGAGGCGCGCGCCCCCAGTACGCCGGCCGAGGCCGCCGACAGCGCCTTCGACGCCGCGCTCACCGAGCCGACCCCGTTCAGCGCAAGCGCGATCCAGTCGGTTCCGACACCGAAGCCGACCCCTTCTTTGTAAAGATTGCGCTCATATTCGCCAAAACGCAGGTCGATCGCGCGCAGCCGGGCGTCGATGATATCGTTGCGGCACGCCTTCTTGGCCTGGCAGGAGTCATAGGCGGTGACCTTTGCCGCCAGCAGATATGGCGCAATCTCGGCATTGACTTGCGTAGTATCGAACGCCGAATTTGGAAATCCGCTCACGGTCGCGCACCCGGCAAGCGACATGGCAAATCCCCCGACGGCCACTCTTCGCAAAACATCACCCATCCCGCGCGCGATGATATTGATCGAAACTAATGGATCACCTGGCACCTCCACCCCCTCCCCATATTGTTTATTAGAAAGCAAACTCAAACTGACATAGTGTGCTGTTATTATCAATAAAATGATGTTTTCTACAGTCGAGTTATATTTCAGATATTTATGTGCCATCTCGTGTCAGGCACGCTGCAACCATGCCTGCGGAGTCTTTGGATCGGCATGGCAGGTACAAAGAAACGGCTCCGCACTCGCACATTTTGTAACGGGTGGTCGTTTTCACACAATAATCGCGTTTTTTCTTTTCATCCCCCTTGTCAGCGCGCGCGTCGGCAATAAAGCTCGGCTGCATCCTGGGGGAGGAAAATCACCGTGATACTATACCGTTACTGGCAGGCGCTGGCGATCGTGACTGCGGTATCCGCCGGTGTCGTCCACGCGCAGGGGCCCGCGCCGGTTGCCGCCCCCACCGCCGCCACCGCGCCGCTCCCCGCCGAAGCCTTTGCCAGGCTCCCCTTTCTGCAAAGCCCCGAACTCTCGCCCGATGGCACGCGCGTCGCACTCCGGATGGCGATCAAGGGCGAGCAACGCTTCGTGATCATCCGGCTCGACGACACCAGCAAGATGGTGATGATCAACCCCGGCCCCAACGATCTCAACAGCTGGGCCTGGGTCAATAATGACTGGCTCGTCGCCACGATCGGTGCCACCGCCCCGGTCGAGGGCGACAGCTGGTATCTGCGCCGCACGATCGGCGTCAGCGCCGATGGCAAGAAGATCAACGTGCTCGGCAAGGATCTCGCCGCGCAAGGGGCCGATGACATCCTGTGGATCGCGCGCGATGGCAGCCCGCACATCCGCCTCGCGCTGCAAACCTCGATCTACCGCGATACCGCAGGCTTCTGGCCCGAAGTGCGCGATTTCGATGTCACCAACGGCCGCAGCGTGCAGGTGCAGCCGCCGCGCGACACTGTCATGAACTGGTATGCCGATGGCACCGGCACGGTGCGCTCAGGGCTCGCTTATGACGATGACGCGCGCTCCTACCGCTTGCTCTACCGCGACAGCGCCGCCCAGTCCTTCCGCACGCTCGTCAAGGCAAAGGGCAAGGATGCCGATCTCGGCAACACCCCCGCCATGTTCCTGCCCGAACCCGGCAAGGCGCTGTCGATCAGCGATGCCGATGACGTGACCGCGCTCTATCCGCTCGATCTCGCCACGCTCAAGACCGGCCCCAAACTGTTCGGCGTGCCCGGTTATGATATTGACGGCATCATCAGCGACGAGAGCGGCACGCGCCTGGTCGGCGTGAACTATACCGACACGCGCTCGCGCACGCACTGGATCGACCCCGCGCTCGCCGACATCCAGACCAAGCTCGATGCCGCAGTCGGCAACCGCACCGCGCGGATCGTGTCGTGGAGCAAGGATTTCCAGGTGCTGATCGTCCATGTCGGCGGGGCCGATCGCCCCGGCGCCTATTATGTCTATCGCCAGGCCGAAGGCGTGATGCACATGATGGCGATGGTCAATGAAACGCTCGGGCTGAAGGCCTATGGCCCGGTGCGCACGGTGAAATATAAGGCGCGCGACGGGCTCGAAATCTCCGCCGTGCTCACGTTGCCGCGTGGCAAGGACCCTAAGAACCTGCCGCTGATCCTGCTGCCACATGGCGGCCCGTTCGCGCGTGATGACGAAAGCTGGGACTGGTGGACGCAATTCCTCGCCAGCCGTGGCTATGCCGTGCTGCAACCCAATTATCGCGGCTCCTCGGGCTATGGCACCGCCTTCACCAAAAAGGGGCGCGGGCAATGGGGCCTCGCCATGCAGGACGATTTGACCGACGCGGTCAAATGGGCGGCGGATAGCGGCATCGCCGATGCCAAGCGCGTTTGCATCGTCGGCGGCTCCTATGGCGGCTATGCCGCGTTTCGCGGGGCGCAGCGCGATGGCGCGGTGTATCGCTGCGCGGTGTCCTTTGCCGGCGTGTCGGATATGCCCGCCATGCTGCGCTATGACGGGGCCTTCCTCAATGGCGGACGCAACAAGGATTATCTGCGCGACCAGGCCCCCGATCTGAAGGCGGTCTCGCCCGTTTACGGCGCAGCGCAATTCTCGATGCCGATCCTGATCATGCACGGCAAGAAGGACACCGTCGTGCCCGTCAAGCAATCGCGCGACATGGCGGCGAAGCTGAAGGCGGCGGGCAAGCCCTATGTCTATATCGAGCAACCGCTGGGCGACCACCATTTCAGCCGCGAGGCCGACCGGCTGGAGTTTCTGAAGGCGATGGAGGCGTTTCTGAAGGAGCATAATCCGGCGTAGCGCCCAAGGCTGACGGCGCAGCCGTTAGCCGCGGATCAGCGCAAGCCCGGCCGACGACCGCGCGGGGCACCGCGCGCGTCGACCGACGACGCGGCTTTGCCGCGGCGCTAACCTAATCCTCCCCGGCACGGGGAGGGGGACCGGCGCAGCCGGTGGAGGGGGTCGGCACAACGCGTAGCGCCAGCGGAGAGCCCCCTCCGTCATCGCTGCGCGATGCTACCTCCCCGCGAGCGGGGAGGATCGAAGACCACCAAGGACCTGATATTCCGCTCTCTATACGCCGTCCTGCCCCCTTGCCCCAGGTAAGGAAAACCCTTACCTTCCCCTTCATGATCCATTCGCGACTCTCCACCAAGGCGCAGACCACCGTGCCGCGCGCGGTGCGGGTGGCGCTCGGTCTGCGCGAGGGGGATACGCTCGCGTACAGGATCGAGGGGGACCGCGTGATCCTGACGCGCGCCGCCGCCGCGCCGCCCGACGATCCCTTCGCGACCTTCACCGAATGGGGCGACGCTGCCGATACCAAGGCTTATGCCGGGCTTTGAGGCGGAGTCCGTGGTGGCGACGTTCGTCGCCGGGACGATCGTCCGCGTGCCCTTCCCCTATACCGATCGCGACACTCGCCAGCATCGCCCGGCACTGGTCGTCTCGCATGGCGGGCTCGGCCCCGATCGCGCTTTATTGTGGGTGGCGATGATCACCAGCGCCAGCAACCGCCGCTGGGCGGACGACGTGGCGATCGAGGGCGATCACGCCACCGTTGGCCTGCCGGTCGCTTCGCTGGTGCGCACCGCCAAGCTCGCCACGATCGACGCCGCTGCCGCAACACCGCTCGGCACGCTCGATGCAGCGCGGTTCGCGCAGGTCCGCGCGGCGCTGGCCGGGCATTTGGGGCTGGCCGGAACGGGCTAAATTTCGGGCGATTTCGCGGTCGCGGGCCAAAATCGGCGCAAAAGGGCGCAAACCGCGCCTTCCGGGCGCGTTTGCGGACGATCTTGGCCAATGAAGCTGCCTTTCACGGCGCATTTCGGGGCGTTTTCGGCCGGATCTCAGGGCCCTGTCCTACACCGCGCCGCGCTGTTATGCTCGGGGCGCTGCGGCCCATCGCGCGCGGCTTTCCTTTTGGCGCATCATCGGCTAAGGCGCGCCCTTCAAGAATTCCCCAAAATCACCAGAGGTTTGTTTGGCAAAAGAAGAACTGCTCGAAATGCGCGGCCAGGTGGTGGAGCTTCTGCCCAACGCCATGTTCCGCGTGAAGCTTGAGAACGATCATGAAATTCTCGGTCACACCGCCGGCAAGATGCGCAAGAACCGCATCCGCGTGCTCGTCGGCGACGAAGTGCTGGTCGAACTGACGCCCTATGATCTTACCAAGGGGCGGATCACCTATCGTTTCAAGTGACTCGGACGCGGTGGTGCGCCAGAGCCCGCCGCTCGTCCTCGCCTCCACCTCCCCGCGCCGCGCCGATCTGCTCGCGCGGCTGGGGGTAACGCCCGCCCGCATCGCCGCGCCCGACGTCGACGAGGCACCGCTCAAGGCCGAGCCGCCGCGCGCCTATGTCGAGCGCGTCGCGCGCGCCAAGGCGCTGGCCGTCGCGCGTGCGCCCGGCGAAATCGTGCTGGCGGGCGACACCACCATCGCGCTTGGCCGCCGCATCCTCGGCAAGGCGGAGGACGATGCCACCGTCCGCGCGATGCTCGGAATGCTCTCGGGCCGCCGCCACCATTGCCTGAGCGCGGTGTGCGTCATCGCCGCCGATGGCACGCTGCGCCAGCGCCTGTCGGACACGATCCTCGCCTTCAAGCCGTTGTCGGTCGCCGAGATCGACGCCTATGTCGCCAGCGGCGAGGGGCTCGGCAAGGCCGGGGGCTATGCCATTCAGGGCCGCGCCGAGGCGTTCGTGCGCTTCCTGTCGGGCTCGCATTCCGGGGTCATCGGCCTGCCTCTGTTCGAAACGCGCGCGCTGTTGCTGGCGGCAGGTATAGCGCTTGGCTGAATGGCTGTATGAGGCCGGGATCGGCGAAGCCCGCGCCGCTTTGGTCGAGCATGGCACCATATTGGAAGCGCGACTCGCCCCCGATCGGCCCGGCCCGGCGCTGGGCGCGGTGCTGGCGGCCCGGCTGGTCGAGATCACCGTCAAGGGCCGCGAGGGCCGCGTCAGCTTCGCAGGCGGCGAGGCGCTGCTCTCGCCCCTCCCCCCCGGCATCACCCAAGGGGCCGCGCTGAGCGTCGAACTGGTGCGCGAGGCGATCCCCGAGCCCGGCCGCGCCAAGCTCCCGCGCTGCGCCCCCGCCGAGGGGCCAGAACGCGCAGGGCCGACCTTGCTCGACCGCATCACCGCGACCGGCGTACCGGTGCGGATCTGCCACGCGCATGAGCCCGATCATCTCGAAGCGGCGGGCTGGTCGGAGGTGCTGGAGGAAGCGCTGACCGGCGACATCGTCTTCAGTGGCCCGGTCGGCGGCGCGCTCCGGATGAGCCCCACGCCCGCGATGACGCTGTTCGACGTCGACGGCTACCCGCCGCTCGATCCGCTCGCGCTCGCCGCCGCGCGTGCGGTCGCCGCCGCGATCGTGCGACTCGACATTGGCGGCTCGATCGGGGTCGATTTCCCGACGCTGCAAGGCAAGGCCGCGCGCGCCGCAGTCGATGCCGCGCTCGACGCCGGCCTCCCGCAACCGTTCGAGCGCACCGCGATGAACGGCTTCGGCTTCGTCCAGATCATCCGCCGCCGCAGCCGCGCCTCGCTGCCCGAACTGCTCCGCGCCGATCCTGCCGCAGCGCAGGCGCGCGCACTGCTCCGCCGAATCGAGCGCACCCCGCCCCCCGTTCCGGCGCACAACCGCGTGCCCGCGGCGGTGCAAAAGGTGCTGGCGGCCAATCCGCACTGGATCGCCGAGCTCGCCCGGCGTACCGGCGTGGCCCCGATCTTCGAGGTGGCATGATGGCGCGCTCCAAACCCTGTCCGCTGTGCGGAAAGCCCCCGGTGGCCGCGCATGCGCCGTTCTGCAGCCAGGGCTGCCGCGACCGCGATCTGCTGCAATGGCTGGGCGAGGGCTACGCACTTCCCGTATCGACTCCACCCGGAGAAGAACAAGACGGGCTAGACAGCACGCCAGAGCGCGATTAAGAGGCCGCTTCCCCGAGCAACTTCGGGTGTGCCCGAGTAGCTCAGTTGGTAGAGCATGCGACTGAAAATCGCAGTGTCGGTGGTTCGAATCCGCCCTCGGGCACCATTTTCTCAGTAATCGGACCCGCTAAGAAGCGCCGTCCGACCCGCTAACAGCGCCACAGACATCATTAAGACCCTCATCGGGGGCTTTGTGCGTCGTTGCGAGGAGTGTGGTGAGCGGCTGACAGCGGATCAGCGCACCCGCCCCACGGTCGATGATGGCTTCAATCTCCAGCTCTCGCGGCAGGAAGGCGAAGTCGAACTTGTCACACAGCAACCCACGTCCCGTGCTGGCTCGGGCAACGTGCGGCAGCACCGCCAAGGTGAGATCCGTGTGAGTTGAATCGGCGTGGACTGCCCAACCATCGCCGATGATCGTCGCCTCAATATCCTGGCCGCGAGAGGCGATGATCGTTGTCGCGTTCAACACGCACGGGCGCAGGTTGTTGTGAGGATCGCCCGATGCAGGGATGCAGTGGCTGCGCCCGGGCGAGGAGAGCTTCAGCACGGTGGCTATAAGGCCCGCCGGTGCGTCGCATCTGCGGGCCAGATAATTCAGCAATGCGGTCGGGACGCGCAAGGGCGGCGTCACTACGGAATCAGATGCCTCGCGAGGCTCGCCCAAGATCGAGGGCCAGGAAGATGAGCTCATTGAGGGCTATCGCCGAACACGGGCAAGCTCCAAAAGTCGACGCTTCGGAAGGGCAGCTTCATAGGAAACCTCCCGCGGGAACGGTCCAGCAACGACTGCCGCTCCGCGCATCACCCTTGATGTTCGACCACTGCCCACCATCCGGGCACTGTGTCGCTGCTAACCGTTAACATCATCCTGAAAATGCCGGAGCACCTCTTCAGACATCTTCAAGTGCTCGGGACTCCGCCAGCGAGGATGAGTGTGAGAAGACGCTCAGACAGCGCAGGCGCACCTCTGCGATACGCCAGTTCACCCCAAGCATCCCAGCGATCGATCCGGGCCGCCAGCCATGCGAACAGATCATCCCGAGTGGCAGCGTCCGTGAACGCCATGGACCAGGTCACCCTCCTCACGGGCATGTGAGCGCCGCGCCCGGCGGGCATACTGGTCAACGTGACGACGTACGAGCGTCCGATGCGCTCGCGTGCGAAGACGTGGCGGCGAAGCCCGATCGAAGCCTCGAATGCCTTCAACGCACGTTCCCGCGCATCCTCGTCCGCAGTGCCTGCCGAGGACGTCACAGCTGCGATGATTTCAGCCATGGGGAGATCCACCCACGACGGATCCCGTGTCGCGCGAAGCATCAGCAACACCGATCGCCCTTCGTCACTTAGCCGGCCCTCAAGCGGGCTGACCTGCATCCCAAGCCGGTTCGACAGGTCGAGCATGCCGGTCGATGCGAGCCAGCACTGATAGAAGCGCCAGAACAACATATCGCCGCTGAAGAGGTCGTGCCGGTGTTCGGTCGCGTCGGCACAAGGGCTGTCGAGCGCAGACAAGGCGCGGAGCAGCAGCTCGTGCTGCTCAGGGGCGAAATGGACATCCGGAAAGTTGAGCTCGCCCTGCCAGAAGGCATCCCGCACGGAGCGCCAAGTGCGTCCGTCCTCATCCTCGAGCACCCCATCGCGGACGCGCAACCACCAGCCCCAGGGCAGGTCTCCCGGCCTGTGTCGATCACGAACCACTGTCAGCCTCCACGCTTCGGATCGAGGCCAATCGACGGCAGCGGCGGTCCGTCGCGCGCCGGCACGGGTTCGCCCAGGGCGAGCGCCTTTAACTGCGCAGCCAAGTTGAGGATCTCACGAACGACGTAAGCGTCGTCGCGATATTCAGCATGGGTCTCCGCCCCCATGAAGCCCTGGCGGTGCTGCGGCCTTCCGGGGACCACGTCGTAGAGGTGGTTGCACTCGAACCCGAGCCACCATTGGCCACTATGGACGCGGTCATCGGTCGTATTCAGCGATGCGTGTCCAACGACGACATGACAGATCCGATGCGCCTCAGCTTCGAGGCTCCACTGCGGGCTCGGTTCGTCGTTGCAGATCCGGGAATAGGTAAGGCCGCCATGCACGTCGATGCCGATCTCGGGCGCGATGGCCTCATGGTCCCAACCGAAGAGCGGGTGATCCTCGGGCACGCCCACGTATCCGCTGAGGAACCCGTCGGGATCGTGGCGCAGCATGATGCATTCATAGCCAGTCCGGGGATCGATCCAGGCCACCTTGTCGGCCTCGTTCAGCCAGGGTCCGGAATTTCCGAGCTTCTTCCGGGCTACGAAGTAGATCTCGGACGCAGGCACTGTCTCCGCATCAGTCGCGTAGTCACGTCCGGTCACCCGGACGATGCCGGACTGGTGGATGACCTCGCCGCCGGTGCCCGGCATCTTGGCCAGCGGCCCTTCCGAGCCAAGGGTCTTCGCGAGCGTCACCTCTCCGGAGGGAGTGAGGGCCTTGCGCTTGATGGTAGCCAGCGCGGTCGACGGCGAGGTGCTGGTCGCACCGATCCTGTTCTTGGCCATGGCATGGTGTCCTTCGTGCTTGGGGGGACCGGCTCGCCGGTCAGAGGAAGCGGGTACGAGGCGTGACACGCACGGTCTCGGGACAGATCTTCTGGGCGCGCGCTTCGGCCGAGTAGACGTTGTTCGCGAGCCAAAGCTGCTCAGGGACGAGCTGGTCATCGGCGACCTCACGCCACCAGACCTTCCGACCGTCCGCCGCATCCCAGCGGTATCCGCGAGCGCGCAGCTTGTCCTTCAGATCGAAGTGGGCACCACGCGCGCGGACGATCCAGCTCGGCTTGGCACCGTTCTCGATCATCTCCGCCAGGGCCGTGCGACCATCGGCATCACGATGACGCAGCATCTCGATCATCGCGTCGACGTCGTTCGCCGCCCGGTGGCCGCAGAAGTAGAAGCCATTCTGCACGAGCAGGTAGCCGAGAGCCTTGCCATCGAACCCCCTTCCCCGCCAATCCACCTGGGCCATCGAGCAGCACCAGCGAAGCCCGGCGGCCTCCGGCAGCCGCGCCTCGATCCAGCGCCGGTCGAAGGCGCTGTTGTGGGCCACTACGAACGATGCTGACCGGAGGAGCCGGACGGCCGCATCCGTGTCGATCTCCTGGCCGGCGAGATCCTCGTCGGTGAGCCCCGTCAGCCGAGAAACCTCCTCGGTCAGCGGTTCGCCGGGATCCTCCCGCCACTCGTACGCCCGATCGATGTCCGTGATGGTGCCGTCGCGATCATAGCGCACGCGACGCAGCGCCAGTTCGATGATGCGCCCGGTGCTCCAGTCGAGGCCCGTCGTCTCGCAATCGACGGCGACGCCGATGTAAGGCCCCCGCCCGGATCCTTCGCCGGTCGGCCCTTCCTGCAATCGCAGCGGATGGAGGAGGCGCACGCCTCCGGCAGCGGGCGCGTCCAAGCGCCCGACCTTGGTCTGGGTATCCATGAAGGTCTCCGTAAAGCGGAGTTTCAGTCGAGGTGGGCCGAAGAGCCTATTCGCGCGCCGCGGCGACGGCCGCGCCTTTCGCCCACGCGAGCATCGTTAGGCGGCTGGTCCGACTACGCCTGAATGCACTGCTGGATGTCGACGGCGAACGTGCGCGCGGCGACCGTGCCGCAATCGCGATCCATCTGACGGATCATCTCGATGACGGCCCCCGGTACGAGAGCCACCACCAAGGGAGACGCCGTATGCACGCCGATGCGAATGTCGGCTGCGTCCGCAAGATCGGGACCGAAGCGGCCGGCAAGGCGAGCACGGATTTCGCCCGAGTTGCGGGCGACCGATGCGTGAAAGGCCTGGGTCATCACGTTGTCACGGGTCTCGGCGATGGTCGCGGTGTAGAGGCGAAGGCGCGTACCACGACCTGTCCGTTCGCGCTTCGAGCGCCCGGCACCGCCGAACTGCCCTTCGTAGAGATGGCGGAACTCGTGATCCTCGAAGTCGTCGTCATCGGATGACATGAGCGTGTCGATCGCCGCGCGGTCGACATCCAGTCCCAGCCCCAGGCCATGGATCAGGACGCCGCGCATGCAATCGTCGCGGTCGAGACATGCATCGACGGGAGCCGCACCGTCGAACACGCGACGCGGCGCCAACATCCAGCTCATGGGATCATACGGAAGCGCTTCCCGCTGGAAGCGCATGCCCACCTCAGTCGCCACCAGCGCCACGCGACCGATGGCACGGCGCGTGGTGACGACGATCTCGTCCGAGCGATCGTCGAGCTCGAGCGGATCCGGAAACCTCGCGCCGGAAGGCGCGGAATGGATGACGTCCAGGTCGGACTGAGGTGAAGCCTCTATGCTTCCCGTGATCGCGTTCATGGTTCACTCCATCATCATCGATGTAGGTCTGCCGCAGCCGGCTAGGGCCGCTGACGCACCACAATATGGAACGCTGCCGGAACATTACAACGCTTCGCGAATTATTGTAGTATTAGCGCCGCGCTAACGCTATCTTGGCGAGGCGGCTTGGCTTGGGGCGCCGAGCGGACCTAGAGTATCAGGAGTGGAAAAGATGCATGCCCTTCAGGTGATGTCCGCGCTGTCCCAAGCGACCAGGCTCGCCACGTTCCGCCGTCTGGTGGAAGCTCTTCCAGAAGGCATGGCCTCGAGCGACATCGCGGCGGCAGTCGGCACGACGCCCAACACCATGTCGGCCCATCTGGCCGTTCTCCAGCGGGCGGGACTCGTGTCCTCGGAGAAGGTGGGCCGCACCGTGGTATACCGGGCGGAGACCGCTCCTGCGGAAGGATTGAGTGAGTTCCTGGCCCTCGCGTGCGAGCGGGGGAAGAAAGCACGCGCAGGCCAGAAGCAGGAGAATCGCCGCGCCTAGACCTCGGGCGCGCGCATCAGTTCGTCGAGCGGGCGCGCGCTTTCAATGAAGCGAAGCACGCCGGCTTCATCGCCCGCCAATGCAAGCGAACCAATACGTTCGACTATCCATCGAGGCGCATCCGCGCCGTGCATGCGCTCAATCGCAAGGGCCTCCGCGTAGCGCTCCTGATCCGGCGTCACGCTTCTGCATCGTCGCACACGGTCACCGACAGCTTCAGGACGGACAGCACGGCCAACACCTTGTCCAACTGCAGGCTGGATTTTCCGCCCTCAAGCTCGACCACGAAGCGAGGCCCGACGCCGGCCGCCGCAGAGAGCACGTCTTGAGTCAGCCCGGCCGCCTTCCGCGCCCGACGCACGGCATTGCCAATATCGGCTGAACTGGTGACCACGACCTTCATTCCCGTACGGGAAGATAGCCGTTGTCACGTTCATGAGCCAAGCGGAGGCATCGGTCCCACAGGACATCCAGCGCATCCACGCGCCATATTGCCGAGGAGCGGTCAGCCGAGCATGACTCGGAGATGAGCAACACCGTACAATGGCGCGTCACCGTCGACTCAGACACGGACGCGCTGGTCAGGTCACAGCTGTCCAAGGAAGGTCCTGCGGCCAACCTGAATGAGCTAGTTGAGCGCGCGGTCAGTCGGGACAGGGCATGCTTGGACCTGGGCGATGACCCGGCGGCAGGCTTCGTCCTGGGCAGCGCGGCCAAATGTTCGCGTTGGCTTCCGCGCTTGACCTTTATGACCTGGCCGGGCGCAGCCAGGGGGCCTTTGACCAGCTTGGGATCGGTGACCTGCTCGGCCAGGCCGGTCCCGAACAAATTGGTACTCGAGCCCCAGGCTTCGAGCGCCGCCTGCTGGCTTGGCGCCGCAACATAGGCGTCGTGAAAACCGATCGATGTGCGGAAGACCTTCAGCTTCCGCGCCATCGGTCAAGCCCTCAATGCGCGTTCGACGGCCTCGGCACGCACGCCAGCCTTGTCGAGCGCGGCGTGCAGCCGGCCGTCGGGCACGCCGGATTTATCCAGCCGGTAGCGCCGTTCATAGTCCTCGTCGACGTTGACGCCCGCTGCATCCCGCGGCCCGCGAACATTCCTGTCATCAGCCATGGTCTTCCCCCTTCGTCGCTCCAACGTACGAAGATTTCGCAGGTTCACGCCAAAAAGGGTGGGGAGGGCGGGCCTTGATTGATTTCCGCCCTGGATGGCCCGCCCCGGACATCATGCTCCTCCGCGATCAAGAGACTTCAGGGCAGTCATCACATCGTCGAATGCGAAGGGGGGAACGGATCGACCTGGTTTCCGCAAAGACGGGTGGCGTTCGACGGCGGCGGCGTCCGAGGCTCATGAGCCAGGATGGCACGCTTAACCTCGGATTCCAATGCGGGGTGCGTGCTGATGTCAACCGGGTGACGAAAATGGGAGAGGGACATGGCAACTGCCTCCATTCTTCCAGTCTCTCATTCCATATGGCATATCCCGCACGCAAATTTGCGTGTGGCCGCCCAGCCGTCAAGTCCTTGGCCTGGCCTGATAAAAAAATTCCAAGTGGTCGGGGTGGACCTCTTGACGATAAATCCGCTCAAACTATCTCGCCGATCGCCGGGTGCCATTGGGTCCGGCACAGCGGGAGCGTCGGCTCTTCCGGCGCTTCTCATGCTCAGATTGCTCATAGGAGGATTTGAATATGAGGACCAATTTCGACTTCACCCCCTATCGGCGCTCGACCGTAGGTTTCGATCGACTGTTCGACCTTCTCGAGAACAGTGCACGGACCGAAGGCGGCGACGGTTATCCGCCCTTCGACCTCGTCAAGGATGGCGATGACAGCTATCGCATCACGCTCGCCGTGGCCGGCTTCCGGCCGGACGAGATCGAGATCGTTGCCCAGCAGAACCAGCTGCTCGTGACGGGGCGCAAGGACGAGACCCCCCAGGAGGGCTATCTCCATCGGGGTATCGCTACCCGACCGTTCGAACGTCGTTTCCAGTTGGCCGACTTCATCGAAGTCCGTTCGGCCCGTTTCGAGAATGGCTTGCTGACGATCGTGCTCCAGCGGGAGGTTCCCGAAGCGATGAAGCCTCGCCGGATCGAGATCGGTACAGCTGCCAATGACGGCGGACTTCTGCCACGGCTCAAGGGCAAGTCCAAGGCAGCGTGACAGTTGGGCCGGCAGCGGTTCGCCGCTGCCGGCATCGCACGCGAACCGGGGATTGACGCCATGACTATGGCCGAGAAAATCAGATATTTTGAGGAGCGGGCTGCGCAAGAGCGAAAGGCGGCAGCGGCCGCTCGCTGCTTGGCGGCTCGGCAATCTCATCTTGGGCTTGCGCTGGAGCACGATCGGGCTGCGGAACGTGAACGCGCAAGGCTGGTGCAGCATCGCGCCGCTTGATCGCGACCTCAGCGAAGCGCGGCGAACTATGAACTGTTTCGACACGGACAGGCCGGTCGAATCGTACCCCCGCCGGGCGTCGCCTTGCGCTGAGCCGCGATGCCCGGCCTTATACGCGCTTGCGAAGATGCTGACGCATCCGCAATCGCGTATAAGGCCAACGGACCAAGTGTCTTTGAGTGTCGGGATGCCCTGAGATCAGGTCAGTAGCATGACTCGGTCGGCTCCGTAGCTTTCTGTCGAGGTTGCTAGAGGATGCAGGCGGTTGCTACAAATTGTTCCGCTAGGCAGCGTGGACAAATTCCGGTGAGCGCTGCGGCGCTCAGTCAGGGTTATTCCGCTTAGCTGCTTTGACTACCGAGCGCACGAGAAGGCCGACCCCGATTGCGATAACAGCGGAGGGCAGCAGGACTTGGGTCAGAAAGCCCTTCTTGCACGCGGTGTCCGGCGCGCAGTCGCCCAGCGCATCGGCAAGTAGTAGAAACATGAATGCGGGCACGCCCAAGACGGCGGAAGCTATACAACCCCATCGGCCTTCGACCGTTGCCCCACCCTTATATCCGCCGTCGCTCATTGGCATGGGATAGCCGAATGCCCTGTCTTCGCAAAGAAGACCGTCCATCTGGATTCAAGGACCAGATTGACGCGAGCCGGCGACATTGATTCAAGGCTGCTTTTTGGGAGGCAGGCTTGAGCAGAGGCGATCTTACCGAAGCGGAATGGCGCGTTCTGAAGGGCTTGCTGCCGATCGAGCCAGAAAAGCGTGGCAGAGGCAGACGGCCCGAGCGGAACCGCTCCATCATCAACGGCATACTCTGGCGACTTCGCTGTGGAGCGCCGTGGCGTGATGTCCCGCCTAAATATGGCAGTTGGAACACGATCTATCGCCGGTTCCGACGCTGGAGCGAGGCTGGGGTCTGGGAGACCGTAGCTGTGACCCTGGCTGAAATCATGGCGGACAGCGGCCATTACAGCATCGACAGTACCACAGTCCGCGCCCACGTCTCGGCAGCGGGCGGAAAAGGGGGACTCATCGACGCGCTCTTGGCCGCTCGCGGGGCGGGTTCACCAGTAAGCTTCACTGCCTGGCTGATGCCCTCGGACGGCCGCTCGCCTTCCATCTGACGGTCGGCGAAGCGGCAGACTGCAAGGCGTATGAAGCCCTGATCGGCTTGCCAGAGCAGACACCTGACGCCTTGCTTGCGGACAAGGGCTATGATGCCGATGCCATCCGCGCCGACCTTACCGAGCGTAAGATCGAGGCTGTCATCCCCGGTCGATCAAACCGCCGTGTGAAAATCGAGCATGATCGGGCACTGTACAAGCAGCGCAACCGCATCGAGCGCATGTTCGGCCATCTCAAAATCAACCGCGCTATCGCCACCCGCTACGACCAGCTTGCCAACAGCTTCCTCGGCATGGTCCATATCGCCACCGCCAGATACTGGCTCAAATTTGTCCACGCTGCCTAACTTGATCTCTTAAACATGGCCGCGCTCGTTTTCCCGCCTCGGTTACGTTCAGGAAAGGCCGGGCCATGTCGGAGATTGGAGTACCGCGTGCGCATGCCGATATGCAAATCGCCATGATCCATCGACCATCGCAAAGTCGTCCTGGAACCAAACGACCCGAATCGCCGAAAGAGGATCGAATGTTCTGACCGCCTTAACCGGCTCGCCAGGCGAATGCAGGACCATGTTATAGACGGTGCCCCGCGCGGATAAGCTGTCCAGCGCAATAAGCTGAAAATTGTTCACGAAATGAACCGTCGTGACATCGGGCCGCTTCGCATAGGCATCAAGAATGGCAGCCCGGCCCGAAAGATGCTCGTCGTTGCGCACGAAGACGCCGTCATGCGTGAACAGATCGGCCAGTGCTTCGAAATTACGCTGGTCCAGATGCCAGGAGAAGGCGTTGCACAGCCGTTCGCATGCGAAGGAGGCGCTCATCCATTCAAGATCGTTCATGGCCGTCATTCTCCTTCCTGCCGCACAGAGTTGGCCAAGACGCCGATACCCTCGATCTCCACCTCAATCTCGTCTCCGGGCTCGAGCCATATCGGCGGCGTCCGCGCCGCGCCGACGCCGCTGCACGTCCCGGTCGATATGATGTCGCCAGGATTCAGCCCGTGAATATCGCTGACCAGCGCGATGATGGAGGCGACATCGAAGATCATCTGATCGGTATTGCCGTCCTGCATCACCTGGCCGTTGAGGCGTGTCTGCAAATGCAGCCCTCGCGCACCGGGAGGAAGATCTTCGGCCGTAACGATGCAGGGCCCGCACGCGCCAGAAGAATCGAAATTCTTGCCGGCTGCCAGTGCCTTGTTCAGCTGATAATCCCGCACCGAGCCATCGTTCACGATCGTATAGCCAAACACATGTTCGAGCGCGCGTTCAGCCGGAACACGCTTGCACGACCTGCCGATCACGATGGCCAGCTCACCCTCGAAGTCGAGCTGGCACGACGTCGCGGGCCGAAGCAACGCGGCGCCATGCGCGGCGAGCGAAGAGGGCACCTTGTGGAACAGGCCGGGAAAGGCCGGCGCTTCGCCGACCTTCGCTTCACTGAGGTGGTCGGCGTAATTGAGGCCGACGCATATGATCTTGCCGGGATTCGATATGGGCGGAAGCAGAGTCAGCGTGGCGGCGGTCAGCCGCAGATGCTCGGGCGCCGCCGCGCACGCTTGGGCGATCGCGGGCAGGATATCGCGATCCGCCTCGATCAGCGATGCCATCGACGCAGGGAATTGCGGGCCAAGGCGAGCGACTTCGATCACCGCATCCCGATATTGCACGCCAAGCGCCGGCTTTCCTGCGTTGTCGAAGGTGATGAACTTCATGGCGCTTTGTCCTTTATTTTCGCCAATATGCCGGCCTGCCGTGCCGGCAGGCGGGGGCCACAGAAAATCACATGTCGGCCGGTACGATCTTATTGCCGAAGAAGGCGATCTCCAGCATCGCGGTGTCGACGAACTCGACGATCTCAACGAGCTGATCGTCGCGGACACGCGTGACGAATGCGCAATGCGGCTGGTCGTAGACAATGCCAGTTGGCCCGACACCGCGGCCGGCGGCGAGCAGGACGGCGCGGTCGCCTTCGATGATCGGTGTGGAGAACGTCAGCTTCGGGGGATGCGCGAATGTCGCAAGCGCCGGAACCAGTGTCTCGAGCACTTCGCGTGCGCCGACATAGGTTCGGGATGCCGGCGTCTGGCCGACGATCGTGTAGCACCCATCTTCGGCCAGCATGCCGAACGCGCCGGCGAAATCGATCGCCTCAAGGCGTCGCATGAACTCGCCGACCACGGCTTTGGTGGATGTCATAGCCGGTCTACGCTCCTGTGTGATTTTGCGCCGAACCTCGTCGATGCGATTAGAAGTTCACCTTGGCCGACCCCTTCAGCGCCAATATTGCCCGCGCCTCGTCCGGGGTCGCGACCTCTCGGCCGAGACCGTGGATGACCTGCACGGCCTGGCGGACCTGTGAAGCGTTCGATTCGGCGAGCCTGCCCTTGCCCGCCCAAAGATTGTCCTCGAGCCCGACCCGGATATGCCCGCCCAGCGCGGCGGACTGCGCGGCGATCGCCATCTGACTGCGGCCCGCACCGAGCACCGACCAGTGATAGGCATCGCCGAACAGCCGATCGGCGGTGCGGCGCATATGCTGCACTTCTTCCGGATGGACCCCGATGCCCCCGAGCAGGCCGAAGCAGGTCTGGATGAACAGCGGCGCGGTAACGAGCCCTTCCTGGAAGAAATAGTTCAGGTTGTGCAGGTGCGCGGTGTCGTAGCATTCGAACTCATAGCGCGTGCCAGTCTCGTTCAGCGTATCGAGCGCGTAGCGGATGTCCTTGTAGCTGTTGCGGAACACGAGGTCGTGCGAGCCCTCCAGCATCGCGGGCTCCCAGTCATATTTGAACTCGGTGTGCCGTTTCAGCATGCGAAACAGGCCCAAATTCATCGATCCCATGTTTAGACTGGCGATCTCGGGCTTGAAGATTGCAGCGGGCTTCACCCGCGCTTCCATCGTCATATAGGGCGAACCGCCGGTCGTCAGGTTGATGACGACATCGGACTCCTGTTTGATCCTTCGCAATATCGGCTCGAACGCCTCGGGGCTCTGGTCGGGGCGCCCGTCCTCCGGATTGCGCGCGTGGAGATGGACGATCGCGGCGCCCGCCTCGGCAGCCCGCAGGGCCGAGTCCGCGATTTCCTCCGCTGTTACTGGCAGGAATGGCGACATTGACGGTGTATGGATCGCGCCCGTTATCGCGCAGCTGATAATGACCTTGCCGGATGTCATCCGATTGCCTCCCGAAAAACTTTGTGCCTCAGCCGAACGGCGCGACGCCGCTCAGCACGCGGATGCCATGCGGGAATGGCGTGTTGGGAGCTTGCGGCTGCCCGTGAACCTCCACCGCCATCGACGCTTGTCCTAGCGATAGCAGCAGGCAGAAAAGCGTCGCGTTCTCGCCTTCGATCGCATCCAGCGGAAAAGGTTTGAGATAATCGAGTATCGCTGGCGCGCGCTCGACCATGACGTCGTAAAGGAGCATGATGTCTTCCATCGAAGCTTCGCAGCGCGCCTTGGTGCGCGCCTCGATGGTTCGCCCCGCCCAACGGTCCACCAGCGGCTCGAGATCCTTGAACCCGGCGGGCAGGGTGGTCGCGATCTTCGCGTCGGTCATGCCAGCGCCTCCCGCACGGTGCTCGCCTTCACCCATTTATCGAGGGTTGAATGGAGATGGCGAATGGCGACCTCATTTTCCTGCAGATACATGAAGCCCTTTGCGCGCGATTGCATGCCTTTCTGGGTACGGGCGACATTGGCCAGATCCTCGAGCGCCACCTCGACGACCCGGCTGATGAAAAGCTCCTGCCGGAAGCGTTCGGCAACGGTCGCCGCAGGCGGCACGTAGAAGCGCGCTTCATACCGCGTGGTCTTGTGCGACGTCGGCCAGAAATTATGTGTCCAGAAACCGCCCGGCCCGACGTCGATATGGACGTGCGGAAAGACATGGTAGACGTCCTGCGCCCAACTCGTCGATTTGGTGGGATTGACCGCCGGATGCTCGAGAAAGCTAACCAAGGCAGGATCGTTGCTGCACGAGGTCACGCTCGCGGTGCTATGCGTATCCTGCCCCAGCCGTTCGACCTTGTTCGATGGCTTGGCAGCATAATTTGCGTTGCCATAGGTCGATATCAGCCTGTGCGCGCCGAGCATCCGCGCATCGAGCATGTGCGCGAACGGGTTTTCGGGAGAGGCGTAGGTCGTCCCGATCGTCTCGGCGTGGAGCACGGGGATGTGATAGGTCTCAATGAAGGCATCGCAGATCGCCTTCCAGTTGGCATCGATATCGGCCTGGATGACGATCGGATGGCCTGCGGCGGGATATGGTATGCCCGCCATCAGGTCAGCGAGCGGACCCAGAAACTCTCGCAACGAAACCTGCGGCTCGGGCGACAGGTTGATGAAGACCCATCCTTCCCAGACCTCGGCTGCGATCGGGGTAAGTCCGCAGTTCTTCTTGTCGAAATTGAAGAAGGAGGACTCATCGGGCACGCCGACCAAGCTGCCGTCGTTCTTGTAGGTCCAATTGTGATAAGGACAGACGAACTTCCCGGCATTGCCTGATGGCTTGAGGACGACATGGCTGCCACGATGCGAGCAGACATTGTGGAAGGCCCGCACATGGCCTCCCTTGGAGCGCGTGATCAGGACATTCGCATCGCAGACATCGATGTCGCGGGTGACGAAGTCCCCCGCATTTGGGATTTCCTCCTCCCGGCCCAGCAGCAGCCAGGCGCGACGGAACACCTGCTCCTTTTCCCGCGCATAATGTTCGGGCGAGATATAGGATTCGACCGATACCGGGCCGGTCGACAAACCCGCTTCCACCGTCACGTTGGATGGCGATAACTTGAAAAGCTGCTCGTTCATGTCGACTTCCTCTCTGTCCGCTCTGCTCGCAATGGGTTATCGTCGACGATTGCTCCACCGACGACACCGTCGCGGTGATCCGCAGCTTCGACGATCCGCGCATCCGGCTGATCCAGTCGCAGAAAAACCGCCGCG
>NZ_RWKS01000018.1:0-84432 GCF_003985085.1 Sphingomonas sp. TF3 | reverse complement strand
GTTCAATGCTCTGACATTTCGGCGGGACCTATCCTAACAATCCTGCCTAACAATACTGTCATGCGGCACAATACCTACTTGCGCGAAGCGTGATCAGGCGCGATAGGCGTCTCCCTGACGATGCGTAACAATCGTCCAGTTCGGTTGAAAGGATTATTAATGGACACCATGAACGAGCTTCAGGAGACTTTGATCACGCTGACCGCAGATATTGTTGCGGCCCATGTCAGCAACAATAGCGTTGCAGTTTCGGATCTTCCGGTGCTGATCGCTCACGTTCACGGTGCATTAAGCAACCTCGGCGGTCCGGCACCGGTTGAAATCGTGAAGCAGGAGCCGGCTGTCTCGGTCCGCTCCTCGATCAAGCCCGACTTCATCGTGTGCCTGGAAGACGGCAAGAAGTTGAAGATGCTCAAGCGTCACCTGATGACGCACTATCAGATGACCCCCGAGCAATATCGCGCGAAGTGGAATCTTCCTGCGGATTATCCGATGGTTGCACCGAATTACGCAGAACAGCGGCGCACGCTGGCCAAGAAGATTGGCCTCGGCACCAAGCGTCGCAAAGTCGTTCGCTAAGCCGTTTAGCCCCTCCCCAGCGTGGGAGGGGCTGACCCTTTGCCTATTGCGAATCACTATCCCCTTTCGCAACAATCGCGAAACGCCTAAACGCCTCTCATGGCGCGTCACATCGATCTCGAAGCTCTCTGTGCAGAAAAAGGCCTGCGCATTACCGATCAGCGGCGCGTGATCGCGCGCGTGCTGTCCGATGCCGACGATCATCCCGACGTCGAGAAGGTGTATGAGCGCGCTTCGGCCATCGACCCCGGCATTTCGATCGCAACGGTGTACCGCACCGTCCGCCTGTTCGAAGAAGCGGGTATTCTCGACCGGCACGATTTCGGCGATGGCCGCTCGCGCTACGAGCCTGCGCCCGAGGCGCATCACGACCATTTGATCGACGTCGAGACCGGCAAGGTTATCGAATTCGTCGATCCCGAGCTCGAACAGCTCCAAAAAGCCATTGCGGAACGATTGGGCTTCCGCCTTGTCGACCACCGCATGGAACTCTACGGCGTAGCGCTCGACCGCAAGGCCTGAGGCGATGCCGATTAGCCCCGAGGCCCGCGCCGCGGCGGCAGCAGGCAATCCGCCCCCGCTTGGCTGGCTCGGCTGGTGGCGTTTGTGCGTCCGCTCCGCGCTGTTGGCGCTCGCCCTGCTGATTGCGATTCCCCCGCATTATCTCTGGCGAATCCTGCATATTTCCTCGCCCTGGCCGCGCTTCTTCCTCGCGGCGGCCGCGAGGATTTGCGGTGCACGCGTGAAGGTGAAGGGCGCGGCGCTGAAACGCGATGTCTTCTACATCTCCAACCATGTCAGCTGGATCGACATCCTCGCGATCGCCGGGGCGAGCGGCACTGCCTTCGTCGCCAAGGCCGAAATTCGCGATGCACCGGTGGTCGGCTGGCTGGCCACGCTGAACCGCACCGTGTTCGTCGAGCGCGAGGATCGCCTGGGCGTTGCCGAACAGATCAACCGCCTGCGCGATGCGCTGGCGGAGACCTGGTCGGTCACCGTCTTCCCCGAAGGCACGACTACTGACGGTCGCTCGCTCTTCCCGTTCAAGACGCCGATGTTGAAGGTGCTGGAACCGCCCCCGCCCGGCATTCTCGTCCAGCCAGTGTTGCTCGATTATGGCGCTGCGAGCGAGGAAATCTCCTGGATCGGCGTTGAATCGGGCAAGGACAATGCCGTGCGCCTGCTCGCCCGGGCTGGCACGTTTCGCATGACCGTCACGTTTCTGGAGCCGTTTCACCCGCGCGACTTTCCGGGGCGCAAGGCGATTGCCGCCGAAAGCCGCCGTCGCATCGAGGAAGCGCTGGTGCGCACGATCGGCCACCCGCTGCGGCCCTTTACCGGACACGCGCAACCGTAATTTGTCACGCTCGCGCGGCGCGCCTATAGCGCGCTCATCATGAAGCCCGCGCCCAAAACCTATGCCGTAAAGTCCTTCGGCTGCCAGATGAACGTCTACGACGGCGACCGGATGGCCGAACTGATGGCCGCGCAGGGCCTGACTCAGGTCGACCCGACCGAAGCCGATCTGGTCGTGCTCAACACCTGCCACATTCGCGAACGCGCGACCGAGAAGGTCTATTCGGACATCGGACGGCTGCGCAAGGAAGCGCTGCGGGACATCGGCCGCGCGCCGATGATCGCCATCGCCGGGTGTGTCGCCCAGGCCGAAGGCGCGGAGATCGTGCGCCGCGCCAAGGTGGATGTGGTGGTGGGGCCGCAAGCCTATCACAATCTGCCCGAACTGGTGGCGCGGGCGGCGCGGGGCGAATCCGCGCTCGATACCGATATGCCAGTCGACATGAAGTTCGGCCATCTGCCCGCGCGCCGCCGCGTGCCGCCGAGCGCGTTCCTGACGGTGCAGGAAGGCTGCGACAAATTCTGCACCTATTGCGTGGTGCCCTATACGCGCGGTGCCGAAGTCTCGCGCGGCTGGGACCAGATCGTCGACGAGGCCAAGGCGCTGGTCGATGCGGGCGCGCGCGAACTGACGCTGCTGGGGCAGAACGTCAACGCCTGGAGCGACGATGAGCGCGGTCTGCATGACCTGATCGCGGCGCTGGCCGAAATCCCGGCGCTGGCGCGGATCCGCTATACCACCAGCCACCCCAATGACATGACGCAAGGGCTGATCGACGCGCATGGCGACATCGAGAAACTGATGCCGTTCCTGCATTTGCCCGTGCAATCGGGCAGCGACCGCGTGCTCCAGGCGATGAACCGCAGCCACAGCCGCGATTCCTATCTGCGCATTCTTGAGCGCGTCCGCGCGCGGCGCCCCGACATTGCGCTGTCGGGCGATTTCATCGTCGGCTTTCCCGGCGAGACCGATGCCGATTTCGAGGATACGCTGAGCCTGGTCGGCGCGGTCGGCTATGCCCAGGCCTACAGCTTCAAATACAGCCCCCGCCCCGGCACCCCCGCCGCGACGATGGCGGAGCAGGTCCCCGAAGCGGTGATGGACGAGCGACTGCAACGGCTTCAGGCCGCGCTCAACCGCGATCAGGCGGCGTTCAATGCCGCCACCGTCGGCCGCACTTGCCAGGTGTTGCTGGAGCGGCCCGGCAAGCTGCCGGGGCAATTGATCGGCAAGAGTCCGTGGCTGCAATCGGTCCATTTGGTCAGCGATGCCGCGATCGGCGATCTGGTCGAGGTCACGCTGGCAGAAGCTGGGGCCAATTCCATGCTGGGGACGCGCACCGCCTAAATTCTCCCCTCCCTGAAAGGGAGGGGTCGGGGGTGGGTCGGCGCGTTATCGCACCCGGACGCCCGCCTCAAACCAACCCATCCCCAGCCCCTCCCTTTCAGGGAGGGGAGCCGCACACACCCCTCGACACCGCCTAACAAAAAGCCCAAATAGGGGCCATGTCGAAGCCCGCGCCAACCGATCTCGTTCCGCCGCAATGGAAGCGCAATCCGGTGGCCTTGTGGGTTTATATCGCGGCGGGTGTCGGCATGATCCTGCTGTCGGGCGGACGCATCGTGCTCGAGCGTATCGGGCTGCGACGCTGATATCTGCCCGCCCCCGATCAAGCACGCGATCCGCGGCCTCGCATTGTCTTCCTAAAGTGTTGCCCACCCAACAGAGCAAAGGAAACGCATGAGCCGCAAGCCTGTCCCCGCGCAATCCGGTGATCGTAGCCGCGCTGAACTGGTGTTCGACCGGCCGCAATTGATGGCGCAACTGTTCGGCGAGTTCGACCAGAATCTGCTCGCGCTAGAGAACAAGCTCGGCGTCTATATCACCGCGCGCGGCAATAAGGTGGGGCTGGAGGGCAGCGCGGAAGCCGTCGCGCAGGCACGCGATGTGCTGCACGGGCTCTACAACCGCATCGTGCGCGGCGAAGTGGTCGATCCCGGCCTGATCGACGCGGTCATCGCCATGTCGAGCGAGCCGACGCTCGCCGGGATCATCCAGGCCGATGCCGGTGGCGGCGCGGTGCCGCAGATCATGATCCGCACGCGCAAGAAGACGATCGTGCCGCGCACCATCGCCCAAGCGCATTACATGCGGCAATTGCTGAACAACGACATCATCTTCGCGCTTGGGCCAGCGGGCACCGGCAAGACCTACATCGCGGTCGCGCAAGCCGTCGCGCAGCTCATCACCGGCAGCGTGCAGCGGCTGATCCTGTCGCGTCCGGCGGTGGAAGCAGGCGAAAAGCTCGGCTTCCTGCCCGGCGACATGAAGGAGAAGGTCGATCCCTATCTGCGCCCGCTTTACGACGCGCTCAACGACTGCCTGCCCGCCGAGCAAGTCGAACGGCGCATCGCCAGCGGTGAAATCGAGATCGCGCCGATCGCCTTCATGCGCGGGCGCACGCTGGCCGATGCCTTCATCATCCTCGACGAAGCGCAGAACACCACGCCTGCGCAAATGAAGATGTTCCTCACCCGCTTTGGCGAAAACAGCCGCATGGTGGTGTGCGGCGATCCCAAGCAGACCGATCTTCCCGGCGGGATGAACGCGTCGGGGCTGAACGACGCGGTCGGTCGGCTGGAGGGGGTCGAAGGCCTGTCGATCTGCCGCTTCGGCAGCGGCGACGTGGTGCGCCACCCGATCGTCGGGCGCATCGTCGAGGCGTATGAGGGCGTCGATGCTTGAGGTTGCCCTGTCGCGCGAAGACGTCTGGCCGGAACAGGACTGGGAGGCGCTGGCCGCCCGTGCCGCGACGGCGGCGATCGAGCGCACACCGCATGGGCCGTTGCTCTCCGTCACCGCCACGGTCGAAATCTCGATCCGGCTGACCGACGATGCCGAGGTGCAGACGCTCAACGCCCAATATCGCCAGAAGGACAAGCCGACCAACGTGCTGTCCTTCCCGATGGTGCAGGCCGATCTGCTCGACACGATCGACCAGAATAGCGACGATGGCGAGGTGCTGCTCGGCGACATCGTGCTCGCTTATGAGACGTGCGTGCGCGAGGCCGCCGAAAAAGGCGTGAGCGTCGATGATCATGCGTCGCATTTGATCGTGCATGGCACGCTGCATTTGCTAGGGTACGATCATCTCGACGATCGGGAGGGCGATGCGATGGAGGCGATCGAAATCGACGCGCTCACCGCCCTTGGGATCGCCAACCCTTATTGTCTCGAAGAGGACTAAACGACCGCCATGCCCGACGGCCAAAGTACGACCGGCACCGCCAGCCATCTCGGCGGTGCCCCGCATAACGAAACCAGCATCTGGCGGAGTTTCCGCAGCTGGATTTCGGGTCATTCGGGCGACGAGTCGCTCCGCGCCACGCTCGAAGAAGCGATCGACGCGCATGAGGACGACCCGGCACCCGACGCCAAGGGCGACCTCTCCCCGCTCGAACGCACGATGGTGCGCAACCTGCTCCATTTCGGCGAGCGCGATGCCGGCGATGTCGGCGTGCCGCGCGCCGATATCGTCGCGGTCGAGGAGCAGACCAGCTTCGCCGACCTAGTGCGGCTGTTCGCCGAGGCCGGGCATAGCCGCCTGCCCGTCTATCGCGAGAAGCTCGATACGATCATCGGCATGGTGCATATCAAGGACGTATTCGCGATCCTCGCCACCGGGGCCGAGCATCCGGCGAGCATCGCCGCGCTGATCCGCGAGCCGCTCTATGTGCCGATGTCGCGCGGTGCGCTCGATCTGCTGGCGGACATGCGGCAGAAGCGCGTGCATCTTGCGATCGTGCTCGACGAATATTTCGGGACCGAGGGCCTCGTCACGATCGAGGATCTGATCGAGGAGATCGTCGGCGACATTGAGGACGAGCATGACGATGCGCCGCATTCGCTGCTCGTGCCGCTGGATGGGGGCGCCTGGGAGGCCGATGCGCGCGCCGAGCTGGAGGATGTCGGCGAGACGATCGACCCGCGCCTGGCCGAGGTGGATGGCGACATCGACACGATCGGCGGCCTCGCTGCGGTGCTTGCCGGGCACATGCCGCATGTGGGGGAATGCCTGGTGCACGACAGCGGCTGGACGCTGGAAATCACCGCCGCCGACACGCGCCGCGTGCTGGGCGTGCGGCTGCACCCGCCCAAGGCCGAGCCGGAGCACGCCTAACCAAGCCCCCCTGCCCCGCGCCGGGCCCCAAGTCCGAAAGTTAGGGGAAAGTTAGGCGAACGCACGCGCGTTTCCACTTCGCGCGATGACCGTGCGGCCAACCGCTTGTTGCAGCGACGCGCCGCACGTCCGGCGAAAGGAGCGGGTATTTGCCATCCCGGCGAAGATACCATGGCGGGCGCGATGTAGGACAGCCGCGCTTCCCGGCAGACAGCCGTGATGCGCTATGCGCTGCCTGCCCAGGACAGGATCGATTTGGTCAGTGCCTCCGCCACGGGCTCGCCACGCCCCGGACCGACGATCACGAATTCCATCTCGGGCAAGATGGGCAGCGCGGCATCGGCGGTAATCCTGGCCAAGCCCGCTGGCAGCAAGCGCAGCGAATGCGGCATCATGCCGAGGCCGGCGCGCGCGGCGGCGGTCAAGCCGCTGAGGCTGGCGCTGGTGAAGGCGACGCGCCACGGTCGCCGCGCCTGATCGAGCGTCGCGATCGCCATGGCGCGGGTGACGCTGGGGGGCGGATAGAGCAAGAGTGCTAGCGCACCCTCCGCATCCGGCTGATAGCCGGGGCGCGATACCCATTCCACCGCTTCGCGCCACGCCGTCACGCCGCGCGGATCGCCCGAGCGACGTTTGACGAAGATGATATCGAGCGTGCCGGCGTCGAACGCATCGTAGAGATTCTGGCTGAGCCCTGCGGTCACCACCAAATCCACCTCCGGGTGGCGCCGCGCGAAACTGGCGAGCACATCAGGCAGCGCCGACAGCACGAAATCCTCGGACGCGCCAAAGCGCAGGCGCCCGCGCAACGGGGTGCCGGATACCTGCCGCTCCAGCGCGCCATAGGCATCGAGAATGCGTCGGGCAGGATCGATCAAGGTCTCGCCATCGACCGTCAGCGCCACCCTGTGGGTATCCCGCGCGAACAGGCTGCGCCCCAGGGTCGCCTCCAACCGTTTGATTTGCTGGCTGACGGTCGACTGTCGCGTGCCGAGCACGCGCGCCGCCGCAGTGAAGCTGCCCGTCTCGGTGACGGTCACGAAGGCGACCAGCAAATCGGGATGCACCGGCTCCATGGTCATCATGATAGATGATAACTGTTATTGCTGCCATCACAATTGTGCGTAAGCAGTTAGCCGCCTAAGTCGGCGGGGCCTCCTTCAGGATGTTTCTGCCATGCCGACTGTCCGCTCGCTGATCGCGCGTTCCCCGATCGACCCGTATTTGCTGCTGTTGATCGGCACGGTCGGGCTCGCCATCCTTCTGCCCGCGCGCGGCTCCGCCCAGCCGCTGGCCGAAAGCGCGGTGACGATCGCGGTCGGACTGCTGTTCTTCCTCTATGGCGCACGCCTGTCGCCCGCAGCGGTGTGGGCGGGGATTTCGCATTGGCGCCTGCAATCGCTGGTGTTCGCCAGCACCTTCCTGATCTTTCCGATCATCGGGTTGGGTGCGTCCTGGGCGGTGCGGGGCTTGCTGCCGCCCGACATTGGCGTGGGCCTGCTCTATCTGTGCCTGCTGCCCTCGACCGTGCAATCCTCGATCGCCTTTACCGCGATCGCGCGCGGCAATGTGCCTGCTGCTTTGTGCAGTGCCTCGCTCTCCAATCTGCTTGGCGTGGTGCTGACCCCGGTGCTGGTGGCGGTACTCCTGTCCACGGCCGGGGGCGGCTTTTCGATCACGGCGATCGAGGGCATCGCCGTGCAGATCCTGCTGCCGTTCGTCGCCGGGCAAGCGGTGCGGCCGTGGATCGGGGCGTGGCTGTTGCGCCACCGCACACTGACCGCAGTGGTCGATCGCGGATCGATCCTGCTGGTGGTCTATGCCGCGTTCAGCGCGGGCGTGGTCGCGGGCGTGTGGACGAGCCTGTCCGTGTCCGACCTGGTGATCGTGCTGGCGATCGACCTGGTGATTCTGGCGATCATCATCGGCGTGACGACCCTGCTCAGCCGCCGCATGGGATTTTCGACCGAGGACGAGATCGCGATCGTGTTTTGCGGATCGAAGAAGAGCATGGCGGGCGGCATTCCGATGGCGACGATCCTGTTCGCCGGGCATGCGGTCAGCTTGATCGTGTTGCCGCTGATGCTGTTCCACCAGGCGCAATTGTTCGTCTGCGCGACGCTGGCGCGTCGTTATGCCAAGCGGCCGATCGAAGACGCGCCGCCGGTCGCCGCGCAGCCGAGCCCGGTTCGCATCTTGACCAGTGCATCATGCCACCGCGCCCGCGTTTATATTAGCCGCCCGATCACTCTACGCGGATTAATCCATTTCTCCGATCAAGCGCGCCATGCCATCCTCTGCGAAAGCCAACCAGAAGCCGCATTGGAGACTGCCATGAATGCCGAAACGAAATGCCCGATGGGTGGGGGCAAGGTGGATGGCAATGCCGTCCTGTTCGAAATGACCAACCGCCTGTGGTGGCCGAACCAGCTTGACCTGACCGTGCTCCACCAGAACCCGCCAGCCGGCGACCCGATGGACCCCGATTTCGATTATGCCGAGGCGTTCAAGGCCCTCGATCTGGCGGCGGTGAAGGCCGACATCTTCGCACTGATGACCGAATCGCAGGACTGGTGGCCGGCCGATTTCGGCCATTATGGACCGCTGTTCATCCGCATGGCGTGGCACAGCGCGGGCACGTACCGCATTGGCGACGGGCGCGGTGGCGCGGGCAGCGGGCAGCAGCGCTTCGCCCCGCTCAACAGCTGGCCCGACAATGCCAATCTCGACAAGGCGCGCATCCTGTTGTGGCCGATCAAGCAGAAATACGGGCGGGCTTTGTCCTGGGCCGATCTGCTGATCCTGACCGGCAATTGCGCGCTTGAATCCATGGGTTTCAAGACCGCCGGTTTCGCCGGTGGCCGCGTCGATGTGTGGGAACCCGCCACCGACGTGAACTGGGGGGCCGAGCGCGAATGGCTGCAGACCAGCGACAAGCCCGGCGGCCGCTATTCGGGCGAACGCGAACTCGCCGATCCGCTGGCGGCGGTGCAGATGGGGCTGATCTACGTCAATCCCGAAGGCCCCGACGGCAACCCCGACCCCGTGCTCGCGGCGCACGACATTCGCGAGACGTTCGCGCGGATGGCGATGAATGACGAGGAAACCGTCGCGTTGATCGCGGGCGGCCACACCTTCGGCAAGACGCACGGTGCCGCCGTGCCCGACCAATATGTCGGCCCCGAGCCCGAAGGTGCCGGGATCGAGCAGCAGGGCCTGGGCTGGGCCAACAGCTATGGCACCGGCAATGGCGCGGACACCATCACCAGCGGCCTGGAAGTGACCTGGACGCAGCAGCCGACCAAATGGACCAACCTGTTTTTCGACAACCTGTTCGGCCATGAGTGGGAACTGACCAAAAGCCCGGCGGGCGCGCATCAGTGGGTCGCCAAGGATGCAGCCGAGGACGTACCCGATGCCCACATACCGGGCAAAAAGCATCGTCCGACGATGCTGACGACCGACCTCTCACTGCGTTTCGACCCAATTTACGGGCCAATTTCGAAGCGCTTCCACGAAAACCCCGACCAGTTCGCGACCGCTTTTGCCGAGGCGTGGTACAAGCTGACCCACCGCGACATGGGGCCGCACGTGCGCATGCTGGGGGCGGAAGTCCCCGCCGAACCGCGTATCTGGCAGGACCCGGTGCCCGCGCCCACGCATCCGCTGATCGACGAAGCCGATGCGGCGGCGTTGAAGGCGCAGATCCTGGACTCGGGCCTGTCGATCTCGCGGCTGGTGAAGACGGCGTGGGCCTCGGCCTCGACCTTCCGCGGCACCGACAAGCGCGGCGGGGCGAATGGCGCACGTATCCGGCTCGCTCCGCAAAAGGATTGGGCGGTCAACGAGCCGGTCGAGCTGGCCGAGACGCTGGCCAGGCTGGAGGCGATCCAGGCGGGGTTCAATGCGGGCGGCAAGACCGTCTCGCTGGCCGATTTGATCGTGCTGGGCGGCAATGCTGCGGTGGAGGCGGCGGCGAAAAAGGCCGGGCATGACGTGTCCGTACCCTTCACGCCGGGGCGCACCGATGCGTCGCAGGAACAGACCGACGCGCATTCCTTCGCGCCGCTGGAGCCCAAGGTCGACGGCTTCCGCAACTATGTCGGCGGGCCTTCGCAATATTCGGCGGAGGAATTGCTGGTCAACCGCGCGCAATTGCTGACGCTGTCCGCGCCGGAAATGACGGTGCTGGTCGGTGGCCTGCGCGTGCTGGGAGCGAACTTCGGTGGATCCAGCCACGGCGTGTTCACCGATCGACCGGAGACGCTGACCAACGACTTCTTCGTCAATTTGCTCAAGACCAGCACGGCGATGAAGTGGACCGCAAGCGAGGACGGTGTGTTCGTCGCGCGCGACCGCAAAACCGGAGCCGAGCAATGGGCGGGCACGCGGGTGGACCTGATCTTCGGCTCCAACTCGCAACTGCGCGCGCTGGCCGAGGCCTATGCCACCGACGATGCTGGGGCGGCGTTCGTCCGCGCCTTCGTGGCGGCGTGGACCAAGGTGATGAACCTCGACCGGTTCGACGTGGCGTGATCCGGTCGATCCGCTGAACCGAGAAAGGCCGTCGACCACACGTCGGCGGCCCTTTCCCGTTCAAGCGGGCAGAATCGCCTTCCCCTCCCCCGCTCCACCCCCTAGTTTGGGGCCATGCGCAAACACATCCTCATCATCCTCGCGATCGTCATCGTCCTCGCGGGAGCCGTCATCTGGTGGGCGGTGCAGCCCGACGTGGCGACGCTGCCGATCGCCAAGGTCGAGGGCGAACGCCCGACCATCTCCGCCCCGCGCGACCAGACCATCCCGACCGTTGCCGTTGCCGATGCGGTCGGGTGGAAGGACGGTGCCACGCCGGTGGCAGCGCCGGGGCTTAAGGTGGTGCCCTTCGCCAATGGGCTCGACCATCCGCGCTGGCTTTATCGGCTGCCCAATGGCGACATTCTGGTTGCGGAAACCAACTCGCCGCCGCGCAAGGTCGCTGGCATCGCCGACGTAGTGATGGGGTATTTGTTGAAAAAGGGCGGTGCCGGTGTCGCCTCACCCAACCGCATCCGCTTGCTGCGCGATACCGATGGCGATGGCGTGGCCGAGCTGCAGACGGTGCTGATCGGCGGGCTCAACTCCCCCACCGGCATGGCGCTGATGGACGGCTATCTCTACATTGCCGATACCGATGCGCTGCTGCGCGTGCCGTTCACGCCGGGCGAGACCAAGATCACCGCCAAGCCCGAACAGGTCATTCCGCTGAGCGGCGGCGGCAACCATTGGGCGCGCACCTTGCTGGCCGATCCGGCGGGCAAATATCTCTATGTCGGGGTCGGTTCCTCGACCAACATCGCCGAAAATGGGCTCGACGCCGAAAAATACCGCGCCAACATCCTGCAGGTCGATCCGGTCGCCAAGAGCTTCCGCGTGTTCGGGGCTGGCTTGCGCAACCCGCAGGGGATGGCGTTCGAGCCCAAATCGGGGGCACTGTGGGTCGCGGTCAACGAACGCGACATGCTGGGCTCGGACATCGTGCCCGATTACATCACCCGCGTTGGCCTGGGCGACAATTTCGGCTGGCCCTGGTATTATTGGGGCGGCTATCCCGATGCGCGGGTGAAGCCCGAAAACCCGGCGCTGCAGGAATATTCCAAACGCCCCGATTTCGCGATGGGCCCGCACGTAGCGGCGCTGGGCCTGACCTTCGCGAATGACGCGAAGCTGGGCCCGAACTTCGCCAATGGCGCGTTCGTCGGCGAGCATGGATCGTGGAACCGCGTGCCGGTGTCGGGGTATAAGGTCGCCTATGTGCCGTTCGGCGATCTCGGCTTCCCCAAAAAGGGTGCCAAGCCGGTCGACGTGCTGACGGGCTTCCTCAACGCCAAGGGCCAGGCGCAGGGGCGTCCGGTTGGGGTTATCACCGATGCGACGGGCGCACTGTTGGTGGCGGATGATGTGGGCAACACGATCTGGCGGGTCAGCGCGAAGTAACCCCTCACCCCGGTCACCCCGGCCTCGTGCCGGGGCCCACCGAGCGCCAAGACGATCCCCCGCAGGAGATGCGTCGCGGTGGATGCCGGGACGAGCCCGAAGTGACGGATCATTCCAACAGCTTGGGCGCTTCCTTGGCGAGTTTCGCGCGGATCTTGTCGGCGAAGAGCGCGAGGAAGGGCGGCAAGTCGATTTCGGCGCGGACCTTGTCCGCGGCCACGGTCAGGCGGCTGGCGACGCGCTGCCCGAGCGCCGCGACGGTGAAGTGGAGCGTGTCGCCCTCCCAGCGGTGATCGACCGCCGCGCCGCCGGGAAACATCGCGGCCAATTTGCCGATGCCGCCATCCACGCGCGCGCGCGCCGCCTCCAGCCCGAGGTGGTGGGGAAATTCGACGATGATCGGTTCGCTCATGTCCGGTCCTTTACGTCGCGAACAGCATCGCGTCATCGACAAACGCCTTGAACTCGAGCGCGTTGCCGCTGGGATCATAAAAGAACATCGTCGCTTGCTCGCCCGGCTGCCCGACGAAGCGGATATGCGGGGCGATGCCGAAACGCGTCCCCGCCGCCGTCAGCCGATCGGCGAGCGTCTGCCACTCGGCCATGGTCAGCACCACGCCGAAATGCGGAACGGGCACCTCATGACCATCGACCGGGTTGGAGACGATGACGGGCTTCGCAGCGGGATCGAGATGCGCGACGATCTGATGGCCGTAGAGATCGAAATCGATCCACGCGTCGGAGCTGCGGCCCTCGGTGCAGCCGAGCGTGCCGCCGTAAAAGGCCCGCGCGGCGGCGAGATCGTGGACCGGGAAAGCGAGGTGGAAGGGGCGTGGCATGGGCCGACCGTATCAAATCCTCCCCGGTACGGGGAGGGCCTTCCTGTGATCCTCCCCGGTACGGGGAGGGGGACCGCCAGCCTTCTTCAGGCTGGGGGTGGAGGGGGCTCTCAATAGGCGCTGCGCTCGTGGCACGCCCCCTCCACCCTTCGCTCAATGCTCAGGGTCCCCCTCCCCGTGCCGGGGAGGATTGCGCGGCGCTCGCTATGCCGCAATAGCGCAGGCATGACCGAACGCCCCGCGCTCTTCTCCTTCCTGCTTGGCGGTATCGCTGCGGTCGGCTTTGCGCCGCTGGAGCTATGGCCAGTGACGCTTGGCTGCGTGGCGGCATGGATGTGGATCGTGCACGAAGCACCCGGCATCCGCGCGGCGCTGTGGCGCGGATGGCTGTTCGGTTTTGCGCATTTCCTGATCGGCAATAACTGGATCGCCAAGGCCTTCACCTATCAGGATGCGATGCCGCACGCGCTCGGCTGGATCGCGCCGGGCGTTATGGCGCTGTATCTCGGGATCTTCCCGATGGCCGCCGCCGGGGTGGCGTGGCGTTTTCGCGGGGCTCGCCCGGATGCCGCCTACGTATTCAGTTTTGCTGCCGCTTGGATCGCCACCGAATATCTGCGGGGAACTGCGTTCACCGGCTATCCGTGGAACCCGCTGTCGGAGATTTGGTTGCCAACCCCAATCGCGGCGAGCGCGCGTTATCTCGGCACCTACGCCCTGTCGGGGGTCGCTGTCCTCGCGGCGGGTGCCGTTTTGCTCGCCGTCACGCGGCAGTGGCGGACGAGCACGGCCATGCTCGCGCTGCCGATACTCCTCGGCATGGCCGCGCTGGAGCAACCCGCCCCCACCCGCATGACCGCCACCGCCCCGCGCGTGCGCGTCGTCCAGCCCGATCTCGACCAGGAACAGCGACCGCGCGACGATTATGCCGAGGCCAATTTGCGCCAGCTCGCGCGGCTGAGCGGTAAGCCCGGCCCCGCCCCGCGCTTGATCGTGTGGCCCGAGGGCGCGCTGCGCTTCCTGCCCGAGGATGGCTATCCCCGCCAATATTATTGGGAAGCGACGCCGTATGAGACGCGCCACCGTATCGCGGCGCTGCTCGGCCCGAAGGACGTGGTGCTGACGGGTGGCAACGCGCTGATGTTCGATTCGGCGGGGACGCTGTCCAGCGCGACCAACGCGATCTTCGCGCTCGATTCGCACGCGCGCATCCTCGGGCGGTACGACAAGGGCCATCTGGTGCCGTTCGGCGAATATTTGCCCGCGCGCCCGCTGCTCTCGGCGATCGGCCTCGCGCGCCTCGTGCCGGGCGATTTCGATTTTTCGGCAGGCAGGGGCGTTGGCGGGCTTGATCTGCCCGCCTTCGGGCGGGTGGGGTTCCAGATTTGCTACGAGATCATCTTTTCGGGCGCGGTGGTCGAGCCCGGCCACCGCCCGGCCTTTTTGTTCCAGCCATCCAATGACAGTTGGTTCGGCTATTGGGGCCAGGCCGAGCATCTGGCGCAAGCGCGGATGCGCGCAATCGAGGAGGGGCTGCCCGTCATTCGCGCCACGCCGACCGGCATTTCGGCGATCATCGATGCGCAGGGCCGCGTGCTCGCGTCGATCCCGGCGGACAGGCCGGGCGCGATCGAACGGCCGATCCCGCCTGCGGCTCCCCCCACCCTGTTCGCGCGGTTGGGCAACCTGATAGCACTAATTGTTGGTGCCGCATTCCTCCTGTCGGCAATTGCATTGCGACGTTTCGCACGATAGGGCGTCATATAAGGAAAGCTTTATATCAGGCATGGCAACGGCCAAAGCTCTCCTCAACCATTGAGGATCTCAACACATGCGTTCCAGTTTTCTCTTCACCTCCGAGTCGGTCTCGGAAGGCCATCCTGACAAGGTCGCCGACCAGATCAGCGACACCGTCGTCGATCTGTTCCTGAGCAAGGACCCCTATGCGCGCATCGCGTGCGAGACGCTGACCACCACCAATCTCGTCGTGCTGGCCGGCGAAATCCGCTGCAAGGGCGTGTACGAGAATGGCGAATGGGCCGAGGGCGCGCTCGCCGAGATCGAAGCTGCCGTGCGGAACACGGTCAAGGAAATCGGCTACGAACAGTCGGGCTTCCATTGGGAAACCTTCGCCTTCCACAACAATCTGCACGGCCAGTCGGCGGAAATCGCGATGGGCGTGGACGAAGGTGCCAACAAGGACGAAGGCGCTGGCGACCAGGGCATCATGTTCGGCTACGCCACCGACGAGACGCCGGGCCTGATGCCCGCGACGCTCTATTACAGCCACAAGATCCTCGAGCGCATGGCGGCTGACCGCCATTCGGGCGCGGCCCCGTTCCTGGAGCCCGACGCCAAGAGCCAGGTCACGCTGGAATATGAGAATGAAGTGCCGGTGCGCGCGACCGCGCTGGTCGTCTCAACCCAGCATAAGGCGGGCTATTGCCTGCAGGGCGACAATGCCAACCCGGCGCTGTACGATGAACTGCATGCGTACGTTTCGCGCGTGCTGACCGAGACGCTGCCCGAGGGCTTCGTCACCGACGCGACCAAGATCTACATCAACCCGACCGGCGCGTTTGAAATCGGCGGTCCGGATGGCGATGCGGGCGTCACCGGCCGCAAGATCATCGTCGACACCTACGGCGGCGCAGCGCCGCATGGCGGCGGCGCATTCTCGGGCAAGGATCCGACCAAGGTCGATCGCTCGGCAGCATACGTCTCGCGCTACATGGCGAAGAACGTCGTGGCCGCTGGCCTTGCGCGCCGCTGCACGATCCAGTTGAGCTATGCGATCGGCATTGCCGAGCCGCTGTCGCTCTATGTTGACCTGCATGGCACCGGTGCCGAGGGCATTACCGAAGCCAAGATCGAGGAAGTGCTGCCGCAGCTCGTCCGCCTGACACCGAAGGGCATTCGCGAGCATCTGAAGCTCAACGCCCCGATCTACAAGCGCACCGCGGCGTACGGCCATTTCGGTCGCGAGCCCGACGCCGATGGCTTCACCTGGGAAAAGACCGATCTGGTCGACGCCCTGAAGGCCGCTGTCGCGTAACAGCTTGCGGTAAATCGCTGAGACTTTAGGCTCCCCCGGTATCGCTTGGCGATTCCGGGGGAGTTTTTCATGCGCCTTTTACTGGCTGCAATCGCGCTGTGCGTCGCTTCGCCCGCAATCGCCCAACAGCCCCCGCAATTGAAGCTCGATGCGACCGAGCCCTATCGTCACAAACCCTCCGGCCTGTCGGTTCCAACCGCGCTCGATGGCTTGCAGCGCACGTCTGCGGTCGCTTACGTTCCCGATCTCGACGAGGCGCTGAGCTTCGACAATCCCAGCAATAGCGAAACGCTGACGGTCTATGTGTTCCGCAATGTCAGCGGATCGGTGCCCCTGTGGTTCGACCGGATCGACTGGGTCGCCAGCCACCGCGACATCTATGGCGGGCTGGTGCCGCTGCACATGCCGACCGCGTTCGCGCCACCCGGCCAGGGCACAGCAAGCGGCTTGATCGACAGCTACAGCGTCAGCAAGGGCCCGTTTCGCAGCACGGCAATCGCCTTCATGCCACTGGGGGCCGACTGGTACGTGTCGGTGCGCTATTCGTCGAAGACCTTGGATGGCGCGACGCTGGAAACGCATGTGCGCGCGGTCGTCGCGGCGCTCGGCTGGCCGCAGAAGATCGCGCAACAGCCCGCCGCCGTGCCGGTCGCAGATTGCACATCCCCGCTCGCGCTGTCGGGCGACGCGAAACCGATCAACCGTAGCAAGGCGATGGGCAGCGCGCTGCTGTTCGGTGCCTTGCTGTCGAGCGCATCGACCGATCAAAAGGAGAAGATGGCGAAGGATGAACCTCCGCCACCGCCCGTGACTTGGTGCCGCGACCTCGCCGCCTCGATCGGCATGGGCAGCAGCGGGGTGTATCGCCCGGTTGGCACCACCGATCGCTATCTCATCGCCTATCAGGATGCCGGTCGCGGCCTGATGGTCGAGCCCGACATGCTCTCGGCGCTGCTCGACACCAAAGCGAAGGCGTCCTGGTCGGTGACCGAATATGAAGTTGCCGCAGCGGGCAGCTACGTCCCGCGCGATCGCTTGCCGCCCCCCGACCAAGCCCTCAAAATCGTCAACAAGGAACATTTCGCAAGCAGGGCCACGACTTGGGGCGAAAAGCGCGACATTCAGATCGATAGCGGGGTGATAAAATAGCCCCCAAGTTAAGCCCCTACGGTCGGTTTGACGAAAAAACCGACGGATCAAACCGCGCGGGCGGCGCTCGGCGCGCCTGTTGCTCGCTATCCGGCATGGCCGCCACCGCTTGCGCGGAGGCTGCCTGCACGTTGAAACGCAGATCGTCCGCGAGGTAGGCTGTCACCACCGTATCGGCGGGCATCCTGCCGCTGGTGCCGTGAATGAACAGCATCGGCCAGGAAATGAACAGCGCGCCGCCAATTGCCAGCGCGCCCTGCCCGTTGCCCTGCCGCGCGGTGCGGCCCGACAAGCGGATTGGTCCGTTCGGCGTCTGCACATAATCGAGCCGGATATCGAGCTGACCACGCTTGCCGAAATGGCCGTTGCGTTCGGCGCGCATCACCTCGCCCACCGCGATCGACCCGACCGGTACCACTACCTGACCACGATAGACAAGCGGTTCGGCCACTTCGAGATAGAAGCGATCGCCCGCATGATTGTCCTTGGTGTTAAGCTCGGTGCGCGTGGTCAATTGCAGCGGCGTTCCCATCGGGAAATAGGCGGTGGCGGACGTTACCGCAGCCGGAGCCGCCCACTGTACCGTATATTGCGCCTCGGCAACCGCGGGTGCGCATGACGCGAACACGATTCCCGCCCAATGGGAAAATTTCATCGATAAGCCCCCGTTGCCAATACCGACGGGCTTATACTTGCTTATTCTACCAATACTTAGCGTTCACGATGAAGATTATCTTAATATCGTCGGCCTGTGCTCGGCCGACGTCTTTGGGCACCGCGATCGCCGAAAATATCCGCCGATCGTCGCCTACGGCAAATTTACCCCGAAAATAACCACCGCACGAGCCGACCGTTACGGCGTCGTAGCGTCTATCAATAGACAAGGGTCACCAGAGGAAACGTCTCTTGTCCGGTCAACACGCACGTCCAAATGCAGAGCAGGAGCATGACTTTCACCTCGTCATGGCGTTCCAGCCGATCATGGATGTCGTGGCGAACCGTACCTGTGCCTATGAGGCGCTGGTGCGCGGTCCCAACGGCGAAGGCGCCCCGGAAATGCTGGCGCGGGTGACGCCCGAGACCCGCTATGCCTTCGACCAGCAATGCCGCGTGGCTGCGATCCGCCAGGCCGTGGCAGCCGGGATCATGTCCACCGGCGCATTGTTATCGATCAACTTCCTGCCCGAGGCGATCGAGGATCCGGTCGCCGACAGCGAGCGCACATTGCGGACAGCGCGCGAGACGGGATTCCCGCCGGAACGGCTGACCTTCGAATTCAGCGAGTGCAAGCGGCTCGACGACGCGCATCTGGAGCGTGTCGCGCGCGCCTATCGCAAGATGGGAATGACCACCATCATCGACGATTTTGGATCGGGCGATTGGGGGCTGACGCTGATGAGCCGCTTCCTGCCCGATGCCGTCAAGCTCCAGCCCGATCTGATCCGCGGTTTGTGCGGCAGTTGGGCGCGGCGGCTGGTGGTGGAGGAAACCTTCCATCTGGTTTCGCGACTGGGCGTGAAGGTGATTGCCGAGGGGGTCGAGACGCGCGCCGAATATGACAAATTGCGCGGCATCGGTGTGCGCTACATGCAGGGTTATTATTTCGCGCGACCGCAGATCGGACGCCTCGTTCGCCCCGAACTCGCGCACGCCGCCTGACCGCGACCGCGCCCGCGAAGGAAACGGCGCTTTCCAGCCGCCTGCGCGCTCGCTAGAGCCTGCGCCGATGACCGATCCGATGACGACCCGCCGCCTCTATGGCCGCCGCCAGGGCCATAAACTGCGCCTGGGCCAGGCCGACCTGGTGGAAACCCTGCTCCCGCAAATCAGCGTGCCGACCGACGGGCCGCTCGACGCGACACGGCTGTTCGGCAGCGATCGCCCGCTCGAAGTCGAAATCGGCTTTGGCGCGGGCGAACATCTCGCCGGGCAAGCGACCGCGCGGCGCGACACGGGCTTTATCGGTTGCGAACCCTTCCTCAACGGCGTGGTCGGCGCGCTGGGGCACGTCCGCGACGCGGATCTCGACAATGTCCGCCTGCACATGGGCGACGCGCTCGACGTGCTCGAGCGCCTGCCCGATGCCTCGCTGTCGCGCGTGTACCTGTTGCACCCCGACCCGTGGCGCAAAGCCCGCCACGCCAAGCGACGCATGGTCAATCACGGCCCGCTCGATCTGATCGCGGCCAAGCTGAAGCCGGGCATGGAGTTCCGCCTCGGCACCGACGACCCGACCTATTGCCGCTGGGCGATGATGGTGATGGGGCAACGCCGCGATTTCGTGTGGACCGCGCGGGAGCCCGCCGACTTCCTCAACCGCCCCGAGGACTGGCCCGAGACCCGCTATGAACGCAAGGCGCGCCGCCAGGGGCGCGAGGTCTGGTATTTCACCTTTCGACGTAAATAAGGCTGCAATATCGCAGGATTTTGGTAATTATATCATAGCCATACGACAAGTTCCCGCCTTGCTGACGCGCCACCACCGCGAAATCGCCGGATGTAAGGTTGCCAAGATCCGCCAAGCTTGCCGGAACCCGCAGGTCGAGGTCGGGAATGCGGCGACCACCGCGCGAGCCGCAGTCGGCCCGGCAGTGGCACCGGCAACACCGGCGCGGCGACTCCCCAAAGCGGCGGGAACGGGACCGCCCATCCCGGTGACGGTGCCGACGGCGGGGCAAATCGTCCCGAGGGCCGCTTGCTCGCGCTAAGCCACGCTGCGCAACCGCCCCGGTGCCACTCCGTGCGCGGCCCGAACCTGACGCGCGAAATGCGAGCGTGACGCATAGCCCGCAGCCTGGGCGGCCTGGGTCACCGAATAGCCCGGCGCGCTGAGGAGCGATCCCGCCGTCGCCATGCGCGCGGACAGGCAGACCTGGCGAAACGACGTGCCTGCCTGTTTCAGGTGACGGCGCAACGTAGAGGCCCCCATGCCAAGCATACCGGCGACCTCTTCGACCCGCCAGGCATAGGAAGGGTCCGCATATACGATGGCTTCGAGCTGTTCGGCGCGATCGACAGCGACGAGCATCCGCCCGACATGCGTGCCGCTGAGCAACAACAGAATTTCCACGATACGATGCCGCGCCACGGCTTCGGCCGTGGCCGCCTCTGGGGCCGCCAGCGCGCTCGCAGCATGTCCATAGGCCTCCACCAGATCGGCGGACAGCGCAATGCCAAAGCTGCCCGGGATGCTCGGGCCATCGGGCAAGCCGTTCAGACTGGCGCGCAGCGACTGGCGCAGCGGCGCATCGACCGTGATGCAAATCGATTCGTACCGCCCGCTCTGCGGATCGGGAATGTTGACCAGATCGATTTCCAGACCTGCGGGGATCGCGAAGGGCACACCGCGCGGAAAACGCTGTGCGACATCGCCGCGCTGTGCCTCCTGGGTGGGGTCGTAATTCGTCATGGGCTGACCATCGGCGTCCGCCGCGACACGAACAAGGGCCGACAGAGCGTTTCGGGCGCATCACCGAGCGGTTCGGGTCCACGCCCCTGAGCACGCGCCGTCATTCCGGACATCTATCAATCGAGGATCACGTCATGAAATTCACGTTGTGGCATGTGCTGGCCAGTTGCGTCTCGCTCCTGCCGAGCGCCCCCGTTCAAGCCGCTCCGACCGCTCCCGAGGTCGAGCTGTGGCGACTGGATTGCGGCGAGATCGAAATGAACGACGCTTCGCCGTTATCCGATGCCGGCAGCTATGCCGGGAAATCACGCCGACTGACCGACGGTTGCTACCTGATCCGCCACGGCAAAGAGCTGTTGTTGTGGGACGCAGGGTTGCCCGTCACCGTACGCGGCGCGCCGATTGACGCGCAACCGATCAGCCCGACGCTCGCGGTCGATTTGCCGACCCAGCTTGCGCGGATCGGCATTCGCCCGGACGATATTGGACGGCTGGCGATCAGCCACTATCATTTCGACCATGTCGGACAGGCAGCGAGCTTTCCAAAAGCAACGCTGCTGATCGGCGCGCGGGATTGGGCGGCGCTGCATAGGGGCACGATCCCGTTCGCCGACCCGCACCTGCTCGCTCCCTGGTTTACCGGTGGGGGCAAGGTCGACCTGATCGAAGGCGATCGGGATATTTTTGGGGACGGCTCGGTCGTGATGCTTGCCACGCCGGGGCACACCCCCGGCGAATCCTCGCTGCTGGTGCGTCTCCCCAGGACCGGTGCCGTGATCCTCACCGGCGATGTCGTGCACCTGGAAGCCCAATGGCCGCTTTCGGCAGTGCCGATCTGGAACACCGAGCGCGCCGATAGCCTGGCGTCGATGGATCGCTTGCAAAGGCTCGCAGCAAACACCGGCGCGACCATCATTGTGCAGCACGACCCGGCAGACGTTGGGAAGCTTGCGCGCTTTCCGGAGCCGACACGCTGATGTGAGGGACTGTTGAAGCAGGCGGTTGCCATGATGTTGGTTCCGATGACAACCGCCGAACGCCGCGCACCTGCTGACGGAAAAGCAAGGGATGCCGTCCTCTGGTCCCCTGCCTCACCATGCCATGCTGGAACGTCTATAGCGGCGGCTGGCGCGCCCGACTCGATGCGATCCGGTTCAGCGCGGGATCAGGATTGGAAAGCAGGATGAGCAGTTCGACAAAGGCATGGGATAGCGAACTCGTTCGCAAGTGGTTGGAAAGCCGCCTCAAGGCTGCGACGCTCGAGCAAGCGGCTGCGGATAAGCGAGGATATGAGGCCCAAGACGACTATGACAAAGCCGCCGCCGAGGAATGGGTCTGCCGCCGCCTGAATGCCCCTGGGGGCACCGATGACCAGGCGGCATTCGCTGCGCGCATCAAGACACTGCTCGCCCAGGACGAGTATCCGATCACGGGCATCTATGACGACCGCCGCTTTGATCGCAACATCCGAGCCAACCTTCGAAAAATCGCGAAGATGACAAAGGCGAATGATGGGTTTTCGAACACGTTGCGCTATCAAGCCTGACGCACTGCTGCTTGGGGCAGCGCGATTTCAGACAGACACGATAGACGCATGGCACGTAAACATTCCAAGCATGATCCATATCTGGATTCGGATCGAGACGATGACGCCCCACCGGCCATAGTGCCCTGCTGGCTCTGCGGTCGGCCCACCGGCAAGACCATAGTCTGGCACCATCCCGTACCCAAGAGCCGGGGCGGGCGCGATGTTGTCCCCATGCACCCCATCTGCCAGCAAACGCTGATCGCCAACTTCAGCAACTCCGAGCTCCAGCGCCATGGAGCCGATGTGGAGGCCTTGCTGGCCAACCCCAATGTGCGCAAGTTCGTCGATTGGGTAGCAAACAAGGCTCCCGATTTCACGGCGACTACGGCCAAGAAGCAACGCTGATCGGGCTGCGCGCCCGACGCGGCTGGAACCTGCCGTTCGTTCGGCTCCCGCTTATGGCTGGTTTGGGAGTCCCAATGGCGCGCCGCGAACAGCGCCAAGCGGTGGAGAGCGGAGAACAGGCCTTGCCGGTTCGTAGCTTGCCCCATTGCGGGGAACTCTTGGGCTAAGCTGGTGAGCGAACGCTGGCGGATCGGCCGTACTGGTCACGCCGCGCCACCTGTCAGATCCAACCCACTGAAATGCGCCCGCGCTGCATCGATGAAGGCGCGTACGTTGACCGAAGCGCGTCGGTTGGCCTGATAGACCAGGTGAACCGGTGCGGGCGGCGGCGCGGCCCCGTCGAGCACCGTGACCAACCGCCCCGACGCGATGGCCGCAAGCGCCTGATAGGACAGAACGCGCGCGATCCCCACGCCATCGGTCGCCGCCGCAATGGCCGCATCGGCGGTGTTGACCGTCAACCTTGGCTCGATCCGGATGGCGGTCTTGCCGGTCGTTCCGAAGCGCCACTCGTGCGCGCGGTCGATCTCGGTAAAAGAGATCAAGGCGTGTCCATGTAGCGCCGGCACGTTCCCGGGCGCTCCATGCGCCGCCAGATAGCCAGGACTGGCGACAAGAACCCGCCGTACCTCCGCCACCTTGAGGGCATGGAGCGAACTGTCCGACAAATCGCCGATCCGCACGGCGACATCGATCCCTTCATCGACCAGGCGCACGACGCGATCGATCAAGGTGAGTTCCACATCCAGACGCGGATGATCGCGCAGCAGGCCGGTGGCGATCGGCAGGATATGGAGACGCCCAAAGGTAACCGGCGCGGTGACGACAAGACTGCCCCCCGGCAGTGCGCCCGCACCTTGCAAAGCCAGCGCTGCATCGTCGAGTTCGATCAGCGCGGCACGGCAGCGCTCGAGATAGGCGGCACCCTCGTCTGTCAGCCGCACCGATCGCGTCGTCCGCCGCAACAAGGGGGTTCCGAGCGACAGTTCCAGCGCCGCCACCGCTCGACTGGCCGCCGTGGGCGAGACGCGCAGTAGGCGCGCGGCCTCGGCAAAACTCGCATGATCGGCCACCGCAACGAAGGTGCGCAACATTTCCAGCCGATCCATGATTATCCCGATCTTCGCATGAGTGAAGTGTCGATTGAACCGATTATCACAGACGGCTCGAAAGGGCATTTTAATTGGGCAGGCCGCACCCAGCCGCCTACCCAGGAGAAAAGACGTGTCCCGCATCGCTATCCCCACGCGCGAAGATTCCCCCGCAAAGTCGCAGCCGCTGCTCGATGCCGTCCAGAAACAGCTCGGCACGATCCCCAACCTCTTCCGTCTCGTCGGCACCAGCCCCGCAGCGCTCGAGGGTTATCTCGGCCTCAACGGCGCATTGGGCCGCACGCTCGACGCCAAGACCCGCGAACGCATCGCGCTCGCAATCGCGCAGGCAAATGGCTGCGATTACTGCCTGTCGGCGCACACCTATCTCGGCCTCAACCTCGCCAAGATCGACAACGCCGAGGTCGCGCTGAACCGTACCGGTCATTCGGGCGACGCCAAGGCCGACGCCGCCCTTGTCTTCGCGCGAAAGGTGCTCGACGCGCGCGGCCGCGTCAGCGACGCCGACCTCGCCGCAGTGCGTCTGGCCGGCTTTAGCGACGCCCAGGTGATCGAGATCGTGGCGTCGGTCGCGCTCAACGTGCTGACCAACTACATCAACAATGTCGCCGAAACCGACATTGACTTCCCGGTCGTCCTGGCTGCCCAGGCCGCGTGACGCCCCCGTTGGCGGGCCGCGCACCGTGCGCCCGCCAACGATGTCCCCTTTTCCAGCCCTCCGGGAGTCGGATCATGGCCAATGCCTTCCTCACCCTCGCAACGACGCCGAGCGTGCTAGCGGCACAGCTGGCAAACGGCAGTGCCGGGCTTTACGACGCAGTCGGCGGGCACCGCCCGTCGGACCGCTTCGGACCAGCCGAAGTCGAATTTATCGCCAGCCGCGACAGCTTCTACTTGGGAAGCGTATCGGAAAGCGGCTGGCCCTATGTCCAGCATCGCGGCGGCCCCCGGGGCTTCCTCAAGGTTCTGGACGAGACCACGCTCGCTTTCGCCGATTTTCGGGGCAATCGCCAATATATCAGTCTCGGCAATATCGCGGCGAACGACCGTGTCGCGATCTTCCTGATGGACTATCCGCGCCGTCGCCGGTTGAAGCTCTATGCCCGGATCGAGGTGCGCGATCTCTCCGCCGATGCCGCACTGGCGACGAAACTCGAGCTCGCAAACTATCGCGGCCTGCCCGAACGCTTCTTCCTGCTGCACCTTGAGGCATTCGATTGGAATTGCCCGCAACACATCACCCCGCGTTTTACCGAGGCCGAGATCGTTGCAGCCTCGGCTCCTCTCCACGCCAGACTCGCCGCGCTCGAGGCCGAAAACGCCGCGCTGCGCACAGCGCTCGCCGAAAAGGACATCCCAGCATGAGCCCGCTCAAAATCCCTCGGCCGCCGATGCCGCCCTTCACTCGCGAGACCGCTTTGCTCAAGGTGCGCGCCGCGGAAGATGCCTGGAACAGCCGCGACCCCGAGCGTGTGGCCCTGGCCTATACGATCGATAGCGAATGGCGGAACCGAGACTGCTTCGTCACGGGTCGGCCCGCCATTGTCGCGTTGCTGAGGGCCAAATGGGCGCGCGAAGAGGAGTATCGCCTCGTCAAGGACCTGTGGGCGTTTACCGACAACCGGATCGCGGTGCGGTTTCAGTACGAATGCCGCATCGCCGGTGGGTGGTATCGCTGTTACGGCAATGAGCAGTGGGAGTTCGCCGAAAACGGGCTGATGCGCCGCCGCGAGGCGTCGGTGAACGATCTGGCGATCACGGAGCAGGAGCGCCGCTTCCGTTGGAATGCCCCCGCGCCGCGCCCGCAGGACTATCCCGGCCTGACCGGCGTAGATGGGTGACCATCGTTCTCCGGAAAGATCAGGGTCGCGCCCCTCCCTGCCGATAACAGAGAGCACATTCGACATCCCCGATTTTGTCAGCGCCTGCGGCAAGTGCCCGGACGGTCGACGCTGTCGCTGATCGGCATTCAGATCGGCACGTCTTGCCGAGCGACGCTGGAAAAGCCGTATGTTCGATAGCAACTCGTCACGGTGCGGCCGGAGACGGCGATCTCGGTGTAGCCCTCCGGCGTGCCGAGGAACGATCCACGCCAATCCGCGCCTGCGACGGCACCCGTGGTGATGAAGGACATGCCGTTCAGCTCGATCTGCTCATAGACATGGCTGTGTGCCTGTAGCACCGCGAGAACATTATGGTCGCGCAGGACCCGCAGCACGTCGCGGCCATTGACCACGAACGTCCAGTTGTGCGGCGTGTCGAGCCAGGATTCCGGCTCATAGCATTGCATCGCGGTAACCAGCGGAATGTGCGTCACGGCGATAATGCGAGCACCGCTGGGCTGCGCCGCGAGATCGCCGCGCAGCCACGCCAGTTGCTCATCATCGACGCGCCCCTCGTAATTTCGGTCGGCCGTCAGGCCGATCGAATCGAGCACGACGAAATGCACGCCCTTATGGTCGAAGGCGTAATATCGCGGTCCGAAGCGATCGATGTAGAAGTGCTTGCCATAATCGGGCGCGGAAGGATCGATCCCGCTCTTCGGGAAGACGCCGAGGCAATCGTGATTTCCGATGACGTGATGCACCGGTTTGCGCAGATGCGCGCGCTCGGTCCGTTGATAGAGATCCATCAGCATCGTCGCGCGATCCCTTCCGGTTTCCAGCGCGTCCTCGATGTGGTCGCCACCCTGAAACACGAAATCGCAGTCGGACGCGGAGACCTGCTCGAAGCACATCGCGCAAGCGCGGGCGGCGTCCAGTTCAGGCCGGATATGGCAATCGCCCATAAAGACGAAAGAGAATGCGTCGTCCGTCTGCGGCGGCGCGGCCGACGCCGCCCGCGCCGCCAGCGGCAGAAGCGGCGCGCCCATCGAGAGCTTCAGAAGCGTGCGACGGTCCATAAGGCCCCCATCGAAAAGACGGTCGAGGGGCGCTCCCGATACGATACGAGGGAGCGCCCCTTTCCGGAGAAACGGATCAGAAGTGCGCGCGCACCGTCGCGAACACCTGTCGCGGGGCGGCGGCCTGCAGCGTGGTGTAGGTGCCGTTGGGATCAGAGGTTACGAAACCGGCGGTGCCGGTCGAAGCGATATAATGCGCGTCGAACAGGTTCATCACGTTGACCTGAACGTCGAGCAGGCGGCTGAAGCGATAGCCGGCCGAAAGGTTGAAATTGACCGCGCCCGGCAGCACAGCATCGTTCAGATAGCTGTAGTAGCGCGCGCTGCGATAATGCGCAGTCACCCCACCCCATAATGTGCCATCGTCATAATTCAGCTCGGCATTGCCGACGTTCTTCGGCGACGCGACCACCTGCTTGCCCTTGGTGGCGACAACGGCCCCGCCCAGCGGCTGGACATTGTCGTCATAGGTCGCATCGTTATAAGCCCAGCTGCCGTACAGCGACCAATGCGGCGCGAACCGCCAGTTCGCCGCCGTCTCGACGCCGCGCGAAGAGACGCTGCCGACATTTTGCAACACGTTCTGGTTGCCGACGACGGTCGCGCTGATCGATGAAGCAAGCAGGCGGTTGTTGAACTTCACGTAATAGCCGGTCAGCGAAAGCTGCAGATCGCGATCATGGAAGCGGTAACCGGCCTCGAACGTGTTGGTCATCTCCGGTTTCAGGTCGCTGCGGATATAGTTGAAACCGGCTTGCGAGCTGCTGGAAAAGGGGCCGCTCGATGTGGACGCGACGAACGCGGCCATATTGCGGGTGTAATCCGCGAAAAGTTCGTTGTGGCCGTCCAGCGTGTAGAGAAGGCCGGCGGTCGGCAGGAACCAGTTCTCCGCCTTGATCGAACCGTCGATCGGCTTGGTGCTGACGATGCTGTGCGCGTGATTGGTGGAAACGACACCCTTCACGCCCGCGTTCAGGCGAAGATGGTCCGTCGCCTGCCAGGTGTCACTGATGTCGAGTTGCACGGTGTCGGTGGTATATTGGTTCGAATAAGTCGTGCGGAATGGGTTGGTGTAGAACTTTTGAAACTCCTGCGGCGCGACGCCCGCCTGAAGTCCGTAGAGATAGTTCGCCTGGTTGAACGCGTTGCGCTCATACCACACGCCGCCCTCGATTTTGTGGTCACCGGTCTTGAACGTCAGGCGCGAGAGGATGCCCTTGCGATCGATGTCGTAACGGTTTGCCGAAACCGAAATCGGCGAGCCGCCATAGGCTGCGGGCGTGGGATCATAGGGATCGGCCCAGGTGCCGATGCCCTTGTCGAGGTGAATATAGCCGGTGGTGAAGCCCGACAGCCGCGGCGAAAGCTGATAGCCTAACTTTTCGTACGCGAGCAGATCTCGCCGAACGCCGCCACCCTGATACACGCTGTCGTCCGCGTTCACATAAGGCGCGGGCGGTGTGCCGCCATTCTGGGTGATCGTGGCGAGTTGTTCGGCGAGCGCGAAAGTCGGGATATTGTCGAAATCCCAGCCATAGGTCTTCAGCCGCGCCAGCGAGGTGTCGTTATAATCGTCTTCGCGCCGGTCGATCAGGTCGAGAAAGGTGGTCGAGGTCACGCTATCGCCCAGCGGCTGGACGTATTTGGCGTTGATCTGGTCCTGAACCTGCTTGCCCCAGCCCTTCCATTTGCCTTGCCGGTCGTGCGCATAGGAGAGCGCCAGTCGTCCGCCCCATGGCAGATCGCCGCTGTTGAGGCGAACGAAGGTGCGCCATGAATTGGCACTGCCGTAGCTCGCCTCGAGATCGACACCGAAGCGTGCGGTCGGGTCGATCGACGTGAAGTCCACCGTGCCGCCGATATTGCTGGTCGACGCCGTGCCCAGCGCGCCGCTGCCCTGGGAGAGCGTGGCAGCGCCGTTGTTCTCGGTCAGCAGCGCGCGGTTGATCGAAAGGCCGTTATTGTTGCGATACTGCATATTGCCGAGCGGGACGCCGTCGAGCGTGTACCCCATCTGATCGGTCAGGAAGCCGCGGATCGAAAGCTGGGTCGCCGCCTCATAGGTGCCGCGCGCGTCGGACGAGTCGAAATTGACGCCCGGCAGTCGACTGAGCGAGCGCAGCGGCGACGAGCCCGCCGTCGTCTTTTCCATCGCCTTGGCGGAGACGGTCTGCACCTGGCGAGACTGGCCCTGCCCCAGCACAACGATGTCCGCTCCGGTCGTGCTTGCGGTTTCCTTTGGAGGTTCGACCGGCGCGACCTTCAGCGAGATCATCGAGGCGGTTTGCTCCGCAATCACCAGTCCCTGCCCCGCAATCAAGCGACGCAGCGCCTCGTCGCGGGTGAAGCTGCCGTGCAGCGCGGCAACACGGCGACCGACAACCGCGTCGTACGGAAAGACAAGGTGCACACCGGCCTGCCGCGCAAAGCCGTTCAGCGCGGTGGCCGTATCGGACGACCTGATATCGAAGCGGATGCGCGCCGGCTCGGCCTGCGCGGATGCAGCACTGGTCATCGCGACCGCCACGATGGCGGTCGTCGTCAAATATCGTATCATGGAAGTCCCCACACTCTATGCGATTGTCGGGGCAAGGATGGATCAGCGCGGACGAACCGCCATTCGCCGTGTAAAAAAAGTTCAAATCCGGGTGAGAACGATGCCGCCGTTCGCACCCGTGGTCGCCCGTACACCGAACGACGTGCGCAGCGCCTGCAGAAATTCGGCGGGGTCGGTGGTGGCGAAAGTGCCGCCGAGGCGCAGGCGCGACAGATCGGGATCACCGATCACGATTTTCTCGGGCAGATAGCGGTTCATCTCCGACACCGCGTAATCGAGGCTTTGCCCGTTCAGCACCAGCGTGTCGTGCTGCCATGCGCTGATCGGACCGAGATCGGGCGCATCGCGCAGCGCCAACTGGCCTGCGTTCGCCAGCGCGACCGTGCCCAAGCCGATGCGCCGCCCAGTACCCTCGAACGTACCGCCGCCGGCGAGGATCGCCAGTTCGCAGCCAGCACCGCGCACCCGAGCATTGTACGCGCCCGGTTCGAGCAGAAACCGGCCGCCGGGCGTCAATAACTCCAGCCGGTGCGACGCAGCCAGGCGCACTGCGATCTCGCCCCGTTCCAGCCAGGCCCGCGCAGGCATGCCGTCTTTCCAGGAGACACTCGTGTCGGTGTTGAGATCGAGCGACAGGCCGGGTGCAGCGGCGACGGTCTTGCGCTGGCCGACGGCAGTCGTTGCCGAAGCGCGGGCAGCGGCGCGGTATGCGAAGCCGCCGCCGACGACCACTACAACCGCAACCGAGGCAGCAGCGCGCAGGAGGTGGCGTCGGCTCAGTCGCTCCGCGGCGATCGGTTCGGCGACGTTGCCGCGTTGCATGTCCCCGTTTGCCAGGCGCAAAGCGTCCATGTCGCGCCACGTGCCGGCCACCTCGACGAAGGCAACGGCATGGCGGATATCCGCGTCACGCCAGGCCTCGAATGCCGCTATGTCCGCCGATCCCGCGTCCAGCGCGGCCAGCCAGGCGGCCGCCTCGTCGGTCAGGTCAGCGTGCCGCTGCGGGATTTCGGAAAGGCCGGACAAACTTCCTCCACCTGGGTTTCGCTGTCGCGACGGGCCTTTGTTACGAGGGCAAGCCCCTTAGCGATATGCTTTTCCACCGTCGAGACAGATATTGAAAGCGCCTCGGCGATTGCAATCGGGGGCATGCCCTGAATTTTGCGCATGTGCAGGACGCGCGCGCATTGCGGCGGCAAGTCATCGATCAGCTGGAGCAGGCGTCGCAAGTCGGAACGCCCGGCTGCAACCGCAAAGGCGTCGGGTGCGGGATCCGCCACATCAAGCATGTCCAGCGATGCCAACAGTTCGATCCGCACCACGTTCGCCCGCCGCAGCCGCTCCAGCGCGAGATTGTGCACGATCGTGAGGACGAACCCGCGCGCGCTGACGATCGCCCGAAAGTCCGGCGTCTTCAGGACGCGCGCATAGGCTTCCTGCACCAGATCATCGGCATCGTCACGACCGCAAAAATGCGCCGCCTTGGCCCGGTAAGCGGCTGCGTGCGGCAGCACCTCGGCCATGAACCAGCGATCGATGTCACGCAGCCAGCTCAACCTATGCTCCAAACGGCTCGGAGCGCGCTTAGGACGGCATTCTTACAACAACGCGACATTCACGCGAAAACAGGACGGTCCTTCCGCAATCTGCGGCTCTAGGCGGCCCGGTCGTCGCGTTGCCCGTATGGCTCGGACGCGATCTCGCCTTTCCCGAGATGCGCCCAGCCCTCTTCCAAGAGCAGGACAAGGCTGAAGGTCGCGCCACCCTGCGGATTGTTTTCCGCCCACAATTTGCCGCCATGCGCCTCGACGATAGTTCGGCAAATCGGTAGGCCCAGTCCCAGGCCGGCACCGTTCGATTTGCTCGTCCGAAACGGTGCAAACAGGTTTTCGAGCATCCCCTGGGGAAGACCGCACCCGTTGTCGGACACTGTGATCAATACGTCGCGCTGACGGATATCGGTGGACACCACGATTTCCCGACGCGCCACCCCCTTGGTTGCCTCGACAGCGTTGCGGACCAGATTCGACATCACTTGCTCGAGCTGCACCGGATCGCCAACCACCAAGAGGTCGGGCCGCACGGGATGGCAAATGAGGGTCACATCATCGGCCATTTTGAGTTGCTGCACACCAGCGCACGCCGCCGCGAGGACCGGCCCCAGGGACACCCGTTCGAACACGACCTCGCCACTTACGGCAAAGGCCCGCATCTTGCGGATGATTTCGCCCGCGCGCAGCGCTTGATCACGCGCGGAATCGAGGATCGCGAGCAGCTTCCCGTCGACCGCTTCAGCGTCGCAGAGCTTGTAGCGTCCCGCTTCGACATAATTGGTGATGGCCGATAGCGGCTGATTCAACTCATGCGCCAGGGTCGAGGCCATCGCACCCATCGCGCTCAAGCGGGTAACGCGCAGGAACTTCTCATTTGCTTCGCGCAATTGCGCCTTCGCTTCAACGTCGCTGGTGATATCGATGACCAGGCCGAGAAGACGAGGTCGCTCCTCATAAGGATCGTATCGGCCGTGCAAACGGATCCAGCGAATGCGGCGATCCGGCATGGAGACGCGCAGGGACATTTCGAACGGGGCTTCGTCGACCGCGGACCGGAACAATTTTGCCCGCATCTCGTGCAATTGCGACTGACCGATGCGGTCGACAAATTCCGAAAGTCTGTATGCGCCGGGATGCCAGGGCACTCCAAACAGTGCCGCACTTTCCGGCGAATGCAGTGCGCTTTCTTCGGTCAGGTTGATGTCGAACACACCGACGCCCGCATATTGCTGGGCCAGGCGGAAACGCTTTTCACTCTCCGAAAGCGCAACCTCTGCCTTTACGCGCTCCGAGATATCCTCGACCACGGTCACGACCTGATCGACCGCGCCCGCAGCCCCGACAATCTTGCTCGACGTCGCCCGAATCCACCGCTTTTCGCCACCCTTGGTTCGGATATTCAGATCGCGCGATATGATGGGGGGTGTGCCACCCGAAAGTTGGGCGAGAACGTTTCGGCTCGCGCTTGCCTCGGTGTCGTCGAGAATCGCGGTATAGTGGCTTCCAAGCAGCTCATCGCGGCCATATCCCGCGATCTCGAGATAGCGCTCGTTCGCCGCGAGATACTCGCCATCGGCCGACAGGACCGCCACGCCGACACCGGCCTGTTCGAAAATGGCGCGATAGCGTTGCTCCGCATCCCGAGCGCGCTCCTGTTCGCGACGCTTGTCGGCGGTCGCGGCGAGGACAAACATGGTCGCGGCGGTCACGGCGACCAGCAACTGCGCCAGGCGCACCTGGCCACTGGCCAGCTCCCCCACGGCTTGGAAAGAATTTTGTCCGGCGGCCCACAGCGTGATGACCGCGACAAGCACCATCGATGTGGCAGCTCCGCGCAAATGAAAGCGCAAGGCGGCGATGATGAGCGGAAACATAACCCACGCGAAGGAAGCAGTCCCCGAACCGAAATTGATGGCCGCAGCGACGGCGGCGCAAAGCACCATCAACGCAACGAAGTTAAACCACGCGACGCGCGTCCAGCGCTCCGCAGGAGGCGCTGCCCATGACAAGACCAGCGGCGTCGCGAGAATTAAGCCCAATCCAAAACGCGCCGCACGATCCTCGACGCCCGCCGCAAAAGTACCAGGCCCGCCGACGAGCATTACCACCGTAGTCGCCGACACTGCACCCGCGAACGTCCCCGCGACGACCGCCGCCAAGGTCCGCCACACCGACTTTGGATCCAGAAGGTCACTTGGCCTGATCCGCCACCGCTCGATAAGGAATGCGGAGATGACCGCACCAAGCGTGAGACCCGCACCATGCGCGACATTTTGCAGAACGGGATGCACCGGTTCGGCGAACACCGTTGTCCCGATCGCCGCGATTGCCACCACCGGCCAATATCGTAGACCGACAAGAATAAGCGATGCGACGCCAATGCCCAGTGAAAACGATAGCGGGGGAGCCTTACCCGACACCTCGGCCCAGATCTGCCATAGGAGGCTTCCGCAGAGCACGCCCAAAAAAACGCATAACCCGGGTAGCGCGGCTGCAAACCTAGACCTGGAAATTGCGGATTTCATTTTTAGTCCTGACCAACGCCACACTGGACCGGAAGATTTGCGACCGCACAATATTAACCTTAACGCCATATCACTTATATTCTATACGCCCACAACGCAAATAGGAGGAGTGGGACGATACGCCGTCTATGTCCTCATGACTTTTCTTGTACCACGATCGCCGACTGTATATTTCAACTACATCGCTGAATTTTTACGAGAAAGCCTGCGTATATTCGCAAAGGAGACGTGGGAGGGAGTGCGGTTACCTCTCACGACGCAATCTTCGGGAAACCGTATTGGGTCCAGTCTTCTCGTTTCGAAAAGGCGGCTGTCAGTACACCGACTCGTCCGGCATCACCGCTTGCGCGATCGTCCTTGCGTCATCGGATCGGGCTTACGCGGCGGCGTCCATCCGGGCGGTGGGCTGACGCGCTGCTGACTGGAACCGAGCCCCATTGCGCCCGGCTGTTGCCGCGTCAGACCTGCGGTGTCGGCCGATGCCGCTGCAGCGGCATCCGCACCGCCGCGGAGCAAGCTGATGCGGTCGCGCAGCCTCCGCGCTTCCTCGAAATCCAGCGCCGCCGCCGCTGCTTCCATCCGTGCCTGAAGATCGGCCAGTTCGTCCATCCGTGTTCAACGCAGTGCGCAGCGCCGGGGATCCATCACCCCTGCCCGCTGGCGGCCCAACGCCCTTTCAACAGCCGCGCCAACGCCGCCGGGACACCGGGCCGCACCAGCAGCCAATCGCGCAACGCCGGACCTTGCACGGCACCCAGCGTTTGTTTGTATCCGCTGTCGCCCGCGCCCCAATCGACCATTCGAATCCCCGCTCCCCGTGCATGCACGAGATTGCGATACGCGAGCAGCTTGCCCGGCGAATGTCTGGCGACAGCAGGGTCATAGCTGTTGGCGATGGCGTAGCGCGTCGGGCCGCAATCGAGATCGAAGGAGAAGGCGCTGGGCACACCCTTGATGGTCAGCAGCGCCGCCGACATCATTCCCGCCAGGATCGGATCGCGCGCTGCCCCGCGCCAGAACCGGCCATGGCCGGTGCGGGTGAACTTGGCATCGCGCCCGTCAGTCTTCGCCCTGATCCAGCTCCGTCCCTCGACCTGCGCGAAGGCATCGAAGGCAAGTTCCCACTCTCCAGCGCCGACAAAGCGCCAGTCGAGCACACCATGTTCGGCCAAATGCTTTTCATGGAAGCGATTCTTGCGCAGCGTCGATCCGCGCGGCCAATCGTCCTGCGTCAAATCGAGCACGAAACTGTCGGCGACGAAGCGGTCGAGCGCCGCCCACCCTTTCACCCGGGCCCGCGCGAGCAACGCCTCGATCGTCGGATCGCCGTCGCAGACCGGCCCGATCCGCAGCGCGTTGACCGAGCGCCCGAGCGTGTCAAGCAGCGCATCGACCGCGCGGGTGCCAACCCGCGCGTGCATGGGAAAGCCGCGGAACGGCCAATAACAGCCCGGCACCATCGCGACGCGCGCCAACGTCGGCCCGACACCGACAAACGGCAGAGCGATCACCGGTTCGTCGTCGTCTTCCACCACAATCGTGCGCGCCGCGCCGCCATAAGCCTCCAGCGCCGCCGCATACCATTGATAGCGCAGGAAACGTTGCGCGGCAGGGGCGGCTTCCGCCACTGCATCGATCGCGCCCGACAGGCCATCGAGCACGCTCGCCCGGGTCGGCGACGGCAGGCGCGTGAACTCCGCGAGCAGCATCGGCTTGGTCATGGCGCACGGCGTTAGCGCAACTGGGTTACCATTCGGTGCAGAGCACCGCTTGCGTCGCGCGGCGACACCCCCCAATGTCGAACGATGTTCTCGATCCCCGCTGTCAACACGATCGCGCAGACGATCCAGCTTTCGCTATCCCCGGTGTTCATGCTGGCCGGAATCGGTGCCTTGCTCAACGTGCTGGCCGGACGGCTTTCCCGGGTGGTCGATCGCGCCCGCGCGGTGGAGGACCTTCACCCCCGCTCGGTCGGGCCCGAACATGACCGCCACGTCTGGGAATTGCGGCTGCTCGACCGCCGCATGTCGGTAATCAACGCGGCATTGGTGATGGCGGTGTCGAGCGCGGTAATGACGTGCCTGGTGGTGGCCTTGCTGTTCGTCGCGGTGCTGATCAAGCTCCACATCGGTACCATCGTCGCGCTATCCTTCATCCTGGCGATGGGATTGCTGATCTCGGCGCTGGTGTCGTTCCTGATCGAAGTGCGCATGTCGCTGACCGCGATCCACATCCGCCCGGAATTGCTGGAACGCTAGGCGTTAACGCGCGCCATCAAGCCCCGGCCCGGCATCGTTGGTCGCGGCATAGGTGGGCGCAACCCGTGCTTTGGCCGCCTGTTCATAGACATAGCCAGCCTGCAGCACCGTCGAATCCCCCATCGCCGTCGCGATGAAGGACAGCCCGACCGGCACGCCGCGTACCAGGCCCATCGGCACCGTCAGGTGCGGATAGCCAGCGATCGCGGGCAGCTCGCTGGCACTTGGGCCGCTGAACTGATCGCCATAGACCGTATCGGACAGCCACGGCATACCGTAAGTCGGCTCCACCAGGATCGTCGCCTGCGCCTTGGCGAGCATCGCATCAATGCCCTCCTTGCCCGCCAGCCGCAGCGATTTCGCGCGCGCACCGAGATATTCGGGGTCGGCGAGGCCGCGCGTCTTCTCCGCCGCTTCAAAGGTTTCCTGCGCGAAGAACGGCATTTCGGTCGCAGCAGTGGCAGTATCGAAGGCGATCACATCGGCCAGCGTGCGCGTTTTTACCGCAGCCGGCGTCGTCTTCAGATAGGCGTTCAGATCTGCCTTCAATTCGGTGTGCAGCACCAGCGACTCGGCCTCGCCGACCCCGGATAGTTTCGGTGCTTCGACATCGACCAGCACCGCGCCCTGCGCCTTCAGCACGGCGAGCGCGGCCTCATATTTGGTCTTGAGAAGATCGGGCATCTCGGGATGGAGCACCGCCACCCGCACGCCCTTCAGCGACGCGCGCGCCAGGTCGCCCGCATAACTGTGCGCGATCGCATAGGCGATATTGATACTCGCTGCATCGGCGGGATCGTAGCCGACCATCGCGTCGAACAGGATCGCCACGTCGCGTACGCTGCGCGCCATCGGCCCCGGCGTATCCTGGCTGTGGCTGATCGGCACGACATAGGTGCGGCTGACCAGACCTAGCGTGGGTTTGAGGCCGACCAGCCCGTTCATCGAGGAGGGGCACACCACCGATCCGTCGGTTTCCGTTCCAACCGCCGCCGCCGCAAAGCTGGCCGCGACCGCCGCGCCCGATCCACTCGACGAGCCGCACGCGGTCCGGTCCAGCGCATAGGGGTTGCGCACCAACCCACCGACCGCACTCCACCCGCTGATCGAATTGCTCGAGCGGATATTGGCCCATTCGCTGAGATTGGTCTTGCCCAGGATCACCGCGCCCTGCCGCCGCAGCCCCGCCACCAGCGGCGCGTCGCGCAAGCCGACATTGTCCTTCAGCGCCAGGCTGCCCGCGGTGGTTGCGATCGGATCCTTGGTCTCGATATTGTCCTTGATCAGTACGGGCACGCCATCGAGCGGGCCCAGCACCTTGCCCGCCTTACGCCGCGCGTCGCTCGCGCGCGCCTGCGCCAGCGCATCGGGGTTGATCGCGATCACCGCGCGGAGTTTCGGTCCACTGCGGTCCATCGCCGCAATCCGCGCCAGATACGCCTGCGTGATTGCGGCGCTGCCCGTCCCGTGCGCCATCATCGCCTGCAACTGCTCGATCGAAACCTCTTCGATCGTTGGCAACGCCTCCTTCGAAACCTGGGCGGTCGCCGGTGCGACAGCAAACGCACACAGCACCAACGAAGCGATAGGGATCCGCATCAGTTTCTCCAGGGCCGCGATCCAACCGAACGCACCCTGGATCATGCCGTCGCTCAGGCGACGCGGCAAGCGCTCACTCTATAGATCACTCTTTGTCGGCCTCGGGTGGTTGGACCGTCAGGCGGCGCTGTCCGCCACGCCCGAACACGGCGTCCCACGCTTGTTGATAAGCGAGGTTGCGTTGCCTGCGCTTACCCCGCCTGACGGCAGCGCGACGCTGCTTGAGCAGCTGCAACACCTCCCAAACCGCGAACGCAATTACACAGGCGATTATACCAACAACGATAGCCATATTCACGCCTTTACCGACTCACACGCAACACGTTGCAGCGCAGCATCTAGCGAAAATTATCGTTTCGGTCGCGTTAAGATATACGATTTGGAGGGCCATTACGGGACACACGCCCCTCGGCATTACCCAAAATGAAAAGAGGCTGCCGGGGGCCTCACGGCACCCCGGCAACCTCCTGACATGGTCAGCGGCCGGAAGCTCCAGCTTGGGAGACCATGCGGACCGCATAAGCTCCGATGGAGGAAGGCGTTGTCTGGGGGAAGATACCCCCCGCCCCTGCCATCGAACGGGTTGCCCCGAAAAGCTTAGCGGTGCGTCCCCCGAACGAACTGAACCGACCCCATTGCTGAACCATGAGACATCGGATCACCTCCTTTCGCTAGTTAAAACAGCGTAACCAGGACTGGTCACGACTCGTGTTTGAATCATATAAATTTGCGAAACAAGTCTTGTAATGTTCCTCGATTTCGACGATTCTCTTTCGCCTCCCTGAAGCGCACCAAATGCGCGTCCAACGGCGATCGAAACCGCTGCTCAGCGGCGGCAATCCTCGACTACGCGGCCAATTTCAGCCCAAGCGGGCACCACCAACGTTGTCGCGCCGGCTTGCTCGACGAGGAAACGACCGCGGCTGAACGCCATCGCGTCGAGCAGCGGGTCGCGGGGTTCCAGCGCGACCGTCGCCTGAGCGGCATCGGCAGCGCGCGCGGTCAACGTCCGTGCGAGGCTGCTGGTCCGCACCAGCAGCGGTGCGGCGCTTGCGCCCGGGCGCGACAGCGACACGATATTGGCCCCGCGATCACAGCGCAGCGTCAGCAACGCACTCCCCCCGGATCGCCCAAAGGCCGCCACCGAACCGGTGGCATCGGTGCGATAGCTCCAATCGCCGGGGGTCACCGCCCAATCGCGCCAGTCGAGCGATTGCGGCACGACCGGGGACGGCGGCAAAGGCACCGGACGCGGCACCGCCACCGGCTGTGGCGGCAACGACGCGGGCGGGCTGACGCAGCCACTCACCACCAGCGCGATAGCAAGAACAGCGGAGCGAACGAAAAATTTGCGCATGCCGCGCTGTATGCGCGAAGCAACCGCTGCGCTCAACCGCCGGTCTTGCACCCCGTCGTGATTTCGCCTCTGGTGCCCGGCAGGGAGAGACGCATGGCACTTGAAGCGAAGCGACTGCGCGCCATCATCGGCGGATCGGCCGGCAATCTGGTCGAATGGTATGACTGGTATGCGTATTCCGCGCTGTCGCTGTATTTCTCGGCCTCTTTCTTCCCCAAGGGCGATCCCACCGCGCAATTGCTGAACACCTCGGCGGTGTTCGCGGTCGGCTTTTTCATGCGACCGATCGGTGCCTATGTGATGGGCCGTTATGCCGATCGGCGTGGGCGTAAGGCTGGGCTGGCGGTGTCGGTCGCGTTGATGTGCGCGGGTTCGCTGATGATCGCGTTTACCCCGACTTATGCCACGATCGGCCTGGCCGCGCCGATCCTGCTGCTGGTCGCGCGATTGCTGCAGGGCCTGTCGGTCGGCGGCGAATATGGCGCGAGCGCGACCTATCTGTCCGAAATGGCGACGCGGCGGCACCGCGGTTTCTGGTCGAGCTTCCAATATGTCACGCTGATCGGCGGGATGCTGAGCGCGCTGGCGGTGACGCTGCTGCTGCAGGCCGTCTTTACGAAAGCGCAGATGGACAGTTTCGGCTGGCGCATCGCCTTTGTGCTGGCCGCAGCGCTGGCGCTGGGCGTTTATGTGCTGCGGCGTGGGCTGGCCGAGACCGCGTCCTTCCAGGCACTGTCGGCGGATCGCCCAGCCTCGGGCATGGCGGCCTTGTGGCGCGCGCATCCACGCGAGTTCCTGCTGGTCGGCGCGATCACCGCCGGCGGCAGCTTGGCTTTCTATGCCTACACCACCTACATGCAGAAATTCCTCGCCAACACCGTCGGCTTTTCGGTGCAGACCGCGACCGCGATCATGACCGCCGCGCTGGTGGTGTTCATGCTGGTGCAGCCGCTGTTCGGGGCGCTGGCCGATCGCGTTGGGCGCAAGCCGATGCTGCTGCTGTTCGGCGTGGGGGGCGCGATCGTCTCGGTGCCGGTGTTCAGCGCATTGGAAAGCGTGCGCACGCCGGGTGCGGCGTTTGCGATCGTGCTGGTGCCGCTGTTGCTGCTCGCCGCCTATACCTCGATCAGCGCGCTGGTGAAGGCCGAGCTGTTCCCGGCGCACATCCGCGCGCTCGGCGTCGCCTTTCCTTATGCGATCGGCAATGCGGCGTTTGGGGGCACCGCTGAATATGTCGCGCTGAGCCTGAAGGGCTGGCACATCGAAAGCGCGTTCTACTGGTATGTCAGCGCGATGCTCGCGCTGACCAGCGTGTGTTTCTGGCTGCTGCCCGAAACGCGGCGCACCAGCCTGATCTTGGAGGATTGAGGGAACTCTCGGGGCCATTGCGCCGTTTCGGTTGCGCATCAAAGGAACCACCATGTCCCAGACCGAACCCACGCAATTGCTGCTGCAATCGAACAAGACCGATGCGATGCAGGTGCGGAGCCGCGATGGCGACAAGATCGGCAGCGTGTATGCGATGATGGTCAACAAGCGCACCGGGCATACCCTGTATGCCGTGCTGACGATCGGCGGGTTTCTCGGCATGGGGCGCGCTTATTATCCGCTGCCTTTTTCGCTGCTGCAGTTCGACCCGGTCAACGACACCTATATCGTGACGATCGACCGCCGCGTCCTGGAAGGCGGCCCAAGCTGGGCGGCGAACCCGCCCGAATTCGACCAGGCCTATGCCGACCGGGTGTCGAAATATTATGATGTGGCGGGCGAGGATCTGTCGCTGGGTTAAGCCGCGCGCGGGACGATGCGGTCGAGCGCGCCGTTGAGCGCGCGCTTGGCCTCGACGATCTCGTAGCGATCCTGCAGACGCAGAAAAAAGCCTTCGGACATGCCGAAATAGCGCGCGAAGCGCAGGTCGAGTTCTGCATCGACCGGACGCGCACCTTCAATAACCTCGGCAATCCGCTCCGGTGCCACCCCGATATCACCGGCAAGCTGCTCAACGCTCAGCGCTTCGGGTTCGAGAAACTCTGTGACCAGCATCTGCCCGGCATGCTCGTTGTCGAGCCAGTCGGGATTAGTGATAGTCTGCAATTTCGACGTCATATGCGTCTCCGTCCTTCCAAACGAAGCATATACGCCATTGGTCATTAATTGAAATGCTATGCTGGCCCGCGCGATCATCCTTCAGCGCATGCAGACGGTTGCCGCGCAGGTTTCCGAGCTCGTCGAGCGACAGCGCTGCATCCAGAAGCGTGAGCCTCCGCATCGCGCGCTGCTGGATATCGGGCGGCAGCTTGCGGCTCCATTCACGGTTCCAAACGTGCTCAGTTTCGGGATCGGCGAAGGTGCGGATCATAAGGCCGATAGCGCTTCCAAGCGCACCCAATGACGCTCACCGGGAAGCATCGCTTCCCAGAAGCGCAGTCCATTCACGTTTGTCCCGGTGATCGCCTTCGCGGCTTCGGAAGGACTGGTATGCAAGTTGTCAGCTTCATCGCGCCAAGCGTTGTTATCAATCCGAGCGCGATACTCTTTTTGCTTATAGCGAGCCCTCAGTACCGTTCCATGTGGCAGCCAGAGCCTGCGCGAGGCGAACCCGCCCTTTTCAGCCTGCTTAAGAAAAATTTGGCCAGCCATTGCACCGCCGTGTTCAGGCTCACCTTCTACCTCAATCGGAGAATCCGCCGACAAAAGCTCGCTAATCAGGTCGCTAAATGTCTGACCATCATATTCAAGCCGCGCGGTCAACGCCTTGAAAACGTCTAAGCTGACGTCAATTTGCATCACGGAGACTCCAAAGAACCAAGAGCACTATTAGCCCTATCCGTTCCGTGGAGTCAACGCCCCCGCCGCGAACTCCCCGCCATCCCCGCGCGCATCTTCTGGCTCTTGCCGTAGCGCGTCTTGCGCGTGCCCGGTTTACCCTCATTCGAGCGGCCCATCACCGGGGCTTTTTGCTGGTCGACCGGCAATCCAAGCTCTTCCTGCTCCAACTGCCGGATCTCGTCGCGCAGGCGGCCTGCGGTTTCGAACTCCAGATCCGCTGCGGCCGCGCGCATCTTCTTTTCGAGGTCCTCGATATAGGCACGCAGATTATGGCCGACCATGTGCGGCCGGTCCTCATCGATCTCCACCGTCACCTGATCGCGGCTCGACACATCCTGGATGATGTCGCCGATGTTGCGCTTGATCGTCGTCGGGGTGATGCCGTGCGCCTCGTTATAGGCGCGCTGCTTTTCGCGGCGGCGGTTGGTTTCGTTCATCGCGCGCTCCATCGAGCCCGTGATGCGGTCGGCATAGAGGATCACGCGCCCATCGACGTTGCGCGCGGCACGACCAATCGTCTGGATCAGCGAGGTTTCCGAGCGGAGGAACCCTTCCTTGTCGGCATCGAGGATCGCGACCAGCCCGCATTCGGGAATATCCAATCCCTCGCGCAGCAGGTTGATGCCGATCAGCACATCATACACCCCGAGCCGCAAATCGCGGATCAGTTCGATGCGCTCCAGCGTCTCGACATCGCTGTGCATATAGCGGACGCGGACGCCCGCCTCGTGCATGAACTCGGTCAGATCCTCGGCCATGCGCTTGGTCAGCGTCGTCACCAGCGTGCGATAGCCCGCCTCGGCGGTCTTCTTCGCTTCGACGATCAGATCCTGCACTTGCTCCTCGACCGGCTTGATCTCGATCGGCGGGTCGATCAGCCCGGTCGGACGGATCACCTGTTCGGCGAACACGCCGCCAGTTCGCTCCATCTCCCAGGCACCCGGCGTCGCCGAGACATAGGTCGTCTGCGGTCGCATCGCGTCCCATTCGTTGAAGCGCAGCGGGCGGTTGTCGATCGCGCTCGGCAAGCGGAAGCCATATTCGGCGAGCGTCAGCTTGCGGCGGTGATCGCCGCGCGACATGCCGTTGATCTGGCCGATCGTCTGGTGGCTCTCATCGACGAACAGCAATGCATTTTCGGGCAGATATTCGAACAAAGTGGGCGGCGGCTCGCCCGGCATGCGGCCGGTGAGGAAGCGCGAGTAATTCTCGATGCCGGCGCACGAACCGGTGGCAGCGATCATCTCCAGATCGAAATTGGTGCGCTGCTCGAGCCGCTGCGCCTCTAACAATTTGCCCTCCGGCACCAGTTCCTTGAGCCGCTCCTGCAGCTCGAACTTGATCGCCTCCATCGCCTGTTTGAGCGTCGGCCCCGGCGTCACATAATGCGAATTGGCGTAGATGCGGATCGTGTCGAGGCTCGCCACCTTCTTGCCGGTCAGCGGATCGAACTCGACGATATCCTCGATTTCATCGCCGAAGAACGACACGCGCCAGGCGGTGTCGTCATAATGCGAGGGGAACACCTCCAGCGCATCGCCGCGCACGCGGAAATTGCCGCGCTGGAAGGCGGCATCGTTGCGCTTATACTGCAGCGCGACGAGCTTGCGCACGATTTCGCGCTGGTCGACGGTCTGGCCCTTTTTGAGGTCGAAGATCATCGCTGAATAGGTTTCGACCGAACCGATGCCGTAAAGGCACGACACCGAGGCGACAATGATCACGTCGTCGCGTTCGAGCAGCGAGCGGGTCGCGGCGTGGCGCATCCGGTCGATCGCCTCGTTGGTCGAGCTTTCCTTCTCGATGTAGGTGTCCGAGCGCGCGACATAGGCCTCGGGCTGATAGTAATCGTAATAACTGACGAAATATTCGACCGCATTTTCCGGGAAGAACGACTTCATCTCCCCATAAAGCTGCGCCGCCAGGATCTTGTTGGGCGCGAGGATCAAAGCGGGGCGCTGCACCGCCTCGATCACCTTGGCCATGGTGAAGGTTTTGCCCGAGCCGGTGACGCCCAGCAGCACCTGATCGCGCTCGCCCGCTTGCGTTTGCGCGACGAGCTCGGCGATGGCGGTCGGCTGGTCGCCCGCTGCCTGATATTCGGAGACGAGCTTGAACGGCTTGCCCCCTTCCGCCTTGGGCGGGCGCGCCGGGCGGTGCGGCACGAAGCTGACGCCGGTTTCAGGTTCGTCGAGCGTGGTGCGAATCTGGATTGCCATAGCTCGTCAATATGGGAAGGAATGCGCCATACACAATCACACACCGGCGCCCGCAGCGCACATCCCCGGGGGACTCTTTCCACATGACTTTCCGTATCATGGCGCTGCTCGCGCTGCCGCTCGCCGCGAGCGCCTGTTCCCCCGACGCGCCGGTCAAGCGCCAGGCGGGGAGCTGGTCGCAGAAGATCGACATCGTGAAGTTCGAAGGCAAGGGCGCAACCCCCGAAACCAAGACGCAGATGCAGAAGATGTTCGATGCGATGAGCACCATGTCGGTGTGCCTCACCCCGGCTGCGGCCGCGAAGGAAGACATGGGCAAGGCGATGGAACAGATGTCCGCGCGCGGCCAGAATTGCACCTTCGCCAAGAAGGACGTGACCGGGGCCAGCATCGCGATCGACGCGACCTGCAAGCAGCCCAATGGCGGCACCGTAAAGATGACGATGACCGGCACCAATTCGGCGACGGCACAGGACATGACGATGAAGACCGAAGGCTTCGCCGCCAATGGCACGCAGGAAGGCACGATGGAAATGCACGTCAAATCGACGCGCAACGGCGAGTGCAAGCCAACCGACGTCACCCCGCCCGAAGCGCCCGCGACGGGCCCGGCACCGGTCGGACCGGCCAAGCCGTAAACGCGAAGGGACGCACCGGACCCGCGCGCTATGGGATCCGGTGCGTCTTCTCGCCCCTTAAAGCGGGCGAGTGGGATATGGGATCGGCGGATAGATCACTGGCTTGTCGCCATAGCGAGCGTGGAGAGCCACGTCTCGACGCTCGTCTTCATAGTCATCGGGGTTCAGCTCGTCCGGGAACTTGAACACTGCGTTGAATTTCGTCCCGAGCACCTCATACTCGATCACTTCCCAGCGCTTGCTCGGCTCTTCCGTTTCCTACGCCTCGACGAGCAAATCGATCAACGCGCGACTTGGGTCGAAATAGCGGACGTGGTTTCCTTCGTCCTTAAAGACTCCGGCACCGACCACACCCTCCTGCAGCTCGGCGTAGAGATAGGTTTTATCGGGGTCGCCACCCACGATCCGGCCCAATGCGAGGCCGATGTGTTCGAAAATCGGATCAAGCTTTTCGAATTTGTCCGCCATCCTATCGACCCTTTTTGCGATTCGCGCATGTTGTGAAGCGGCGCTCACGCCACCCGCCGATATGCCACGCGCCACATCGTCCAGCCGATCAGTGCTGCCACCAGCGCCAGAATCAGGCTCGTGGCCACCGCGCTGATCCAGCGGAACAGCAGGGTCTGCGTGTCGGTGACCGGCATCGCGAACACGCCAAAGCCATAGGTCTGCCCGCCGAGGAACAGCGCGAACCCGGCCAGCGCGCCGACCAGAATCGCCATCCACGGTCCGCGTTGGCCAAAAGCGTGGCATAGCAGCCAGACCGGGCCACCAATCGCCACCGCCGCCATCGCCGTAATCACCGCACCGACGACAAATCCGGCCAGCAGCTCGAGCGGCGCGGCACCGCTGCCGATCACCACCAGCACGGCCGCGAACACGCCGCCGACCAACCCACCGGCGGCCAGCGCCAGCCCGGCCCGGTCCAGCGTCGCCTCGTAGCGGTATACACTCCCCTTCGACGCCACGTCCCGATTCTCCCCGGGGCGGGGTCTTAGCATCGTGTGCCAGACCTCCCAAGCCGCCATTGAAACAGGCGCAGGGCACGCCGGCTCCGCGCCTGTTTGTCCTTACGGCAGCGCCAAGGCTGCCTTGGGGAGCAGGCCCTCCATCGCCGCACGCTCGATCGGCGCGACGGGCGCGGGCGCGCGATAGGGTGCGATCTCGGTCGGCCGCCCGAGCGCCACCGTGCCGAAGCCGTGTACGCCCGCGACTTGCGCCACCGCCGCGAGCAACCGCGGCGGCGTGTCATAGCCTTCAAAGGACAAACGGAACGTGCCCCAATGGATCCCGATCCCGCTCGACGCGCCCAGCCGACGATACGCCTCGGCGGCGTCGATCGGCCCGATATGGCTGCCCGCGACCATTTGCCCCGGCGCGAAGCGGAACGCGCCGATCGGCAGCAGCGCAAGCCGCACCGGGCCATAGGCCGCCGCCTCGTTCGCCCAATTGAGGTCACCCGGCCCGGTATCGCCCGCGAAGAACAGATTGCCGCCGGGCAAGCGCACGACAAAGCTCGACCACAGAGCGCGGTTGCGATCGGAGAACCAGCGGCTGCCCCAATGGTGGTTGCGCGTGACGATGATGTCGACGCCGGGCTTGATGCTGGTCCGCCCGCCCCAATCGAGCGCGCGCGATGGCACGCCCGCTTGGCCGATCACGCTGTCATTGCCGAGGCTGGTGACGATCAGCGGACGGTCACGCTCCCACAGCCGCTTGAGCGTGGTCAGGTCCATATGATCATAATGGTCATGGCTGACGAGCACGAGGTCGATTTTGGGGAGCGCATCGAACGCGATCCCCGGCGCGGCGACGCGCGCGGGGCCGACGCCGAGCGGCCCGGCGGTGCGGCTCCACACCGGATCGGTCAGGATGTTGAGCCCCTGCGTCTGCACCAGCACGGTGGCATGGCCAACCCAGGTCGCGACCATCCGCGCACCCTCGACCCGCGCGGGCGGCGCTATCGGGTGGACGGCGACATGATCGGGCCATTTCGGTCGCCCGTCGCTATTGGTGAGGTAGCGCCACAGGAAATTCCCGCGCCCACCGTTGGGCGGGGCGATGTCGTCCTCGGCCCCGTCAGGATTGAAGAAGCGCTCGCCGTTATAGTGCCCGGTGGGGAGGCCCGCATAATAACGCGCATCCAGAAAGCGCGGGATGATCGTGACCGCAAGGCACAGGACGATGACGATCCACAGGATCGTGATGCCCAGGAGACGTAATACTCGCATCACCGTTCCTTGTGGGATGACCCTGCGCGGCGCAAGCCTGCGCGCCTCACAGGCTGCCGACCAGCGCGAAGACGACGCCGGTCGCCACCAATATGAGCCCTAAGATTTCGCTCCGACTTGTCTTCTCGCCGAGATAAAAATGGGCAAACGCCATCGTGAAGGCAACTTCGATCTGGCCGACGATCCGCACCAGCGCCACCGGTGCCGAGGCAAACCCGGTGAACCAGCACGCCGACGCGACCGAAGACATCAACCCGACCTGCCCTGCCACGCGCCATTCCGAAAAGACGCGCACGACCTGATCTCGTTCCCGCAGCAGGAGATACGCCCCCTGTGCCACCGTCTGCGCCGCAACGGTCGTGGCGAGCACGATCAGCGCGGCCCGGATATGGTCTGGCGTGGCCACCGCCTGCGTTGCCGCGCGAATACCGATCGTGGTCAATGCGAACATGAAGCCGGAGGCGATGCCATAGCGCGCCGCCGGTTGCCCGAGCGCACGGAGAAACGCTCCCGCTGCCATCCGCTTGCCGCCAGTTGAAAGGACCATCACCCCGGCGACGCCGAAGCCGATGCCGACCCAGGTCGGCAGGCTCAGATGATCGCCGAGCAGAAACACCGACAGCAGCGCGCTCTGCACCGCCTCGGTCTTGGAATAGGCCGTGCCGACGACGAAATTGCGCTCGCCAAACGCCATCAGCAACAAATTGGTGGCGATGATCTGCGCCAGTCCCCCGCCGAGGCAGAAGGGCACGAACCACACGCCCAACGCCGGAAACGGCGTGCGCGCAAACACCGCTTCATAGGCTATCACCAACAAAACCGCGACCGGCAGGCCGTAGAGATAGCGCACCAAGCCGGCGGCGTTGATCGAGAGCGTGCGCGACACACGCCGTTGCACCGCCGTTCGCCACGCCTGCAGCGCCCCGCCGATCAGCGCGGCGGGGAGCCAGATCGGAGCGATCAAACCCGATCGCCAATCACACCAGCAACCCCTCGCGCGCGATCTTTTCCTTCCACACCAACGGCGCGAGCTGGTGGACGTTGGCGCCGGTCGAATCGACCGCCACCGTCACCGGGAAATCGACCACGTCGAATTCATAGATCGCCTCCATGCCGAGATCGGCAAAGCCGACGACCTTCGAGCCCTTGATCGCGCGCGCGACGAGATAAGCCGCCCCGCCGACCGCCATCAGATAGGCGCTCTTGCCCTCGGCGATCGCCTTGGTCGCATCGGGGCCGCGCTCGGCCTTGCCGACCATCGCCAGCAGGCCCTGATCGAGCATCATGCGCGTGAACTTGTCCATCCGCGTCGCGGTGGTCGGGCCAGCCGGGCCGACCACTTCCTCGCCGACCGGATCGACCGGGCCGACATAATAGATCACGCGGCCCTTGAATTCGACCGGCAGCGGCTCGCCCGCGTCGAGCATGTCCTTGATGCGCTTGTGCGCGGCATCGCGGCCAGTGAGCATCTTGCCGTTGAGCAACAGCCGGTCGCCCTGCTTCCAGCCCTGCACCACCTCGGGCGTCAGCGTGTCGAGATCGACGCGGATCGCGGCGCTGTCGGGCTTCCAGTCGACCTTGGGCCATTCGTCGAGCTTGGGCGCTTCGAGGAAGGCCGGGCCGGAGCCGTCGAGCACGAAATGCGCGTGGCGCGTGGCGGCGCAATTGGGGATCATCGCCACGGGCTTGCCCGCGGCATGGCACGGCGCGTCGAGAATCTTGACGTCGAGGATGGTCGACAAGCCACCCAGCCCCTGCGCACCGATGCCGAGCGCGTTGACCTTGTCGAAAATCTCGATGCGCAAGCGTTCGATGTCGGTCTTGGCCCCACGCGCCTTCAGCGGCCCCATATCGATCGGCTCCATCAGCGCTTGCTTGGCGAGCAGAACGCAATGCTCCGCAGTCCCGCCGATGCCGATGCCGAGCATGCCCGGCGGGCACCAGCCAGCCCCCATTTGCGGCAGCATCTCGATCACCCAATCGACGATCGAGTCGGACGGGTTCATCATCTTGAACTTGGACTTGTTCTCGCTGCCGCCACCCTTGGCCGCGACATCGACCGAGACGCGGCTACCCGGCACCATCTCGACGTGCAGCACGCACGGCGTATTGTCCTTGGTGTTGCGGCGCGTGAAAGCGGGGTCGGTCAGCACCGAGGCGCGCAATTTGTTGTCGGGGTTCAGATACGCCAGCCGCACGCCTTCATCGACAATCTCCTGCAGCGATCGGCTGGTGTCATCAAACCGGCAATCCATGCCCCATTTGATGAAGACGTTGACGATGCCGGTATCCTGGCAGATCGGGCGGTGCCCCTCGGCGCACATCCGGCTGTTGGTCAGGATCTGCGCGATCGCATCCTTGGCGGCGGGGCCCTGCTCGGCCTCATACGCTTCGCCGAGCGCACGGATATAATCCATCGGGTGATAGAAAGAGATGAACTGCAGCGCGTCGGCCACGCTCTCGATCAGATCGGCTTCGCGGATGATGGTGGTCATGATGAACTCCTGTCTTGCGCCGCGCCTTAAGCCGATGTTGCGGCCACGCCAAGCGCGGGGGGTGACCGCGTCCGTCGCCCCGCCGCCGCATACTCATTTTGGGTGAGGTCGCCGCGATACAAGGAATTCAGAAAGGATGCCCCCTTACCCGGGGGCGTATGAACTTCGGAACCCTTCTTATATTGATCGCATCGGGCACCTTCATGGTCATCGGCGTAACCGCAGCGGCCTGGGCGCGCGCGCAATCGTCGCGCCGGATTCGCGATGCCGACCTTTCCGAACCACGAAGTCAGCGGGCGCAATTGCTGATCCATGAATTCGAAGCGCATACCAATGGCTGGTTCTGGCAAACCGACGCCGACGGTCACGTGCTGTATCTTTCCGACAAGGTGGCGCGCGGCCTCGATCGCCCCGATGCCCCCGCGCTTGGACAATTGCTGAACAAGCTGTTCCGCATGGATAGCGCTTCGCCCGAAACCGAGCGAACGCTCGCCTTTCATCTCGCCTCGCGCACCGCCTTTTCCAACTATTCGGTCCGGCCGGCGAACGACACGACGCTAGACCGCTGGTGGTCGATTTCGGGCCGCCCGATATCCGATGCGGACGGGCGTTTTCTGGGTTTTGTCGGCAGCGGCAGCGATTTGACCGAGCGCCGCCGCGTCGATGCGGAAATCACCCGCCTGGCGCTGTTCGACAGCCTGACCGGGCTTGCCAACCGTCAGCGTTTGCGGCTCTCGCTCGAACAGACCCTCCATCAGCCAGGCTCCGTGCCGCGCAAGACCGCGCTCTTCCTGCTCGATCTGGACCGATTCAAAAGCGTCAACGATACGCTGGGCCACCAGACCGGGGACGCGCTGCTCAAGAAAGTCGCCTTGCGACTGCAACGCACGATCGGGGAGGTCGGGCTGGTCGGACGACTCGGCGGCGACGAATTCAAGGTCATCATCCCCTTCGCGCCCGACCGCGAGGCGCTGGCCGAACTCGCGCGGCGGGTGATCAGCGAACTTTCGCAACCCTATAGCATCAATGGTTCGGCGATCAGCATCGGCTGCTCGATCGGCGTGGCGATCGCGCCGACCGACGGCACCGATGCCGAGACACTTGTCCGCAACGCCGATCTCGCGCTCTATGCCGCCAAGGGCGACGGCCGCGGCGTGCACCGCTTCTTCCGCAGCGAGTTGCTGATCGGCGCGCAAAGCCGCAAACAGCTTGAGGACGATTTGCGCGGGGCGCTCGCCGCCGACCAGTTTTTCGTCGCATACCAGCCGGTGGTCAGCACCCGCACCCAACGCATTGTCGGTTTTGAGGCACTGTTGCGCTGGCAACACCCGACGCGCGGGCTGGTCAGCCCGAGCGAATTCATCCCGGTCGCGGAAGAGTGCGGGTTGATCGAAACGATCGGGGAATGGGTGTTGCGCACTGCGTGCATGGAAGCAGCGGAATGGCCGCATGACATCCGCGTCGCGGTCAATGTGTCGCCGATCCAGTTTGCCAACCCCGCTTTGTCCACCATCGTCACCTCGGCGCTCGCGACATCGGGGATCAAGCCCGACCGGCTCGAACTCGAAATCACCGAAGGCGTGTTCGTCGATGAAAGCGCGGCGACCGAACAGATGTTCAAGGCGTTGAAGGGGTGCGGCGTGCGGCTGGCGCTTGACGATTTCGGCACCGGCTATTCGTCGCTTGGCTATTTACGCAAGGCCCCCTTCGACAAGATCAAGATCGACCAGAGCTTCGTGCGCGGGGCGGCAATCGCGGGCAATCGCAACGCCGCGATCATCAAGGCGATCGTCACGCTGGCCGACACGCTGGGCATGGAGACCACTGCCGAGGGCGTGGAAACGCAGGACGAGATCGCGCTGATCGTCGACCTCGGCTGCAGCCACATCCAAGGCTATGTCTATGGCAAGCCCGCCTGCGCCGCCGATGTGCGGGCGCATCTGGCGCTGGCGGGCGACACCGCCACCGCCAGCGGCTTCCGCAACAGCCGTTCGCCCCGAACCTCGCTGCTGCGCAAGGCGCGCATTCGATCGGGCGACGTGGTCGGCGACGTGCGGATCCGCAACATTTCCGCCAGCGGCGCGATGATCGAAGGAATCGATGTCGAGGAAGGCGCGGGCGAAATCGACGTCCAGATCGAGTTGCTGGAAGGCCAGATGCTCCCGGCGCGCTTGCGCTGGGCGGCGGACGGCAAGGCCGGTCTCGAATTTCTCGAAGCCTTCGACCTTGACCGGCTCGCCGCTGCGACACCCGCCATTCCGGCGCGCAAGGCGGGTTGATCGCCTGCCCTGGCGCGGCCGGAACGGCGCGGTTCGGTTCAGCCCACGCTGTTGCCGGTGGCGGCCGGAGCCGCTGCGGGCGGCGGCGGGGGCGGCGCATCGTCGCGGCCCGGCTCGCGACCCTCGGGACCACGCGGACCGTGCCGGAAGCCCTCGGGCCCGCCAGGCCCGCCGCGCGGCGGGCCCATCGGCCGCAATGCCGTCACCTTGCCATCGGCACCGACAACGAACGATGCGCGGATCATGCCGTGGCGATAATGGCCCTGCACCGTCACCGTCTGGCCGGGAGCGAGCAAGCCCGTGCCATCGCCCTCCCGCCCGATCTCGACCAAGGCACGCCCGCTTGCATCGGCAAGCACGGCCATCGGGCCGAAGACTTCGGCAACGGTGCCGCGCACGCTGATCACCCCACCATCGTCGCTCAGGGTCTTGATCGCCACCGGCTTGACCGGCGCGAGTTCGACCGTCGGGCCATTCATGCACGCAACCGTCGCACCACCGCCCAGGCCGACGGCGAGAAAGGCGGCGGCGATCAGCGAGGTGCGCAGCGGCAGTTTGCGGCGTGGGGCCTGCGGCTCCAGCGCGCTGAAATCGGGCTGCGGGGTGGGGCCTTCGATTTGGTCGGTCATTGTGCTTGCTCCTGCTTGGGTTGGTGTTGCGCTTTCTAGCGATGCGTCCCACCACCGCGCTGAACCCGCCGGTTCAGCCTGGGTTTAGCGACCGGGCTTAGCCGCCGGGCAAAGGACACAGACATGCGTATCTTGCTGGTCGAAGACGACACCGCACTGGCCGAGGGCATCGCCAAGGCGTTGCGTACCGAGAATTTCGCGGTCGACATCGCCGCCAATGGCGAAGATGGCGCGCATCTCGGCGACACCGGCAGCTATGACGTGGCGGTGCTCGATCTCGGCTTGCCGATCAAATCGGGCATCACCGTATTGGAGGAATGGCGCGCCGCCGGGCGCGCGCTGCCCGTGCTGATCCTTACCGCGCGCGATGGCTGGTCGGAAAAGGTCGCCGGCTTCCGCGCCGGGGCCGATGACTATCTGACCAAACCGTTCCGCGTCGAGGAACTTGTCATGCGGCTGCGCGCGCTGGTGCGCCGCGCAACCGGCCATGCCGCCGCGCGGATCGTGTGCGGCCCCGTAACCTTCGATGCGCAGACCGGACAGGTCGAGCTGGACGGCCTGCCGCTGCGGCTGACCGCGCTCGAATGGCGTGTGCTGTCGACGTTGATGCTGCGCAAGGGCGTGGTGGTCGACCGGCTCGACTTGCTCGACCATGTCTATGAAGGCGATGCCGACCCCGATTCCAACTCGCTCGAGGTGATCGTCGGCCGACTGCGCAAGAAGATCGGAGCCGAACTGATCGAAACCGTGCGCGGGCGCGGCTATCGGGTGGTAGAGGGATGAGGCTGCCATCAATCCTCTTGCTCCACCCCGGCGACGCATGATGCGAACTCTCCTCCCCCGCTCGCTCTACGGCCGCTTGCTGGTCACCGCGCTGTTTGCCACGCTCGCCGCGCTGGCCTTTGCCGCGCTCAGCATCGGGGCGGTGCTCGATCGCTTCGTGATGCACGGGCTCGACGAGCGGCTCGACGCGCAAATCGCGGTGCTGGCGCAGGCGGTACGGCCGGACGGCTCGGTCGACCGCGGCCGCCTGGTGCTGGCCGCGCCCTATGACGACCCGCGCGGCGGCTGGGGCTGGCGGATCGATACGCAGGGCAAGACTATCGCCTCCCCCGCCCCGCCCGATCTCGACGCGATGCACCCGCCGCCTGGTCCGCGCTTGGATCCGCCCCCTTTTGCCGAGCGGCGCGATGCCCATGCCCGCGCGCTCGACTGGCGCGATCGAGACGGGCCACGCCACGCCCGCAGCCTGACGCTGGCTACACCCGGCGGGCCGGTGCGCATCACCGCCTCGGCCCCGCGCGCGATCGTCGATCGTCCCCTCCGTGCGGCGATGGCACCGTTGCTCGCTTCGCTGCTGCTGCTTGGCGGCGCGCTCACTATCGCCACGCTGGTTCAGCTCCGCATCGGCCTGCGCCCGCTCGCCAGGATGCGCGAGAGCCTTGCCGCGATTCGCAGCGGTGCCGCGACCGCACTGCCCGACACGCAGCCGAGCGAACTTGCCCCGCTTGCCCGCGAGATCAACGCGTTGCTCGCCGAAAATGCCGCCGCGCTGGCCAATGCGCGCGGCCATGTCGCCAACCTCGCACACGGGCTGAAGACACCCCTCGCCACGCTCGCGCTCGCACTGCCGCCGCGTGATCCCGATGGCACGCTGCGTGCGCAAGTCGCCCGCATCGATCACGCGGTCCGCCACCATCTCGGCCGGGCGCGCGCTGCGACGCCTGGCGGAGCGATGCGCGTGGCGACGCCGCTCGCCCCGGTGCTGGCCGATCTGGCCGACGCGCTCGCCCGCATTCATGCCGATCGCCCGGTCACTGCAGCCGTCGCGATCGACCCGACGTTGAACGTCGCGGTCGATCGGCAGGATCTGGACGAACTGCTCGGCAATCTGCTCGACAATGGCTGGCGCTGGGCGGCCAGCCGCATCGCGGTGACCGCCGCTCGCACCGCCGATGGCCGATTCGTGCGGCTGAGCGTGGAGGACGATGGCGCGGGCATCCCGCCCGACGCGCGCGTCGCTGCGCTGGCGGCGGGCCAGCGTCTCGACGAACGCGGCGACGGCCACGGCTTCGGGCTGTCGATCGCGAACGAGTTGGCGACCCTCTATGGGGGGACGCTGACGCTCGAGTCGGCGGCACTTGGTGGCCTCGCAGCGATCGTTACGCTGCCGACATCGCCTTCTTCCGACGCCTAAAAAAAATGTCATGTTCCCGCTTCGGTCTCTTGCCTTTCAGCAAGGGCAGCTTTGACCGCGCGTCGCGTGGTAGGACCGATATGGTCCTGCTGCGAACCGACTCAAAATAGCGACGAACGGAGTCTCTAATTCGTCATTTACCGTATTGCGTGCTCGCGCGATCCGGCACAATCTGTAGGGGTTGAGTTCGGGGGCGAACCCAAGCGCTGGTAGAACACAAGCCGCAACCCCATATTGCGGAGACGGCCCGACCCATGGTGTCTCCATGGGACAGGTCTACTTTTGTTCTCGCAGGTCGCCCGCGACATGGTAGTATTGGGGTTCGCCCGCCGATTCGAACGGATCGGAAACGCGGCTGACCCTGATCGCAGAGTTTTGAACGAGTTGGCAGGGACGCGGCAGATGGATTTTCGGAATACCGGGGAAGCGAGTACGGACATGGCTACAGACGCAATCGAGGCGCTGGCAAGCGCTCCAGTCGAAGACACCAGCGGTGCCCAGCGCAAGCTCTCCGCGCGCGGTGACTCCAAGGAAGTGAAGGCGCAGCTCTATCCGGTCGAGGTCGATCATTCGCGCGATGCGCTGCTGACCGATTTCGGCAAGGAAACGCTGCGCGACCGCTATCTGCTCCCCGGCGAGAATTTCCAGGATCTGTTCGTGCGCGTTGCCTCGGCCTATGCCGATGATGCGGGCCATGCCCAGCGCCTGTACGGTTATATCTCGCGGCTGTGGTTCATGCCGGCCACGCCGGTGCTGTCCAATGGCGGCACCGGGCGCGGCTTGCCGATCTCGTGCTTCCTCAATTCGGTGCCCGACAGCCTTGGCGGCATCGTCGACACCTGGAACGAGAATGTCTGGCTGGCGTCGCGCGGCGGCGGCATCGGCACCTATTGGGGCAATGTGCGCGGCATTGGCGAGCCGGTCGGCCTCAACGGCAAGACCAGCGGCATCATTCCGTTCGTGCGGGTGATGGATTCGCTGACGCTCGCCATCTCGCAGGGCTCGCTGCGGCGCGGTTCGGCGGCCTGCTATCTCGACGTGTCGCACCCCGAGATCGAGGAATTCCTCGAAATCCGCAAACCCTCGGGCGATTTCAACCGCAAGGCGCTCAACCTGCACCACGGCGTGCTGATCACCGACGCCTTTATGGAAGCGGTGCGCACGGGCGGCGAATGGAACCTCACCAGCCCCAAGGACGGCTCGGTCCGCGCCACCGTCGATGCGCGCAGCCTGTTCCAGAAGCTGGTCGAAACCCGCCTTGCCACCGGTGAGCCGTACATCGTCTTCGCCGACCATGTGAACAAGGGCATGCCCAAGCATCACCGCGACCTCGGGCTCAAGGTGTCGACCTCGAACCTGTGCAGCGAGATCACGCTGCCGACGGGCAAGGACCATCTCGGCCACGAACGCACTGCGGTGTGCTGCCTGTCGTCGCTCAACCTGGAAACCTGGGACCAGTGGAAGGACGAGAAGGGCTTTATCGAGGACGTGATGCGCTTCCTCGACAATGTCCTGCAGGATTTCATCGACCGTGCCGAGCCGGGCATGGAGCGCGCGGCCTATTCGGCGATGCGCGAGCGGTCGGTCGGCCTCGGCGTGATGGGCTTCCACTCCTTCCTGCAGGCGCGCGGGCTGCCGTTCGAGGGCGCGATGGCCAAGTCGTGGAACCTGCGCATGTTCAAGCACATCAAGGCGCAGGTCGACGAAGCCTCGATGCATTTGGCGACCGAGCGCGGGCCCTGCCCCGACGCCGCCGACATGGGCGTGATGGAGCGCTTTTCCTGCAAGATGGCGATCGCGCCGACCGCGTCGATCAGCATCATCTGCGGCGGCACCAGCGCGTGCATCGAGCCGATCCCGGCCAACATCTACACGCACAAGACGCTGTCGGGCTCCTTCTCGATCAAGAACCCGTATCTCGAAAAGCTGCTCAACGAGAAATCGAAGAATAGCGACGCGGTGTGGAATTCGATCCTCGAGCAAGGCGGGTCGGTGCAGCATCTCGACTTCCTCGACCAGGAGGAGAAGGACTGTTTCAAGACCAGCTTCGAGATCGACCAGCGCTGGCTGATCGAGCTCCAGGCCGATCGCACGCCGTTCATCGACCAGTCGACCAGCCTCAACCTGTTCATCCCGGCCGATGTCGAGAAGTGGGATCTGCTGATGCTGCACTTCCGCGCGTGGGAATTGGGCATCAAGTCGCTTTACTATCTCCGCTCCAAATCGGTGCAGCGCGCTGGTTTCGCGGGCGGGGTCGAGGCGGACAACACGATCGAAAAGCCGCAATATGAATTTGCGACGACCGATTACGATGAATGCCTGGCGTGCCAGTGAGGTGATACTCCCTCTCCCTGTGGGAGAGGGAGGAGCGGCGCAGCCGCGGAAGGGTGAGGGTGATGCGCCTCTACCACAACCAGCCCTCCGGCACCGTGGCGCGCGCCCGTGACCTCCGCCGCACTGCGACGGAGGCCGAAAAGCGCCTCTTCCGCGCGCTGCGCGAAGCATTTCCGGCGCTGAAATGGCGGCGGCAAGTCCCGGTCGGCCCGTATTTTGCCGACCTGCTGAGCTTTGGAGCGAAACTGGTGATTGAAGTGGACGGCGGGCAGCATAGCGAAGCGCAAAGCTACGACGCTGCACGTACGCGTCACATCGAAGACGAAGGCTATCGCGTGCTGCGCTTCTGGAACAATGACGTCATGACCAACACGGACGGCGTCATCGCGCAAATCTCCCTCTCCCTGCGGGAGAGGGAAGGGGCCCATGCGCAGCATGGGAAGGGTGAGGGTGAGCGCAAGAAAAAGGGCGCGCCGACCGCGGTCGACGCACCCTCACCCTTCCGGCCCTTCGGGCCTCCCTCCCTCTCCCAAAGGGAGAGGGAGAAATGACCTTACTTCTCTTCTTCGAACGTCACGGCGACGTCGGCGTTCGCGCTCAGGCGTACGACACCATTCTCGACATCGGCGACCAGGCCGAGCGAGATGAAGTGGTGGTGCCCTTCATGGGCGCTATGCCCTTCGTTGATCAGCGCGCCCGAATCCTTCTTGGTCAGCTTGATGCGGCCGCCCTGGACGTGGTCTACCGTGCCGACATGGACGCCGTCGGCGCCGATGACTTCGGCATGTTCCTTGATCTGCGATGCGTCGACCATTTGGGTAGCTCCTTCGTTACGGTTGCGTGTTCCAAACGCATGCCTAGCGCTTTGGATGCACGGAGGCTTGTATGATCCGATCATCACGCGCACGCACTTTTTCCATCCTCGCCGCCGCGCTGCTGCTCGCCGCCTGCGCGCATCAGGTGGCGAGTGCCGTGCAGCACACGCCCGATACGCCGGGCTTCCTGCTCGGCGTGTGGCATGGCTTCATCTTCCCGGTCGCCTGGGTGTTGTCGCTGTTTATGCCCGAGGTCGCGATCTACGCCGTGCCCAATCAGGGCGGCTGGTATGATTTCGGCTATTTCATCGGCGTGGTATTCTTGGGCGTCGGCGCGAACCGCTCGCGCACCGTCTATGTCGAGCGGCGGATCCGCCGGTGACCGCATCGATCGCCATCATGTATGCCGTCTCGGCACTGTTCACCGCGATCGGCCTTGCGCTGCTGCTCGCGCTGCTGCGCCCGGCGAGCGAGAGCAAGGTCTATGCCTACCGCATGATCGGCACGATGGGTCTGGCGCTCGGTGCCGCGCTCGCCATGTCGGCGACCGCGATGTGGCGTTGGAGTCTGGCGGCGTGAACGCATTCCCTTTTCGAATTTCAAAGCTTTAACCCCTCAAAATCGAACGTACCGGAGTAACCCCATGTCCCTCACCGAAGCCCGCAAGCAGTACAAGCCGTTCGAATACCCCTGGGCGTTCGATTTCTGGAAGCGCCAGCAGCAAATCCACTGGATGCCCGAGGAAGTGCCGTTGGGCGAGGATTGCCGCGACTGGGCGCAGAAGCTCAGCGACCATGAACGCAATTTGCTGACGCAGATTTTCCGCTTCTTCACCCAGGCCGATGTCGAGGTGCAGGATTGCTATCACGAGAAATACGGCCGCATCTTCAAGCCGACCGAGATCAAGATGATGCTGGCCGCGTTCAGCAACATGGAGACGGTGCACATCGCCGCCTACAGCCATCTGCTCGACACGATCGGCATGCCCGAGAGCGAATATGGCGCCTTCCTCGAATATAGCGAGATGAAGGACAAGCATGATTATCTGCAGACCTTCGGCGTCGATTCGGACGAGGACATCGCCAAGACGCTCGCCATGTTCGGCGGCTTTACCGAGGGGCTGCAGCTCTTCGCCAGCTTCGCCATGCTGATGAACTTCCCGCGCTTCAACAAGATGAAGGGCATGGGGCAGATCGTCACCTGGTCGATCCGCGATGAATCGCTGCATTGCGAGGGCATCATCAAGCTGTTCCACACCTTCACCAAGGAGCGCGACTGCCTGACCAAATCGGTGCGCAGCGACATTATGGACATGTGCCAGCACACCGTGCGGCTGGAGGACAATTTCATCGACCTCGCCTTCGAAATGGGCCCGGTCAACGGCATGACGCCCAAGGAAATCAAAAAGTACATCCGCTACATCGCCGATTGGCGGCTGGGGCAATTGGGCATGAAGCCGATCTACATGATCGACGAACACCCCCTCCCCTGGCTCGCGCCGATGCTCAACGGGGTGGAACACGCCAACTTCTTCGAACAGCGCGCCACCGAATATTCCAAGGCCGCGACGCGCGGCAATTGGAACGAAGTGTGGGACGGCTTCGACAAGCGCCAGAAGGCGAAGGTCGGGGTTGGGGCTGCCGTTGCGAATGAGGATGCGGGCGACGGCGGGGATATGTTTTCGCGCGCTGGGGTTGCGGCGGAGTAAGCGTGTTCAAGCTCTTCTCCTTATTTCCGAAGAAAGCACCCCCGAGTATATCGGCGCATCCGCTGGATGGTCGCGATCCGGGCGAGTGTTACAAGACCATGATGGCCGAACGAACCGAGCTAACTAAAGCTCGCCGCGAGGCTGAAGATAATCTAATTAAGACTGTAGTTCAAATTACAGCGACTCTTGTAGCACTTATCGCGGGATTCTTAGTACAAACGAGCGTCGCAATCGAGCCCAATCTGATTCCTATATTAGCCGCTGCTATTATATTATTTATCTTGGCTTTGGTATGTGGGCTTTTGGAAAATATTTTCTCGTCAATGGCGTACAAGGCTCAGCTGGACCTCGTTGAAAAATTTTACACAAAGCAAATAATCACTTTCGCCGAACCGAAGGCAAATTACTGGGTTAGGGGATGCCAGTTTGCTTCGTTCGGTACTTTTGCGTTAGCACTGATAATGTTGGGCATTTTTGCCGTCGATGAAGCAGGAGTGAAAAGCCATGCCAAATCCGCCACCACCGCCCCCTCCTCCGCCTCCGCCACCGCCACCTCCTCCCCCACCGCCACCTCCTCCCCCACCGCCGCCGCGTCCCAATTTCGGAGACGCGATGCACAGTTCGGTAACGAAGTCGGCAGCCCCGACAATGCCGCCCCCGCCACCGAAAAAAGGCGGATAGAATAACTTCGAAGTTGGGATTTAAGGGTGAGAGGGTACCTATCACATCGTCTCACCGGGGCCTTAGATCATTCGATGCCCGTCGTTTTCCGCCACAACGGCTACCGGTTCTTCTTCTACTCCAACGAAGGCGATCCGCTCGAGCCGGTTCATGTCCACGTCTTCAAGGACGGGGCTGAAGCCAAGTTCTGGCTTCAGCCCGAAGTGAATGTGGCGTACAATAGCGGCTTCAACGCGCGGACGCTGGCGATGCTCAGCCGCATCGTCGCCGAACGCAGCGCCGAGATCGAAAGCGTATGGCATGACTATTTCGCCTAAGGCCACCCAAGTTCGCTTCGATGCCGACCAGATGTGGGTCGAGCTTGAGGACGGTCGCACGCTCGGCGTCCCGCTCGCCTGGTTTCCGTGCCTGTTGGGTGCCAGCCCCGCCGATCTCGGTGAGGTTCAGATCAGCCAATACGGCCTGCATTGGGAAAGGCTGGACGAGGATATTTCGATCGCGGGCTTGCTGGCCGGGCGCGGCGATCGGACGATGTTTCCAAAGAACCGGGCTGCCTGATCCCCTTCGCGACCGCTACCGCCCGCCCCTATCCTCACGGAATCAACCGCGCGGCTCGCAACTCGCGGAACAAGTCGAAAAACGCATCGTCGGTCGGCTGATAGGCCAGAAACCCCATCCGTCGACTCTTCGACATGTCGGTGACCACTTCGATCGGCCGCCCGAGATCGGCATCGGTATGCCAGGGCGAGGCCAGCCGCGCCAGATCGGGTTCGGCCAGCCCATCGCGCTCCGCAATGCTGCGCCACACCGCTGCATCGTCCGCCATTTGCTGTTCCAGCGGCAGCACGGTGCCGTCGAACGGTGCGGGTTCGAGACCGAACCATTCGGCGATCCGTCCCCACATCCAGCTCCAGCGGAAGACGTCGCCATTGACGATGTTGAAGTCCTGATCGGCCGCCGCGGGGGTCTCCGCCGCCCACAGCAATTGCCGCGCGAGCTGGCGCGCGTCGGTCATGTCGGTCAGCGAGTTCCATTGCGCAGCGGAGCCCGGAAAGCGGAACGGCCGCCCAAGTTCGCGGCACAGCGTCGCATAGACCGCCAGCGTCGTGCCCATGTTCATGGCATTGCCGACGGCCTTGCCGATCACGGTATGCGGGCGGTGCACGCTCCAGGTGAAGCCGTCGCGCGCGGCGGCGGCGAACACTTCGTCTTCCTGCGCATAATAGAAATTGTCGACGTCGAGCCGCCCTTGCTCCTCGCGGAACGGCGTTTGCGGCAGCGCGCCTTTGCCATAGGCCTCGAACGGCCCGAGATAATGTTTGAGCCCGGTGACCAAGGCGACGTGGCGCGGCCCGGTGGCACCGCGCAGCGCGTCCAGCAGATGGCGCACCATCGCGGCGTTGACGCGGATGTTCTCGGCTTCGCTATCCTGCCGCAGCCAGGTGGTGATGAACACCGCATCCGGGCGCAGATCGGCCAGCGCGGCTTGCGTCGCGGCGGCATCCTGCAGGTCGGCGGCGACGGGCAGCACACCGTCCTGCTGCGTGGGCCGCCGCGCGAGGCCGTGTACGCGCCAGCCACGATCGACCAGCAAGGTCGCCGTCGCGCTGCCGACAATCCCGCTCGCGCCCACTACCAATGCCGTCTTGGTCATCATTGTCTCCGAAAGATTTGGAAACAGGCACGGCAAGCGCGCCCGATGCGGCGTTAGCGCAGCGCGCGCCGCATTGTTCCGTCCGCAATCGTCCGCGCGGTCAGTTCTTCATCCGCCAGCCGGTCTTGAAGATCCACGAGATCACGCCGAGGCACGCGACCAGGAACACCGCCGTCACGCCGAGGCTTACGCCCACCGACACATCGCCTTTGTCGAAAAACGCCCAGCGAAAGCCGCTGACCAGATAGACGACCGGGTTGAACAGGCTGACCGTGCGCCATGGCTGTGGCAGCATGTCGATCGAGTAGAACGCCCCGCCGAGGAAGGTGAGCGGGGTGATGAGCAAGGCGGGTACGAACGATAGCTGTTCGAATCCCTTGGCCCACACCCCGATGATGAAGCCGAACAGGCTGAATGCCACACTGGTCAACACCAGAAAGGCGAGCATCGCAAAGGGGTGGACGATCTGCAGCGGCACGAACAACGCCGCAGTCGCCAGAATGATGAGCCCGAGCACGATCGACTTGGTCGCCGCCGCGCCGACATAGCCGACCACCATCTCCATCGCCGATACGGGCGCGGACAGCAATTCGAACACCGTGCCGGTGAATTTCGGAAAATAGATGCCGATCGAGGCATTGGAGATGCTCTGCGTCAGCAGCGACAGCATGATGAGGCCGGGCACGATGAAGCTGCCATAACCGACGCCCCCGACGGTGCTGATCTTGGAGCCGATCGCGCCGCCGAACACGACGAAATAGAGCGAGGTGGTGATGACCGGGGTGACCAGGCTCTGCCACAGCGTGCGCAACGCGCGCGCCATCTCGAAGCGGTAGATTGCCCAGATGCCGTGGAGGTTGATCGCGGGAGCCTTGCTTGCGGCGGCGCTCAAATTGCTCACGCGCCTACCCTCCCCACAACCGTTCGTGCTGAGCTTGTCGAAGCATTGCCCGCAACGACCGTCGCGCTGGTGGCGAGCGGTGCTTCGAGAGGCTCAGCAAGACCGGAAACAAGGTGTGTTTGGTCGCTCATGCCGCGTCCTTCCGCTCGACGAGGTCGACGAAAATGTCCTCGAGCGAGCTCTTATGCGTTTCGAGATCGCTATAGCCGATGCCAAGCTCACCCAGCTTGGCGAGCAGGATCGGAATATGCTCGTTTTCGGAATCGAAAGTGTAGACCAGCGTCTTCCCCTCGTCGTCGAGCGCGACCGACCAGCCATCCAGCCCGGACGGCAACGACACCATCGGCGTTTGCAGCGTGATCGCCATACGGCGCTTGCCGAGCTTCTTCATCAGCGCGGCCTTGTCCTCGACCAGGATGATACGGCCCTTGTCGATCACGCCGACGCGGTCGGCCATTTCCTCGGCCTCTTCGATATAATGCGTGGTCAGGATGATGGTGGTGCCCTTGGCGCGCAGGCGGTGGACGAGCTTCCACATGTCGCGGCGCAATGCGACGTCGACCCCGGCGGTGGGCTCGTCGAGGAACAGGATGTCGGGTTCGTGGCTCAGCGCCTTGGCGATCAGCACGCGCCGCTTCATGCCGCCCGACAGCTCGCGGATTTTGGCGTCGCGCTTGTCCCATAGCGACAAGTCGCGCAGCACTTGCTCGACATAGGCATTGTCGGGCGCGCGGCCGAACAGGCGGCGGCTGAACTTGACGGTGGCGAGCACCGTCTCGAACATGTCGACCGACAATTCCTGCGGCACCAGCCCGATCGCGCGGCGTGCGCTGCGGAAGTCCTTCTGCGCATCGTGCCCGAGCACGGTAACCGTGCCGGTGGACGGCGTGACGATGCCGCAGATGATCGAGATCAGCGTCGTCTTGCCCGCACCGTTTGGCCCGAGCAATGCGAAGATTTCGCCACGCCGAATATCGAGATTGACTGGCTCGAGCGCGCGCTGGCCCGAGGCATAGACCTTCGAGACCCCGGCAACCGATAAAACAACGTCCATGAAGCCCCCGTTCCTGCGCGCTAGGTAGGGGGCCCGCTGCGCTGCAACAAGCGGTCGGCGGTTATTTCCCCGCGCGCGCCTCGGCGACCGCTTTCTGCAATTCCTCCAGCGGCAAGGCGGAGGACACGACCTTGCTGCCGATCACCCAGCTTGGCGTGCCCGTCAGCCCGAGCGAGCGCGCGATCGTTTGATTTTGCGCGATTTCGGCGTCCGCCTTGGGGGCAAAGGCGGCCGCGCGCGCCTGATCGACGCCAGCGGTCTTCGCCGCTGCCGCGATGGTCTGTGGCGACACTTGCCCACCGGCATAGAGCGCATCGTGGAATTGCTGGAACTTGCCCTGGTCTGCGGCCGCCAGGCTCATCCGCGCGGCGTCGACGCTGCTTTGCGCCAGGATGGGAAATTCGCGGTAGACGATGCGAATCTTGGGATCGCTCTTCAGCAACGCCGCAATCGCGGGCAGGCTCGCCCGGCAATAGCCGCAATTATAATCGAAATATTCGACCAGGGTGACATCGCCCGCCGGATTGCCCGCCCAGGCGCTGCCAAACGGTTTGAGGATCGCATCGTGATTGCTGGCGATGGTGTCAGCATGGGCGCGGTCGCGCAGCCGGTCGAGCGCTTCGGGAATGATTTCGGGATGCGCCAGAACATAGTCATGCACCACGCCTTCGACGCGCGCGCGCTCCCCGGCCGCTGCGGGGGCCAGCCGTTCGATCCCGGCAAACGCCGCCGCGCCAAGGAGCGCCGCGATCAGCGCGGTCGCAAAAACAGTCCAGCTCAGGCGCATCAGCGTCGCTTCTTATATTTCTTGGGGTTGTCGTCCATCTCGTTCTGCGCCGAGAGGGCAATGTCCTGCGCGCGGATCCAGTCGACGCTATTGGGCGGCAGCCCCTGCATTGCGCCGCGCGCGCTATAGGCAGCGGTCCGGTGATCGCCGGTCAGGCTCGCTTGCTCGGCAGTGGCGAGCAAGGCGCGCGGCTGATCGCCCGAGGCCTCATACGCCGTGCCCAATTGATACCAGGCGAAGGGATTGTCGTCGTCGCGCGCCACCGCCTGGCGCAGCACCTTGATCGCCTCGGGATAATTGGCCCTGTCCTCGGTCGCGATTAGCGCATGGCCGAAGGTGGTCGCGATCAGCGGGGCGTTGCGCGACAGGTCGGTTGCCTCGCGCAACGGGGCCAGCGCTTGCCGGGGCTTGCCCGCTTCGAGCAGGATCTGCCCCTGAATTTCCAGGAAATAGGGGTCGTGCGGATCCGCCTTCAGCAATGCCGCTGCCTCCGCGTCGGCCTTTTCGGGATAGCCCGCTTTATGCCAGGCGTAAGCGCGCGCATAATGGGCGTACACACTCTGGTCTTGCTCGGGATAGACGTTCAGCGTGGTCTTGGGGTCGGCGACATAGCCAAGCAATTTGGCCTTCACGCGCTTGAAACGATCGTCCAGCGCAAGGTCGGGCTTGGCGTTGTAGAAGGGCGACGACGTCACGTCCGCCGTCAAGTTGGCGATGCGCTCGCCCGACAAGGGGTGGCTCTGCGCGAACGGATCGATGTTCTTCAACCCATAGGCATATTCTTCATTGGCCAGCTTCTTGAAGAAGCTCAGCATCCCCTTGCCGCTGATGCCCGATTCCCGCAGGAATTTTGCCCCCGTCGCATCGGCGGTCGATTCCTGCACGCGCGAGAAGGCCAGGAATTTTCCTTCGGCGGCAGTGGTGCCTGCCGACAGAATGCCCGCCCCCGCCTCGGGCGCACCCGCCGCGATCGCCGCGATGCCGAGCACCATGCTGAGGATCGAAATGCCCATTGCAGGACGCGCGCCCGCATCGATCAATACGACATGGCCATCGGCGACATGGCCCAGTTCATGCGCAATCACGCCCTGCACTTGATTGGCGTTGTCCGCCGCCTGGATCAGCCCGGAATTGACGTAAATTGTTTGACCGCCGGCGGTGAAGGCGTTGATCGAATCGTCGTTGATCAGCACGACCCGCACATTGTTGGGCGACAGGCCCGCCGCCAGGATCAGCGGGCGCGACATGTCGTTGAACATCGCTTCGGTTTCGGCATCGCGCAGGATCGACTGCGCCGCAGCCGGTTGGGCCCAGATCAGGAGGGAGGCCGCGAGTCCCGCGAAGAGCCGCTTCATGCCCGACCTATCGCCGAGTTTTCCGGCCGGGGCAACCGGCCTTGCGGTGCGGTGAAAGGGCGGAGCGGTAAGGCAAACCAACCGGCCCCTCGCCCACAGGCGAGGGGCCGGTCGTTGGTCACGCCCCGAAGGTACGCTGCCACCAGCCACGACGCGGGCTGCCGGCTTCGCCCGGATCGGGATCGATCGCGCGCGGTGCCGCGTCGCTCGCTGCCGCCGCAGACGAAGCCTCGTCCTGCGGTGCATCGGGTGCCGGAGCAGCAGGCTCCGCCACTGGTGCGACGCTCTGCGCTACCGGGGCTTCTTCTACCGGGGGCGTTTCCACTTCAACCGCTTCCACGGCTGCGGCCTTGGCCTTGCGGGTACGCTTTGCCTTTGGCTTGGGGGTGTCCTCCACCGGAGCTTCCACGACGGGTGCGGCTTCCGCCGGTTCGGCCGCCTCAACCGCCTTGGCCTTGGCACGCCGGGCGCGCTTCGGTTTCGCGGCCGGTTCGACCTCGCTTGCAGCTTCGACAGCCGGTTCGGCTTCCACCACCGCTTCGGCTACCGGAGCCGCCTTTGGCGCGGCATCGCGCGCACGCGGACGACGACGTCCCTTCTTCGGGGCCTCAACCTCGGGCTCGGCTTCCGCTTCGACCGCGACCGGCTCGGCTTCGACCAGCGCAGCGTCGACTACGGGAGCCTCGCCATCGGCCGCTTCGACAACCGCCTGCTCGCCCTCGCTGCGACGACCGCCACGGCGACCGCGACGGCCACGGCGACGACGGCCGCCTTCGCTGCCTTCGCCCTCTTCGGACGACACTGCGGCCGGGGTCTCGGCGTCTTCGCGCTCGGCATCCTGCTCCGACGCGTCCTCGTCACCACCGCCGTCGACGACGGCTTCGCCCTCGGCGGCACCCTCACCCTCGGGCCGGTTGCGACCGCGACGGCCGCGACGGCGCCGACGGCGACGCGAGCCACCGTCTTCTTCGCTACGCTCGGGCCGTTCGCCGCGCTCGCGCGGTTCGCGGGCAGCGCGCGGCTGCTCCTCTTCCTCGACCTCGTCCTCGATTTCGTCTTCGATCTCGTCCTCGACGAAATCTTCCTCGATCTCCTGGATCGGCGCTTCGAAGCGCGGCGTGTAAGCAGGCGGCGGGCCGGACACTTCGACCGACATGCGCGCGCCTTCCTGCTCACCGTCGGGCGCGACTTCGATCATCACGCCATAGCGTTCCTCGATCTCGGCCAGTTCCGCGCGCTTGCGGTTCAGCAGATAGAAGGCCGCTTCCTGGCTGGCGCGCAGCAGCAGCTGCGATCCGCGCCCCTGTGCGGCTTCATCTTCCAGCAGGCGCAATGCCGACAGACCCGAAGAGGAGGCGGTGCGGACGAAGCCGGTTCCCTCGCAATGCGGGCATGGCCGGGTCGACGCTTCGAGCACGCCGGTGCGCAAACGCTGGCGGCTCATTTCCATCAGGCCGAAGGACGAAATGCGACCGATCTGGATGCGCGCGCGATCGTTCTTGAGCGCTTCCTTCATCGCCTTCTCGACCTTGCGGACGTTCGAGCCGTTGTCCATGTCGATAAAATCGATCACGACCAGTCCGGCCATGTCGCGCAAGCGCAACTGGCGCGCGATTTCGGCGGCGGCCTCGAGATTGGTCGCGGTCGCGGTTTGCTCGATCGAATGTTCGCGCGTCGACCGTCCCGAGTTGATGTCGATCGACACCAAGGCTTCGGTCGGGTTGATGACGAGATACCCGCCCGATTTGAGCTGCACCACCGGGTGGTACATCGCCGACAATTGCTCCTCGACGCCCGCACGCTGGAACAGCGGCACGGGGTCGCTGTAATGCTTCACCTTGCGCGCATGGCTCGGCATCAGCAGCTTCATGAAGTCCTTGGCGTGGCGATAGCCTTCCTCGCCCTCGACGATCACTTCGTCGATGTCACGATTGTAGATGTCGCGGATCGCGCGCTTCATCAGGTCGCTGTCGCCATAGACCAAAGCGGGGGCCGAGGAGGACAGCGTCGTCTCGCGAATCCCGTCCCACAGCCGCGCCAGATAATCGAAGTCGCGCTTGATCTCAACGCGAGTGCGCTGCAGCCCGGCGGTGCGCACGATGCACCCCATTGAGGGGGGCAGCTTCATGTCGGCCATGATCGACTTCAGCCGCTTGCGGTCGCCCGCATTCGAAATCTTGCGGCTGATCCCGCCGCCATGCGACGTGTTGGGCATCAACACGCAATAGCGGCCAGCAAGCGACAGATACGTCGTCAGCGCCGCGCCCTTATTGCCGCGCTCTTCCTTGACGACCTGAACGAGCAACACCTGGCGGCGGCGGATGACGTCCTGGATCTTGTAGCGATGCCGCAAATTGGTGCGGCGCTCGCGCAGATCGTCGGCGGCATCGTCCGATGCGGTGCGCTTGCGACGACGGCCGCGCCCTTCCCCACCACGGCTTTCGCCCTCGGCGACGACTTCTACGTCGGGTTCGGCACCGCCATCATCCTCGAAACGCTCGATCGAGGCATCGTCGGCGACCGAATCGCGTTCGAAGCCGTCGTCTTCATGCTCGTCGTCGTGAAGATCGTCCTCGGCCTCCTGCTGGGCGCGCAACGCGGCTTCTTCCGCCGCATGCTCGGCCTCTTCGCGCAACAGCGCGTCGCGGTCTTCCTTGGGGATCTGGTAATAATCGGGGTGGATTTCGCTGAACGCCAAAAAGCCGTGGCGATTGCCGCCGTAATCGATGAACGCCGCCTGCAGCGACGGCTCAACGCGCGTCACCTTGGCCAGATAGATATTGCCTTTGAGCTGCTTGCGCTCGGCGGACTCGAAATCAAACTCTTCGATTCGGTTTCCCTTGACGACAGCAACGCGGGTTTCCTCCCGGTGCCGTGCGTCGATCAGCATACGCGTGGTCATGTATTATTCTCCGGTCGCGCGGCGCAGAGCCAAAGGGCGCTGGGCGCCGTGGCGCTGGCCGCGCGCGATCAATGAAAGTGGCCGATCCGGCGAGAGTATCGCCTGGCTCGATCACATGGTGGTTTACGAAAACTGCCTCTGCTCGCCCTGCACGCCCCGCCTTCCGGCCTTGGGCATTCCGCGCGCTCGCGATCCCGCCGGTGGAAACCGGGCGGTGCGAGGGGCGGAATACATACATCATGCGAACGTCAACCTGGATAAGCCGCGCCCAAGGAACATGAGGGGCGGCCAGATGGCCCTCGCCGCGGTCGATACTAGGCCGCGATCAGGAACTGTTTGATGCCTAGCACCCCCGCTCGCGCGCAGCAACCGGCACGTTTTTGCCGCCCGACCGGCAATTCTATGCCTACGACGAAATTAACCGCACCCCGAAAGGCTGTTTTGTCGTCTCCGGCCTAGTCCAGACGAATGAGCGCGACCTCCCGCCCTTTGGCAGCCCCTTTTCGCTTTACCGCGCCGCGGTCGCGACGGCATTACGGACGCGTGTCGTTCGTTTTCGCCTTGCTGGCCTGCTGGTTCGTCGGCGCTCCCGGTTGGGCGGCGTCGGTCGAGCGCGTCGAGGTCCAGCACGACCGGATCGTTGTGCGGTTCGATCAGCCGATCGCCGATGCGTCGAGCTTCGTGCTGGCCGCACCGCAGCGGATCGCGCTTGATCTGCAGGGCGCGACCCCCGGCGGCAAGATCGCCGCAGGCGGGCCTGTGTCCAGCGTGCGCCAGGGCGCGCACGGTGCCAACGGCACGCGCGTCGTGTTCGACCTTGCACGCCCGGCCCTCGTCACCGAAGGCGTGTTCGGTCGCGACGGACGCGAACTGACGCTCGAACTGCAGACCGTCGATGACGTCACCTTTGCGCGCGCGGCGGGCGAACGCCGACTGCATTTCCTGCCGCCGTTCAACATGGGGATCGTCCAAGCCCCCGCAACCTATGCCGTATCGGTGCCGATCCCGCCTGCGCCGCGCACGCCCGGATTGCCGCGCATCTATGGCGAGGATGACAGCCGTCCGCTGGTGGTGATCGACGCCGGACACGGCGGAGTCGATCCGGGTGCGATTTCGCCGATCGACGGTCGCCGCGAGAAGGACGTGACGCTGAAAATCGCCAAGGCGATCCGCGACGAACTGGTCAAATCGGGCCGGGTCCGTGTGGCGCTGACGCGTGAGGACGACCGTTTCCTCGTGTTGCAGGAACGCTATGGCATCGCGCGCAAATTGCGCGGCGACCTGTTCATCTCGATCCATTGCGACAGCGTCGGCTCCGGCAGCGCCAGCGGGGCATCGGTCTACACCCTGTCCGAAGTCGCGTCCGACAAGGAATCGGCCAAGCTGGCGGCGCGCGAGAACAAGGCCGACGTCATCGCCGGGGTCAATCTCGCGGCCACGTCCGCCGACATCTCCTCGATCCTGATCGACCTCACCCAGCGCGAGACGATGAACTCCTCGGCCAATTTCGCGCGGCTGCTCGGCCGCGAGGCGCAGCCGCTGATCCCGGTGAAACCCAATTTCCACCGCATGGCCTCGCTGATGGTGCTGAAAGCGCCCGACATGCCCTCGATCCTGTTCGAGACCGGCTATATCTCCAACCCGCGCGACGCCGACTTTATCGACAGCGCCGACGGCCGCCGCAAGATCGCGCAAAGCATCGAACGCGCGGTCGAGGTGCACTTCGCACGGCGGATGGCGTCGAACTGACCTTTCCCGGCCTCGCACCGCGCGCAGTTAAGGCGGCTGGCAACGCGCGGGAAAGTTGCTAGAGCCTGACACCCATATGGCCGCTTCTGATTCCACCGTGAATTTCCGCATCCGCCGCGACATTGGCGGCTTCCGGGGATACCTTCGAAATGCCTGGGGCCGGTGGTGGGTCAAGGCGCTCGCCGCATTGGGCGTGCTGTTCGTCATCGCCTATACGGTGTTTTACTTCCTGTTCGCCGCCGATCTGCCCTCGGTCGACAAATTGCGCACCTATGAGCCGCCACTGCCGACCAATGTGCGCGGCGTCGATGGCACGCCGATCCACAGTTATGCGCGCGAACGCCGGGTCGAACTCAGTTACGACGAATATCCGCCGCTGCTGGTGCGCGCGTTTCTGGCCGCCGAGGACAAGACCTTTTTCGAGCATCACGGCGTCGATTATCTCGGCATCGCGAGCGCCGCGGTCAACAATCTGAGCAGCCACAAGCGCCCGGCCGGGGCCTCGACCATCACGCAGCAAGTCGCCAAGAACCTGCTGATCGGCAACGAGACCAGCTACAGCCGCAAGATCAAGGAAGCGATCCTCGCGTACCGGATCGAGGACACGCTCACCAAGAAACAGATCCTCGAACTGTACCTCAACCAGATCGCGCTCGGTCGCAACGCGTTCGGCGTCGAGGCGGCGAGTTATGCCTATTTCGGCAAGGATCTGAACCAGCTCGATCTCGCGCAAATGGCGTATCTGGCGATCTTGCCCAAGGGACCGTCCAATTACGACCCGGTCCGCCATGCCGACCGCGCACTGGGCCGCCGCGCTTATGTGCTGCGCGAAATGCTCAAGAACGGTTTCATCACCCAGGCGCAGCATGACGAAGCGATGGCCGAACCGCTCGGCACCGTGCCGCGCCAGACGCCCAAGACCGAAACCGCAGGCAGCGGCTATTTCGTCGAGGAAGTCCGCCGCCAGTTGAAGGACAAGTTCGGCGAGGACGAAAAAGACGGCCCGTACAGCATCTATGCCGGTGGCCTGTGGGTGCGCACCTCGCTCGACAACCGCCTGCAGGACTATGCGCAGACCGCATTGCGTGAGGGCTTGCTGCGCTTCGATCATGGCCGCGGCTGGTCCGGACCGATCGACCATAAGGACATTGTGGGCGACACCTGGCAGACAACGCTGCTCAACACCAATATCGGGCTCGATTACGACAATTGGCGCGCGGCGATCGTGACTGCAGTCGGCGCAAGCGAGGCGACGATCGGCTTTTCCGACGGCAGCACCGGCGTCTTGCCCCGAGACGCCGCGCAAATGCCGGTGCGGGGCGAGGGCGGCACCGCTTTCGCCGCGCTGAAACCCGGCGACATTATCGCGGTTGCGCCCGAAGGTGGGGCGTTTGCTTTGCGCTCGGTGCCCAAAATCTCGGGCGCGTTCGTGGTCGAGGAACCGCAGACCGGGCGCGTGCTGGCCATGCAGGGCGGGTTCGATTTCCGGGCGCAGGCCTTCAATCGCGCGACGCAGGCGATGCGGCAGCCGGGATCGACGATCAAGCCGATCGTCTATGCTGCGGCGCTGGAGGGCGGGATGACCCCTGCCTCGATCATCGTCGACGGCCCGTTCTGCGTTTATCAGGGCGCGCGGCTGGGCCAGAAATGCTTCAAGAATTTCGGCAATGTCGGCGGGTCGGGCGCGCATACCATGCGCTGGGGCGTCGAGCAGTCGCGCAACCTGATGACGGTGCGCGCCGCCGCCACGACGGGGATGCCGCGGATCGTGTCGCTGATGGACCGGATCGGCGTCGGCAAATACGAACCGTATCTGTCCTATTCGCTCGGCGCAGGGGTGACGACCGTGTCGCGCATGGTCAACGCTTATGCCATCCTCGCCAATCAGGGCCGCTCGCACCCCGCGACGCTGATCGATTTCGTGCAGGACCGCCACGGCAAGGTGATCTTCCCCGAAAACTGGCACCCGTGCGACCGCTGCAACGCGCCCGACTGGAACGGCAAGCCGATGCCGCGCCCGGTCTCGCGCGGCAAGCAGATCGTCGATGCGATGAGCGCGTATCAGATGGTCCATATCGCCGAGGGCGTCATCCAGCGCGGCACTGCCACCGTGCTGCGCGACCTCGACCGGCCGATGTTCGGCAAGACCGGCACCAATACCGGGCCAACCGACGTATGGTTCATCGGCGGCACCCCGCAAATGATCGGCGGCCTGTATATCGGCTACGACCAGCCGCATTCGCTGGGCGGCGCGGCGCAGGGCGGCACGCTCGCCGCGCCGATTTTCAAGGCGTTCGCGGTCAAGGCCTATGAGGGGCTGCCCAAAATTCCGTTCCGCGCCCCCGCCGGCATCCGCATGGTCCGCATCGACCGCGCGAGCGGCAAGCCTGTGTTCGGCACCTGGCCGACCGACGATCCCAAGGCGTCGGTCATCTGGGAAGCCTTCAAACCCGAAAGCGAGCCACGCCGCGTCGTCCACCGCGACGTGATCGTTCCCGACCCGGCCGCTGCGGCCGCCGCCGCTGCCGCCAAAGCACGCGCCGACGCCCAGGCACCGAAGGACACGCGCCGCGACAGCGATTTCCTGCAACGACAGGGCGGTATTTACTAGCGGCGCGCCAACCTCATATACGGCAGGCACACTATCGTTCTCCCGCACATGGGAGACACGGCACGATATTTTTCTGGAAGGTTCTCCCATGCGCGCTGAAGCGCAGGCTCATATCGACTCGATCAAGGACGCGCTCGCGCTGCTCCGCCGCTTCCTCGACTGGGACCGCGCGCTGCGTCGGCTCGATGAACTCAACGCGCGCGTCGAGGATCAAACTTTGTGGAACGATCCCAAGGCGGCGCAGGCGGTTATGCGCGAGCGGCGTCGTTTAGATGAAGCGATCACCGCCACGCGCGCGATCCAGAGCGAGCTCGACGATACGGCGGAGTTGATCGAAATGGCCGAGGCCGAGGGCGATACCGAGATGGAGACTGACGGCCTCGCCGCGCTCGCCGATCTCGCGCGCCGGGCCGAAAGCGACAAGATCAAGGCGCTGCTGGCGGGCGAAGCCGATGGCAACGACACCTATATCGAGGTCAATGCGGGCGCGGGCGGGACCGAAAGCCAGGATTGGGCCGGGATGCTCAGCCGCATGTATTCGCGCTGGGGCGAGCGCCACGGGCTGAAGGTCGAACTGATCGACCAGCATTCGGGCGAACAGGCCGGAATCAAGTCGGCGACGCTGCTGCTGAAAGGCGAGAACGCGTACGGCTATGCCAAGACCGAAAGCGGCGTCCACCGCCTGGTGCGCATCAGCCCCTATGACAGCGCCGCCCGCCGCCACACCTCCTTTGCGAGCGTGTGGGTGTATCCGGTGGTCGATGACAATATCGAGGTCGAGTATAACGAAAGCGACCTGCGCATCGACACCTACCGTGCATCGGGCGCTGGCGGGCAGCACATCAACACCACCGATTCGGCGGTGCGCATCACGCACATCCCGACGGGCATCGTCGTGCAGTGCCAGAACCAGCGCAGCCAGCACAAGAACAAGGCCGAAGCCTATAACCAGCTCCGCGCCCGGCTGTACGAGCGCGAACTCGCGATTCGCGAAGCCGCCGCCAATGCCGAGAATGCAGGCAAGACCGATATCGGCTGGGGCCACCAGATCCGTTCGTACGTGCTGCAGCCATACCAGATGGTGAAGGACCTGCGCACCGGCGTGACCTCATCGAGCCCGTCCGACGTGCTCGATGGCGATCTCGATGCGTTCATGGCCGCCGCGCTCTCGCAGCGCGTAACGGGTGAGACGGTCGAGGTGGAGGACGTGGACTAGTGCGTCTGCACGGTGCCCGCGCGCTGACCCTGGCCACCGTCCTGCTGCTCGCCGCGTGCGACGGCGGCAAGCCCCGCGTGCCCGATCATACGCAGGAGGCAGGCCCCTTCCCCGCCGCCGATCGCCCGGTCGCCAAGATCAGCTCGCCGCGCTGGTCGACCGAAGAGGATCGCGACCGGCTGAACGAGGCCGGCGACGTGATGACCAAGGCCGGGATCAAGCCCGGCATGACCGTCGCCGATATCGGCGCGGGCGAAGGCTATTACACGATCCGCGCCGCCAACCGCGTCGGCAAGACAGGGCGCGTGCTGGCCGAGGACATCGTGGCCGAGGTGCGCGATACGCTGGCGCTGCGCGTGTCGCGCGAGCGGCTGGAGAATGTCAGCGTGCGGCTCGGCGCGCCCGACGATCCACGCTTGCCCGACGCCAGTTTCGACCGTGTGCTGATGGTGCATATGTACCATGAGATCGCGCAACCTTATGAATTTCTGTGGCGGATGCGCCCGTCGCTCAAGAGCGATGGGCTGGTCATCGTGGTCGATGCCAATCGCCTGACGCAAAACCACGGCACGCCGCCTGCCTTGCTCAAATGCGAATTTGCTGCAGTCGGCTACACCCAGGTCGCACGCTACGACATGCCCTCGGCGGGCGGGTATCTCGCCGCGTTCCGGGCGGAGGGGCCTCGCCCCGAACCGGCGGCGATCAAACCCTGCCGGATGACCTGATCCGCCGTTATGCCAGCCTACTTCGCGCTACCGCATCACCCGGCGGCGCGCTACACCGAGCCTGATGCAAAACCCGCTCGACCCGATCGAAAAGACGCTGCAACAGCGAACGACACGATGAACCAACTTGCGGGTATGAAGGCATGAGCATGCGGCACCCCGAACACCAATATCTCGACTTGCTTCAGCAGATTCTCGACCATGGCGACCAGCGCGTCGACCGGACCGGGGTCGGGACGCGCTCGCTGTTCGGCGCGATGATCCGGTTCGATCTTTCCGACGGAAGCGTGCCGATCCTCACCACCAAACGCGTCTACTGGAAGACGGCGGTGAAGGAGATGCTGTGGTTCCTGACCGGGGATACCAGCCTGCAGTCGTTGCTGCGCGAGAATGTGAAGATATGGACCGATTGGCCGCTCGCGCAGTACCGGCGCTCCACCGGACACGACATTTCTCAGACCGAGTTTGAGCAGCGTGTACTGAACGACGATGCCTTTGCCGCGCAATGGGGAGACCTGGGCCCGATTTACGGGAAGCAATGGCGCCGTTGGCAAGGCGCGGACGGGCGCGTGCATGATCAGATCGCCAGCCTTGTCGAGACGCTGAAGCACAATCCGGCCAGCCGCAGGATGCTGTTTCATGCCTGGAACGTGGCGGAGCTCGATCAGATGGCGTTGCCGCCGTGCCACATGGTCTATCAATTCCACGTAACCTCCGACGGGCGGCTGAACTGCGGCCTTTACCAAAGGTCGTGCGACCTGTTGCTGGGGGCCGCCTTCAATTTCACGGGTGCCGCCGCGCTGCAGCTGATGCTTGCCCAACAGGCCGATCTCCGCCCGGGAGAGCTCGTCTGGATGGGCGGTGACGTCCATCTGTATCTGAACCATCTGGATCAGGCGCGCGAACAGATATCCCGCGATCCGCGCCCGTTCCCGACCATGCGCCTCCTCCGCAAACCCGCTGATATCGACAGCTATCGGATCGAGGATTTTCAGGTCGAAGGGTATATGCCGCACGGTCCGATCAAGGCCGACGTCGCGGTGTGATGGAGCGCGCTTAGTTCGAGTATCTGCCGCTTTTCGGGCGCTCCGAAATCGAGTGCCATCGCGACGAACCCCGGCGGTCGCCACCGCCCTCCCTACAAAAAGCAGAGCCAGCACAGGGGAATGCCCCCCGGGTTATCCTCTGACGCGGTCGCAGTGTCCGGCACGGCGCTCGCTGCGGCCGCTCACCCTCCACGCGCCCCATGCCGGATGCAGCCGCGTCAAGTGGGAAGGGCTGCCCTGCGATCTCCGACTGGACCAGATCTTTAATTCACTCTGTAGAGAATGAGTGTTGATTCGGATCGAAAACTGGGGCATCCAGACCCCATCGCGCCGGAGAGCGTGTGTGGGTGAGGATGGGGAGGTTTATGAAGAGCTTTGCATTGTTGCTAAGCGCATCGGCGTTAGCATTCACATCGGGAAGTGCGGCGATCGCCCAGACCGCCACCACGCAGACGGGCGACGTCCAGCCAGCGGCGGCGACCGACAGCAGCCAGGACATCGTCGTCACCGCGCTCCGTCGCAACGACAAGCTATCGCAGACTCCAATCGCGGCTTCGGTCCTGAGCGGCAGCGACCTCGCCAACAAGGGCGTCGTCAACATCGACGCACTGCAGTTCGCGGTGCCGAGCGTGGTCGTCAACAATTTCGGGCAGGGCCTCGAGTTCAATGTGCGCGGCATCGGCAAGGCCGAGCACAATTCGCAAACCACCACCGGCGTCATCACCTATCGCGACGGCGTGCCCACCTTCCCTGGCTATTTCCAGGAAGAGCCGTATTTCGACATCGCCAATATCCAGATCCTGCGCGGGCCGCAGGGGACGTCGGTTGGCCAAAACGCAACGGGCGGCGCGGTCTTCGCCAACACCAACGATCCGATCATCGGCGGCGGTACGCACGGTTATTTCGCCGCGAGCTACGGCAACTATAACGACCTGAGCGGACAGGGGGCGGTCAACCTGCCGATCAGCGACACCTTTGCCGCGCGCGTCGCCTTTTCGGGCGAACGGCGCGACGGGTTCTATCACATCACCGGGCCGGGCGGGGCACCCTATACCGGCAATAACGGCAGCGTACGCTCGATCGCAGGGCGGATAAGCTTCCTGTGGAAACCGACCGATCGACTGTCGATCCTGTCCAAGACCGATCTCGATTATCTCGACATGGGGGCCTATCCGGCCGACCCCTTCACCAATCGCTTCAAGACGCTGACGCTGGCCGGCGGCACCGTCGCCAATCCCAACTACCGCGACCTGTTCGACATCAGCGCCAACATGCCGCAGGAAGCACGCGACAAGTTCGTCCGCACCGTGCTCAAGATCGACTATGAATTCGTCGGCGGCATCAAATTCCGCTCGATCACCGGCTTCCAGAACGGCAACACGCTATACCGCGCAGATCTCGACGGCACCAATGCGACCGCCAACGTCGCCGCCACGCCAACCGCGCCGGCACGGAAGAATTACATCTTCTTCGACACCACCACCGAAACGCAGTTCAGCCAGGAATTCAACCTCATCTCACCCGATAACCAGCGCCTGACCTGGCTGATCGGTGCCTTCGGGCTGTGGAACACCTATTTCTGGCTGCCGCCCTACCAGTTCGTGATCGACGCTCCGGCGGCGGGGCAGCCGCTCGGCACGACCGCCGCGCAATACACGCTGCAGGGGCGTAACCCTGAGCGCTCGCTCGCGGTGTTCGGGCAAGTCGGCTTCAAGATCACCCCACGGCTGACGCTGGATCTCGGCGGACGCTACACCGCCAGCCAGTCGACCAATCATGTCGACATCAACCAGAACGGGCTACGGCTCCGCGACGACCAGCACATCACATCGGACAATTTCTCGTACAAGGCGTCGCTCGGCTGGGTGATCGACCGCAACAACTATCTCTACGGCTTCGTCGCGACCGGCTTCCGCCCGGGCGGAATCAACGTGCCGGTCGGCTCGGGCCTCGCCACCCCGCCCTTCCAACCCGAAAAGGTGCGCTCGTACGAAGCCGGCTGGAAGGCCAATTTCGCAGGCGGCCGCATCCACACGACGATCGACGGATTCTACAACGATTACCAGAATTTCCAGGTGATCGTCGGCTATCCGACGCTACCGGTGTTCGGTTTCGAGATCAACGTGCCGGGCACGACCAAGATCTACGGGTTCGAGGCCGAGGCCGATCTGAAGGCGGGCAACTTTACCTTCGACGCCGGGATCAACGCCCTGCACAGCGAGCTGGCGCAGTTTTATGCGCTCGACACGCGCACCGGCGGGTCGTTTGCGCCGTGTTCGCCGACCACCGGACCCGCCACTGCAACCTGCCTTAACCTCAAGGGGCGCGAGCAGACCTATGCGCCCAACCTCACCTTCAATCTCGGTGCGTCGTACGAGCATCGTTTCGCCAACGGCGACACGCTCACTCCGCGCGTCAATTTCGGGCATATCGCGGCGCAATGGGCGACGCTGTTCGAGAACGCCGCGCAGGGCGACCGGCTCGACGCGCGCAACATTCTCGGCGCGCAGGTGGCATGGCAGCACAAGACCTGGACGGTAACGGCTTACGGCACCAATTTGACCGATCAACACTATGTTGCAGCGCTCAACAGCGGGCTCGATTTCGCCGGACCGCCGCGTCAGTATGGCGTCAAGGTGCTGAAAACCTTCTGACGCAACGGCGGCCACCGCCCGCGCGGGCGGTGGCCGTTGCCCATCCCGCCAACCACGAAGGCATCATGCAAAGCTACGGCCTGACAGTCGACAAATTCCTGGATCATGCCGCAAAGTGGTTTGGCACGCGCGAAGTGGTGGAAGCCGATGCCGGGCGCGTGTCGCGCCGGACCGGCTACGCCGATCTGCGCGCGCGCAGCAACCGCATGTCGGGCGCGCTGGCCTCGCTCGGCTTGCGGTTCGGCGACCGCATCGCCACGCTCGCGTGGAACACCCAGGCACATTTTGAGGTCTATTACGCAGCGATGGGCGCGGGGCTGGTGTGCCATACGCTCAATCCGCGGCTGACCGTACAGCACCTTGCCACGATGATCGAGGAAGCCGAGGACCGGGTCCTTGTCGTTGCAGCGGATCTGCTGCCGCTGTCACGAGCATTACTGCAGTTGTGCCCGGCGATCGAACACGTCGTGGCAATCGACGCTGCGCTGCTGCCGGGCGAGACGCTCGGCGACCATCGGGCACAGCTGTGGGACTATGAACGTCTCCTCGACCAACATGGTGCCGCGAGCGCATGGGGGGACTTTGACGAGAACGTTGCGGCCGGGCTGTGCTATACTTCCGGCACGACCGGGCGGCCGAAGGGCGTCCTCTACACGCATCGCTCCAACTACCTCCACACGCTGCGCACCCTCCAGGCAGATTCGATCGCGCTAACCGCGCAGGATGTGCTGCTGCTCTGCGTGCCGATGTTTCATGCCAATGGCTGGGGCCTACCGTTTGCCGCGCCTGCGGCGGGCACCAAGCTGGTCTTGCCCGGGCGAGCGATCGACGGAGCGAGCCTGGCGACCCTGATGCGCGACGAGGGCGTGACAATCGCGGTCGGGGTGCAGACCGTCTGGCTCGGGCTTGTCGACCATCTCGAACGCACCGGTGGCGAGTTACCCGATCTCAAGCGCATTCTGATCGGCGGCTCGAATTGTCCCGATGCGCTGATCAATCGCATCGAGCAGCGGCTCGGGGTCTATGTCCAGACGAGTTGGGGAATGACCGAACTGTCGCCGACCGGGACGATCGCGCCGCCCTATCCCACCGGGCAAGGCCGCGGTGCATCGGGGCGACCGCCGCTTGGGGTCGATCTCAAATTGACCGATGCCGATGGTGCGGCCCTTCCTTCGCAGCGCGAGGCGATGGGACATCTCAAGGTCCGCGGCGCAAGCGTTCTCGACCGCTATTTTCGAGCCGAGAGCGACGCGTTGGACGAAGAGGGATTTTTCGATACCGGCGACCTGGCGATGATCGACGCCGACGGCAACCTCACCATCTGCGGGCGTGCCAAGGATCTGATCAAGTCGGGCGGCGAATGGATCAACCCGACCGAGATTGAGGCGATTGTCGGCGGACATCCGGCCGTGCGTCACGTTGCAGTGATCGCGCGACCTGACGCCAGATGGGGCGAGCGTCCGCTGCTGGTTGTCGAAACTGCCGACGCGAGCGGAACCCCCGACAGCCTGATCGGAATGTTGCGCGGCAAGGTCGCCGATTTCTGGATCCCCGACCAGGTCGCCGAGGTCGAGGCGATGCCGCTCGCCGCAACGGGCAAGATCGACAAGCTCCGGCTAAGCGCGGACTTTGCTGCGGGGCAGATCAGCACGACTCACGTCGGGCGGTAATTGCCCCCTTTCACCCGCCCTCCGGCGCATCTCCCATTTGGCGCTGCTCACCGTCAGGGGCACCCCGCCCCTGCGGCCGGCAGCTTCGGTGCGGCCAGCCCGACATTCCAGTTCCAGCCAATCGTGCCCGTCGCTTTGCGGCGGCACATCACGGTCTCGTTGAACGCGTACATGCCCGGCATCGGTTTCGCCTCGGCGCGCGGCACGTCGGCGACGTGGAGATAGGCTTGGCCGGTGCCAAAGGGTTGCCATATCGGCCCGTTCGCGGCCACGGGTCGGCCGTCACGCGTGAAGCTTGTCCAGTAATCGAGCAATGCGTCGGACACGGCGCGCTCTGCCGGTGTCTCCGGCACGCGCGGCCAGCGTGGCGGGGTGCGGTCGAAGGTGCCGAATACGAACGGCAATTCGCTCGCATGAAAGGCGTGGAGCCCGGCTTGATCTGCAGCGGGATAGCCGTGATCGAACAGATAGAGATAAGCCGGCTGGCCGAGCGCAGTCTGCATCCGCGCGAGCCGCTCGGCAGTCCAGCCATAGAGCGCATCGCGAGTCGTCGCCAGGATACTCTCCTTATAGGTGGCGGCCGGGTACAAGGTGAGGAACGTGTCGGCGAGATCGCCATAGCGCTCCCGGATGCCCTTCTCATAGTCGGCGGCGGTCGCAGGGGCTTTGGGCGCGAGCACCGTCAGCGAGCGGATCTCGCCCTGGTTGAAGCCAGCGAGCACGGGAACGGGTGCCTGCTTCCCTGCAGCGAACGTTGAGACCATCTGCTCGGGCAGCACCAGTCCGTCGACGGTTCCCCAGGGGCCGTATCCCATTGCAGCGGCGCTGTTGGTCAGAGTCTGCGCGTCCATTCCGCGTAGTGTCGCAAGATCGGGTGCCTGCAGCGCGGCGGCAAGCAGCTCCCCTGCCCCTTCGGCCGAAGGCGCACCGTAAACCGCCTTCTTGAGCTGCGGCATCGAGATCATATAGCCGCTTTCGACGATCGCTCGCGCGAACAACCCCCGCGCGAGGGGCGATTCGAGCAGGTACATCGCACTCAGCCCACCTGCGGATTCGCCCGCGATCGTAACCTTGGCGGGATCGCCACCGAACGCAGCGATATTGGCACGCACCCATTTGAGCGCTGCGATCTGGTCAAGCAGTCCGTAATTGCCCGAGACGTGAGCGGCCGATTCGTGGCTGAGCGCGGGATGCGCCAGCCAGCCGAGCACGCCGAGACGATAGTTGATCGACACCACGATCACCCCGCGCTCGGCCATCCGCTTGCCATCATAGAGCGGCTCGCGCCCTGACCCGGCCACCAATGCGCCGCCATGGATCCAGAAAAACACGGGCGCATCGCTGGCGTTAGCGGGGGCCCAAATATTAAGCGTCAGACAATCTTCACTGACGGGCATTGGGTCGCCGCTGTAGATGGACGCAGTCTTCGCCTGTGGCTGGACACAGGCTGGGCCGAAAGCATCGGCAGCGCGCACGCCGCTCCACCGCGGCAGCGGCACAGGGGGGTGCCAGCGCAGCGCCTGCACCGGCGGAGCGGCATAGGGGATGCCCTTGAACACCTGAACCCCGTCCTCCACGACGCCCTGCAGCTTCCCGGCAGGCGCGGTGACGATCGGGGTGGAAGGGGCTTGCGCCGCAGACGCGGAGGCACCGGCCACGCCGAGCAGCGCGAGCGAATGGATCAGCAGCTTCATGCTATGTCCTTTCTGGGTAGGCTGCCACGCACACGCAACACGCGGGCGAGCCACAGGAACAGGGCGATTGCGACGAGATAGGCGGGCGCGAGGGTGTAGAGCGCCGCCTGCAATCCATGCGCGGAGCCGTGTGCGGTAAACCAGTCGCTCGCCGCGCCGACATAGGTAGGACCGAGCCCCAGCCCGATGAAATTCATCACCAGCAGCAACAGTGCTCCGGACAGCACGCGTTGGTCGGGGCGCACCTCTTCCTGCACCAGTGCGACCGCAGCCGAGAGGTAGAAATAGTTGAGCAGCATCACCACAGTCAGCAGCACCAACGCCACTGGCCAGCCCGGTGTCCAGAGGAACGCGACATAGAAGGGCAATGCGATCGCCAGCGAAACAGCCGGCCCGATCGCATAGACTTGGCGCGAGCGTGGCAGCAGGCGATCGATCACGCGCCCGGAGGCCAGCATGCCGCCGCCCATGCCGATCGCCACTGCGATGGCGTACCACAGCGCGACCTCCCCCAGTGTCATGCCCTTTTCGCGGATCAGGAACAGCACCGCGAAGTTGCCAAGACCATAAGTGACAAACTGCGTTGCCCCGCTCCCGATGGAGACAAGCAGCAGCACCGGGTTGGCGAAGAACGCACCGACCGTTCCCCAGAACGGCACCGTGACATGCCCCCCGGGCAGCGCATCGTCGAGCGCCCCCCGCGTCGGCTCGCGGATCAGCAACCGCACAGCGATCGCGGTGACAATGCCGATCGCGCCGATCGCGATAAACGCATCGCGCCAATCAAACGCTGCAGCGACCGACGCACCGAATGCGATGCCGATCGCCGCGCCGATCGGTGGACCGAGGTTATAGATGCTGAGCGCCGTCGCGCGCCGTCCCTTTGGAAAGGTGTCGGTAATTATCGCATAAGACGGCGGCACTCCGCCGGCCTCGCCGAATCCCACTGTCATGCGCGCCAACACCAGCTGCGGGAAGGTCACCGCCAATCCACAGGCAATCGTAGCACCGCTCCAGATTGCGCAGGCCAGTGACACCACGGTGACGCGGTTGGTGCGGTCCGCGAACCAACCGACGGGGATCGCAATGAAGCAATAGAAAAGAGCGAAATACAAACCGCCGAGCAATCCAAGCTGGCCGTCGGTGATCTGCAGCGAATCCTGGATCGGCTTGGCAAGGATTCCGATCAACTGCCGATCGAGGAAGTTCAGGACATAGACAAAGGTCAGCACGAACAGGACCAATCCGCGCCTGAACGCCCCGCCCGGCCAACCGATCGCCCGCGTCGCGGCATCCGAGGCCGGAACTTCCATAAACCCTCTCCGTCGACGTGTTTTCGTCGTTGTCGCGATGATGCGGATCAGCGGCTCTCCTGTCAATAAGTCACTCTCTCGTGTGTGAATGATCAACAAGCGGCGATCGCTGCTTGACGCTCGCGTCGGGAGTCGGGAAGGACATTGTCGTGACCCAGGATATACCCGTACAGCGTCGCCCGCGCCGGGCCGAGCAACGCGCCGAAACGATGGAGTTGATCCTCGATACGGCCGAAGAGCTATTCTCCAAACACGGCCTGCACGGCGTGACACTGAAGGAGGTCGCCAAGCGAGTCGGCGTCCATCACACGCTGCTCAATTATTATTTCGCCGACAAGAAGGCGTTGTTCGACGCAGTATTCGCGCGCCGTGCGGTGGTAACCAGCGAGCGCCGGATGAAGGCGCTTGACGATTACGAGTCCGCCGCCGCGGGCAAGCCGACCGTCGAGGGCGCGCTGCGCGCATTTCTGGATACCGATCTCGACCTCTATATCGATGGCGGCGAGGGCTGGCGTAACTATGCGAAACTCGGCGCGCAGGTCGCCAACACGCCGGAATGGGGGGCCGAGCTGATGGACACGCATTTCGACCCGGTCGTTCTGCGGCTGATCGGACTGCTCAAGCAAGCGCTCCCCGAGTGCGAGGAAAGCAAGATTTTCTGGGGTTATCATTTCGTCACCGGCGCGCTGATGCTGACGCTCGCGCGCACCGGGCGGATCGACAAGCTATCGGGTGGCATCAGCCGGTCGGACGACTTTGTGTCGGTAAAGGAGTATATGGCGACCTTTATGGCTGGTGGCTTTCTCGCGATCTGCACACCGCAGCCGGCCGCCATCACCACTTAGAAATCTACACTCCGGCGACGGATCAAAGCCCGCCTGGAGCGTCGTCGGTCCGGCTCGGCGCAGTGGGAAAGGTCGGCAATGTCCGATCTTTCAACGCCCGCTTGTGGTCACCTGTTCGAGCGACGCTGCCATTCTCGATGAACACCCTCTCACCGCGCTTTTGTGCCGAAGCGCGAAAGAGGGCGTGGGCCGTATCAAAGCGCGCAATCATTACGCCGCATGTGAAATAATATACAGATTTCGCCTGACGATCTGGGCGAACCCGCACGCGTGATTTCATTTGGCATCTTGAACAGGGAGCGATCATCGCCCTCGGCGTATATCGCGATCCTACCTTAATGCAGAACGCCGGTTATCGATCAGGGGCATCACCATCTAAAAACACGATCGATCTCCAGGACACGCAAGCATCTGTCCTGAAGCAATTTCTTTATTATTACATATTACAAAAATCAGCTAAGATCTTCTCAAAGTAAGCGATTCGCGGGCGGGGGAAATAATGGGGCAGTTTCGGACTGAGCGGGGGCGATTTCGTGCCTTCGCCGGATGCATGCGATCTGCACTTGGTACCTTTGCTCATCGCAATCGCATGCGCGAACTCGGCCGACGACGCGCCGCAGGGCATCCAAGCCGCCCTTTAATCGCGCTTTTTGCTTTTATGTTCGCCTTGATGCCCGCTTTTGCGGCGGCGGCTACATCGAAGGGCTGCGCCGACATCAACACCGGCCAGTATAATCGCACCTTTTCGATTCCATCGGCCAGCAATGGTTCACAGATACAAGATCAGGATATTACTTTTGGAGCGTATGCATCAACGTTAAGCGATTTCTATTTTAATAGTGGAGATGTAGTTCAATTTAC